>DASXPC010000166.1:0-63990 GCA_036493815.1 Fimbriiglobus sp. | reverse complement strand
CCTGGCGATGGACGCGGTTCAGCAGGCCAACTCCGGGCATCCCGGCG
This sequence comes from Fimbriiglobus sp., assembly GCA_036493815.1. Classification (GTDB taxonomy): domain Bacteria; phylum Planctomycetota; class Planctomycetia; order Gemmatales; family Gemmataceae; genus DASXPC01. The sequence goes on along the minus strand of DASXPC010000166.1, from coordinate 63,943 downwards.
CCCCGATGAGCCTGGCTCCGGTCGCCTACGAGCTATGGCAAAACCACATGCGGTACGACCCGGCCGCCCCGGCCTGGCCCGGGCGGGATCGGTTCGTGCTTTCCAACGGCCACGCCTCGATGCTGCTGTATTCGATCCTGCACCTCGCCGGGGTGAAGGGGGATAACCGCCGGCCGGTTACGCTCGACGAAATCAAACGCTTCCGCCAACTCGGCAGTTGCACGCCAGGCCACCCGGAATCTCACCTCACCACCGGCGTCGAAACCACGACCGGCCCGCTCGGCCAGGGGATTTCCAACGCCGTCGGAATGGCTCTCGCCGCCCGGTGGATGCACGCCAATTACACCAGGCCCGGGTTCGAATCGCTGTTTAATTCCCGCGTGTTCGCCATTTGCGGCGACGGGTGCATGATGGAAGGAATCTCGTCCGAGGCGGCCAGCTTTGCCGGACACCAGAAACTGTCGAACCTCTGCCTGCTTTACGACGACAACCAGATCACCATTGACGGGTCGACCAGTCTGGCGTTCACGGAGGACGTCGGTCGGCGGTTCGAGGCCTACGGCTGGCGGGTCCGCCGGGTCGCCGACGCGAACGACCGGGCGGGCGTCGCCGTCGCCCTCGAAGCGTTTGAAGACACGGCCGACCTGCCGACGCTCGTTATCGTGAAATCCAAGATCGCCTGGGGCGCCCCGCACAAACAGGGCACCCGGGACGCCCACGGCGAACCGCTGGGCGTGGACGAAGTCGCGGCGACGAAAAAGTTTTACGGCTGGCCGGAAGACGCCAAGTTTCTCGTCCCCGCCGGCGTCTACGAGCATTTCCAAAAAGGGATCGGCGCCCGCGGGGCCGGTCTGCACGCCGAGTGGGATAAGAAATTCGCCGAGTACCGGAAACAATACCCGGACCTCGCCGCCCAGATCGACGCGATCGAAAAGCGGGAACTCCCGGCCGGGTGGGACAAAGACATTCCGAGCTTCCCGGCCGACGCCAAGGGACTCGCCACCCGGGAATCCTCGGCCAAACTGATCAACGCCGTGGGCAAGAACGTTCCTTGGCTCGTGGGCGGGGCGGCTGACTTGAACCCGTCCACCAAAACGAAACTGACGTTCGATGGGGCGGGCACCCAGCAGGCCGATTCGCCCGGCGGGCGGAACATCCATTTCGGCGTCCGAGAGCACGCGATGGGCGGCATCATGAACGGCATGGCCCAGTCGAAACTCCGGGCGTACGGGTCGGGGTTCCTGATCTTCTCCGACTACGGCCGCGGGGCGATCCGACTCGCCTCGATCATGGAAATGCCCGTCATCTACGTCTTCACGCACGATAGCATCGGCGTCGGCGAAGACGGACCGACGCACCAGCCGATCGAACACCTGGCCTCCTTACGGGCTATGCCAGGCATGACCGTAATCCGGCCGGGCGATGCGAACGAAGTGGCCGAAGCCTGGCGGACAATTATGCCGTGGAAGCACGAGCCTGTGATTCTCGCCCTGACTCGCCAAGCCCTGCCGACACTCGATAGGACGAAATATGCCCCTGCTAGCGGTCTGGCCAAAGGCGGGTACACGCTGGCCGAAAGTTCGCCGACGCCGGAGTTGATCCTCATCGGCACGGGGAGCGAAGTCATGCTCTGCGTCGAGGCCTACGAAAAGCTCAAGGCCGAGGGGGCTAAGGTCCGTTTGGTGAGTTTGCCGAGTTGGGAACTATTTGAAAAGCAAACGCAGGCGTACCGCGATTCCGTGCTCCCGCCGAAGGTGACGAAACGGGTCTGTGTCGAAATGGCCAGCACGTTCGGCTGGGAACGCTACGCCACCACCGGCGGCACCATCATCGGCATGACCACCTTCGGAGCCTCGGCCCCGCTCAAGGATTTGTTGAAGCACTTCGGGTTTACGGTTGAGGCCGTATACGCGGCGGCGAAGAAGTTGCTGTGATTGGCCGCGCTAGCTTACGAACGGATCGAAACATCATCTCTCAACGGCACCCCCCGCACCCGACGTGCAACGACCTGCACGGCCGAGCCGTTGTAAGTCCGCCAGAACCGGCGGCTCGCTTCGGTCTTTGTACTTCGTAACGACCAGACGGCCGGCATCACCCGCCGCAGGCACCAGTGCCGGCACCGCTCCGCGAGCGACGTCGGCGGGAAAACGCTGCGGAGGAAGTCGTTCACGATCAGGTCGAGCACCAGATGGATGCGCGGCTCGGTACCGTCGTTCCGCACGAAGTGGCGTTTGGTGAAATCGCAATAGTAGAGTCGGCCGGGATGCATCCGGATCTGTCGGCCGGCGAGGTGGAACACGACCCGGTCGTTCGTCTCGATCGGGATATGCAGCCGGACCTTGTTGTAAGCGAACCCCGCCGCCTCGTCGGCGATGTCGCGGTGCATGCCGATCACGGCCCCGGGCATGAGCTTGAGAATCCGCACCCGGCCCTGCGGGCAGGCGAATGCGTTCAGTAGCGACGCGAAGTAGGGCGTTCTCTCAACCACCGGCGTCCGCCGAAACGTCCTCACGTCTCCCCATCGTTGCGACTCGGGGCCGTCCATCCGGCCCTCGTGCGAAACGAGCGGGATCGCCCGCCAGCCGGCGGAAAGGGCTTTGTCGTAATGGTCGAGCCAGACGGCGTCGGCGGACAGGTCGGCCAGTTCCTGCAGCATGCGCGTTACATCGAACCGGATCGGGAATCGGTCGGTCAGGTCGAGAAATGTCTGCACGCAAGAACTCTCGGTGTCCGCACGGTGTGGGCAGGCACGGGGGGAAAGAGCGAAGGAAAGAGACTACCCTCGCGGTCTGGCGAACGACAACCCCGATCCAGCGGCTCGGACCGAGAGAAACCGAATCGCGGTACCGGAACGTACTTACAACACCACCGCCGGCAATCCTTCCGGCTCGACGCTCAACAGGTCCTTCACCACCACGTTCGCCAATGACGCGTACGCCTTCGCGACTGGACTTTCCGGGTATTTCTTCACGATCGGTTCGCCGGAATCCCCGCATTCGGCCACCCGCGGGTCGATCGGCAATTCGCCCAGTAACGGCACGCCCGATTCCGCGGCGAGTTTCTTGCCGCCGCCGGAGCGGAATATGTCGTACCGCTTGCCGTCGTCGCCGACGAAGTAGCTCATGTTCTCGATGACACCGAGAACGGGCACCTTCACTTCGGCAAACATCTTCACTCCCTTGCGGGCGTCGATCAGGCTCACGTCTTGCGGCGTCGTGACGATGATCGCTCCGGTGAGCGGGGCCTGCTGGCTGAGCGTCAGTTGGGCGTCGCCGGTGCCGGGTGGCAAATCAATCACCAGAACGTCCAACTCTCCCCACGGGCACTGTGCCAGGAACTGGGCCACGGCCTGGGCGACCTTTGGCCCGCGCCAGATGACGGCCTGGGTCGGGTCGACGAGAAAGCCCATGCTCATGAGCTTGAGGCCGAACCGTTCGATGGGGAATGGCGTCTTCGTCTGGTCCACGAGGCCGAGGCCGAACATGATCGGCACGGACGGCCCGTAGATGTCGGCGTCCATGAGGCCGACCTTCTTCCCGCTCATCTGCAACGCCATGGCAAGGTTTGCGGCAACGGTGGACTTCCCCACCCCGCCCTTTCCGCTTGCCACGGCGAGGACGTGCTTGACGCCCGGCAGGACGAGTTTCGGCGGCATTCCGGGCATATTCGGAGGAGGCATGATGCGATTCCTTAGCGTCGATTGACGAATAACCAGGGTCGAACAAGCCGGGGCAATTCGTCTTTCGTCATTGCGAGTCGGTGGATGTTCCCAACACCCGGAGCGTTTCCAAGGTGTAAATTCCCGCCCCGTGCCCGTCGGTCCAGGTGATCTGGTAGGCGTAGTGTCCGACCGGAGTCATGGCGACGGGGGCCGGCGGCCCGGCTTCGACCTCGCGGACCGACAATACGCGAAGCGGGTCGGGCGGCCGGGATTTCTCGTCCAGGCAGCCGGCACAGGGGCAATTCGCCCGCAGGTGTTTCCACTCGGCAAACGTACTCGTGCCGTCGGCCCAGTCGATGCGGAGGCCGTCGCCTTCCCGGCGGAGAGAGAGCGGTTTTGGCGTTGGACCGGTCACGAAGGAATTGTATGGAGCGCGTCCCCGCACGCGCTCCACACCGAAGGCACTGCGTCGCGGCGACGCTACCGCACCGTGAACTCGACTGTATCGCCGACGAGTCGGGCTTGGGCTAAGGCGGTACGGCCCGCGGCGACGACTTGACGGACGAGAACTCCGGTCGTGGGGAGCAATTCCTTGGCCAGCACCGTCCGCGGCCCGCTCGCCTCGGTTTCGGTGAGTTCGACGAGTACCTGACGGGTTCCGGCCGACATCCATCCGGGCCGCTTGGGAAGTTTCATCGAGAGCGTCCCCCCGAGGCTGACGGTATCGGTCATTCGGTTCTGTTTCGGATTCACGGCGACGTGTTTCTCGGCGGACCCTTTGAGGGTGATGAAAACTTCTCCACCGCCGGCCGCCTGTGCCGCCGCGTCCGGCCCGACAATCCAGTCCCCGAGGACTCGGGCCGCCTTCCCTTCCTTTTCCAGTTCGACCCGGACATTCCCCGTCGCCTTGCCCGTCACCGCGGCGACCGCGACCTCTTTGAATACACATCCCGATGGGGCGTGGAGTCGCTTCTCGAACGTCTTCTGGGAATTCTGTTTTGTCGGTACCGGGAACGTACACGTTTCGACGTAGGGTTGTTTTTCGACTTTCATGCCGGTGTCGACGACGCGGACGGTGGCGGAGAGCGTGCCCAAGGCTGCCCGGCCGACGGTCACGTAGGCCGTCTGCTTGACCGGTCCGGCTTTCGAACTCGTGGCGATCAGGTCGATGGCATAGGTCCCCGGCTTGTCAAAGACGACGAGTTCCTCGACGACCCCGGCGGGGGTTTCTTTCAGCGTTCCGGCGGTGGTATTGATCATGCTCTTGTCGGCATTCTGAACCTGGCCGACCACTTTGAACGTGGCCGGGGCCACCGCTGAGGAACCGATCGGTACCACCGTCAGCCCGGTGATACTCGGGGGGAGGGCGGACGGGGCGGTGGCGGTGCCCAGATCCACCGGCACCGTTCGGACGTTTTCGTCCATGAGGAAATTGCGCACGGTGAGTTTGACCGTGTACGTCCCGGACTTGGCGTAGGAGTGGGCGACGGTCGCTTTGGTCGGGTCGAACGGTACGAGTGCGGACCCGTCGCCGAAGTCCCACCACCCGGATTCGCCGATGGATTTGTTTTCGCAGGTGACGTCGAGTCCGGCGGCCTTGGCTTCGAAGTTGGCGACCGGCTTGGCCGGCTTGACGACGCTATCGAAGATTGCGGTGACGTACATGGTGGCGGAGCCGCCGAACAGACCGACCACGCCGACGACGCCGGCGCGGAGCCAGCCTTTCTTGGCCGGCGGGGGTGAAGTGGCAGGGGCATCGGGCATAGCGGGTCCCTCCCTGGACCGTGGGAAATTATCGCGGAAGGATACCGCGACGGGGTCGGGGAAGGGAAGACCGAATTGGGGGCAGAGTGGGGAGCCGAGGGGGAACCGGGATGATCCGGTCAGCTCAGGACGGTCACGTCCTTGGGCAGGGTGGTGAGGCAGACGGCCCCGTCGCGGGTCACCAGGTAATCGTCTTCAATGCGGACGCCGCCCCAGCCGGGGATGTAGATGCCGGGTTCGATGGTGACGACCATGCCGGCGTCGAGGACGTCGTCGGAATTTTGGCGGATGCGGGGAAGTTCGTGGATTTCGAGTCCGATGCCGTGGCCGGTGCCGTGGGTGAAGTACTCGGAATAGCCGGCTTTTTCGATGACCTTGCGGGCGGCAGTATCGACGTCCCGGGCCGGCACTTCCGGCCGGATCGCGGCGACCGCCGCCGTCTGGGCGGCCACGACCACCGCCTGCAATTCTTCCAGGTTATACCCCACGCGCTCCTGCTTGTTCCTTCGCGTCGGGGCGGTCCCGAACGGCGACCGAAACGTGCGGGTAATGTCCGACTTGTATCCAATGTCCGCACCGAAATCGACCAGCAGCTTGCTCGTCTCGCCCAGTCGTCGGGAGGTCGGTTGCGCGTGCGGCAGCGCTCCCCGGTCTCCGACGGCTACAATCGGCGGAAACGAAGCCCCCTTGCCCCCCGCCCGGCGGACGAAACACTCCAACGCGTCCACCATGTCCTTTTCGGTGTCCGACTCCCGGAGCATCGACTTGAACATGACGAACGCCCGCTCCGCCACCCGCACGGCCGACCGGATGTGCTCGACCTCGCTCGCGTCTTTGAGCATGCGGAGGAGTTCGACCTGCCCGGTCACGGGTACGAACGTCGTCTTGGTGGCGTTCGTCTGAATCGCGCCGAGGAGGGCGAGCGAGCAATGGTCCGCTTCGACCGTGCACGATTTCGCCCCATGTTTGGCGAGTATTTCGCCTGCAGCCTGCGGGGTCGTCTTCGAATGAGGCCGAACGTGTAACTCCAGGGCCGGGCATTCCGCTTCCGCCTGCTGGGCATACCGGTCGTCGGTGATCAGCGTTGCCCCTTTCGCGTGAACGAACAGAAAGCTCGAATCGCCCGTAAACCCGCACAAATAGGTCACGCTCACCGGATTGGTTACGAGAATGGCGTCGTGGCCGTCTTTTTTGAGATTCTTCAACAAGCTGGCGCGACGCTGGGAGGCATAGTCCATGGCAGTGCTTTCGGGTGATGAAAGGTGGGAAAGTTCGTTCTCGACAAAAGGTGTGATCGCTTCCGGCCGCAGAGCTTTTACGCGGGGCAAAGCCCATTAGTTCGACCGCTATGGATAATGTACGACGGTTAGACTTTAGTTCTGCGTAAATTCAATCATCCACAGCAAACGGCACACCTAACTCGGAACGTCCGGAGGGAAAGATGTTTTGGCCGTTTCGACCGGCCGTGTCAACGGATAAATCGCGCTTCGGGGGAAAAAGTGAACCGACAATCGTCGGGAAATCACACACCGTTTGTTTGAACACATGGCCCTGCGGCAGCCGGCCGGCGCGATAGAATGACTTTTCCCACCCGAGGCGTCCCGTTCGATGTCGGCGTCCCCGCTTCAAGGCGTTACGCACGCGTGTTTCGGTCTGAGTTACCTGGTCGCGTTCGGGCTGGAATTGGCCCGGTGGGCGGCACCGGGCCGGGGGTGGCTTCGGCCGACGGGGTTGGCGTTCGGGGCGGCCGGCCTTTTCGCTCAGACCCTTTACCTCGTGTATCACCACCCGTCGCCGGCCGAACCGTATGCCGCCCTGCTCCTCGTCGCCTGGGTGTTGGCCGTCTTCTACCTGTACGGCACGATTCACCACGCCCGGCAAGCCTGGGCGGTTTTCGTCCTCCCGGTCATTCTCGGCCTGGTCGGCCTGTCGCTCGCCCTTTTGACCGGCGGGCCCGACGCCAACTCTGGCGTGCCGGCCTGGCTGACCACCGACCACACCTGGGGGGCGATCCACGGCATCCTCATTCTCCTGGCCGCCGTCGGCGTGAGCGTCGCGTTCCTGGCAAGCGTCATGTACCTGGTTCAAGCCCATCGGCTGCGGGCCAAGACGAACCCGCTCGGCGGGCTGAAGATGCTCAGCCTCGAACGACTCGAAGCAATGAACCGCCGGGCAGTGAACCTGGCTTTCCCCCTGCTCACGGCCGGGTTAGTCCTCGGCGCGATCCTTCTGCGGCCGACCCACGACCTGCCGACGAACTGGCTGTCGGTGAAGTTTCTCGGCACCGCCGGGCTTTGGCTGGCGTTTCTGGTCCTGCTCTACTTGCGATATGCGACCCACGTTCCCGGCCGCCGACTCGCCCTCGGCACCATTGCCGCGTTCGCCCTCATGGTCGCCGTGCTCGCCGCCACGCACCCGTTCGCGGAGGGGCCGAAATGAACCTCCGCGCGATCGGGTGCAACTTTCGCACGGCCCCGGTGGCTCTCCGGGAAAAGCTGGCGATTGAAGGGAAGGCGCTCGACGAAGCCACGGCCGGGCTGGCCGCCCGATTCGAGGCCGAGGTCGTTGTTTTGAGCACCTGCAACCGGGTTGAGGTGTACCTGGCGAAGCCGGCCGGCGACGCCCCGGTCGAACCGGCGGCCATCGCCGAAGCACTCGGGGAGTGGGCCGGGCTTTCCTCGGGCGATATCCTGAAAGTTCTTTACGTTCATTCCGATGAGGCTGCCGTCCGGCACGTCTGCCGGGTCGCGGCGAGCCTGGATTCCCTCGTTGTCGGCGAAGGGCAGATCGCCGGGCAGGTGAAGAAGGCGTACGACGCCGCCGGCCGACTCGGCACCGCCGGGCCGTTCCTCCACACGCTCATGCCCTTCGCGTTGAAGACGGCCAAAAAAATCCGCACCGACACGGGGATCGCCAAAGGGCACGTTTCCGTTCCCAGTGTCGCCGTCGATTACGTACGTCAGGTGTTCGACCATTTCTCCGACAAGACGGTGCTCGTAATCGGGGCCGGGAAAATGGGCCGACTGACGCTGACTCATCTGAAGGATCTCCGGCCGAAGCAAATCCTCGTGACGAACCGCAGCTCGGAGAAGGCCGAAGAGACCGCGGCCGCGTGCGGCGGTCGGGCGATCCCCTGGGTCGACCTCGACGCGGCACTCGCCCGGGCCGACATCGTTCTCAGCACTACGGGCGCCCCGGTCCCCGTCGTCGGAAAGTCCCGGTTCGACGCGGCCGTGCGCCCCTTCCGAACCGGCGGTCCACTCGTCGTGCTCGACATCGCCGTCCCACGGGATTTCGACCCAGCCCTGCACGACGGCGACCGGGTCGTCGTGGTCAACGTCGACGATCTGGCCCGCGTCCGGGACGAAACCCTTGCGGAGCGGCGGCGGCACCTGGCCCCGGCCGAGGCGATCGTCGATCATGCGGTCCGGGCGTTCGCCGCCGACTGGGCCCGCCGGAAAAGCGGGCCGGTCATCCGCAAACTGACCGCCGAATTCGACCGCGTGCGCGAAGGAGTGACCGGACCCCTCCTCACCCGCTTCAACGGGAAACTGACGCCGGAAGAAAAGCAGGCGGTGGAGTACGCTTTTCGCCTTTTCCAGAATCAACTCCTGCACGGGCCGATCGCCGCACTGCACGAATCCTCGGCGGAAGCCGGCCACGGCACGTTACTTGACGCCCTGAAGAAGATGTTCCGGTTGGGGGAATAACGCCCCGGATTCCCCATCTTCCGATTCAAGGGGGGTTGCCGGTTTTGCCGATAAACGAGGGGCCATCCCATATTACCCCGGCCGCGGAGGCCCCGACGATGACCCCGGTCCGATTCCCACTCTGCCTCGACAGGCTCGACGACCGGATTGTCCCCTCGATCGCGGACGCACTCGACGCCGCGAATTTCGTCGAACTGGCCCGAGGTCCGATCCAGGATTTGGCGCACCGCCTCGGCGAGACCGTGCCGAAACGGGAAGCCGCCACGATCCGCACCGCATATTTCGGTATCGCCGAAGGGGCGTTCGCCGCGGATCAGACGCTGAGTACGTTCCTTTCGGAAGTCCAAACAACGATTGCGGCCAACCCCGGAAATACGAGCCTCTATACGCTTGCCAACAGAACCTGGGACGAGATCGCCCTCGCCCGGCTCGAATACTCCTACGCCAATACGTTCGCCGTCCTCTACGGCGGCTTTCCGTTTACGCCGGGCGGTTCGACGACGAACCCCGATAACGATCCGAACCTGCGGACCACGATCCCGGACCTGAACGCGCCCGGGTGGGTGACCCAGCCGGACGGGCTTCGGATCCGCGACCGGATCGTGGGCACCGGCCCGGCCGTGACCGCCGGGGCGACCATAACCGTCGAATACATCGGCTGGCTGTTGGACGGCACCGTGTTCGATTCCAGCGCCCAGCACGGCGGCACCAGTCAATTCTCGCTGAGCGGCGTCATCCAAGGCTGGCAGGAAGGCATCCCCGGAATGAAGCCCGGCGGCATCCGCCAACTCGACATCCCCGCCAACCTCGCCTACGGCTCCGCCGGCCAGGGGTCCATCCCGCCCAACTCCGAACTGGTGTTCGAAATCAAAATGATTTCGTCGCCGTGACCTTGCCCCGCATCGGGATCGGGCCACGATACCCGTGGTCCTTTCCCGGTCGGGGGCTTCGATGAACCGCTCTCTCGCGTTGGCTGCCTTGTCACTCGACCTGGTGGTCGGCAACGTCGCCATTGCCCAGGACGTCAAACCCTTTGGCATCCACGTCGTCGACGACCGCACCGGCCGCGGCGTGCCCCTCGTCGAACTCCGGACTACCAACGACATCGCCTACACCACTGACAGCGGCGGATGGGTGGCGTTCGACGAACCGGGCCTGCTCGGCAAAGACGTTTTCTTCTCCGTCTCCTCTCCCGGCTACGAGTACCCCAAGGACGGATTCGGCTACCGCGGCGTGCGGTTAACGACCGCTCCCGGCGGCACCGCCACCGTCAAACTGACCCGGACCAACCTGGCCGAGCGGCTCTATCGCGTCACGGGGCAGGGAATCTTCCGGGACTCCGCCCGGCTCGGAAAACCCAGCCCAATCCCGGACCCGAACCTGAACGCCGGAGTGACCGGGCAGGATTCGGTGCAGTGCGTGCCTTACCGCGGCAAACTGTTCTGGCTCTGGGGCGATACGAACGTACCGAACTACCCGCTCGGCAATTTCCAGACCACGGCAGCCACGTCGCCCCGGCCCGGCACCGGCGGGTTCGACCCCGACGCCGGCGTACCGCTTTCGTATTTCATGGACCCGAAACACCCGGACCGCGTCCGGCACATGGCCCCGCTGAAAGGCCCCGGCCCGGTCTGGCTCTTCGGCCTTTTGACCGTGAAAGACGCCCGGGGGAACGAAACGCTCGTGTCCCATTTCACCCGCCGAAAAAACCTCGCGGTCGAACTCGAACACGGACTCGTCCGGTTCGACGACGCGGCAGGTACGTTCGAGAAAATCGCCACGCTCGATCCGAAAAACACCTGGCGTCACCCGCTCGGCAACGCGATCAAAGCCGCCGGACCGGACGGTGATTATTATTACTTCTGCGCTCCGTTCGCCCGCACGCGGGTCCGGGCGACATGGGCGGCCGTGACGGACCCCGCGGCGTACGAGGCCCTAGCGTTCGACCCGGCGACGGGCGATTACGGCTGGCAGAAGGAGAATCCACCTACGACGCAAGACGAGGAGCGGCGGCTCCTCCGTGACGGAACGCTCAAGCCGGACCGGGCGCGGTATGCCCTGACGGATAAGGATTCGGGGTCGGCAGTGTCCGTCCACGGCGGGTCGATCGAATGGAATGCGTATCGGAAGAAGTGGACGCTGATCGCGGTGCAGCGGGGGGACCGGGCGGCCCCGTCGGCCCTGGGCGAAGTGTGGTACGCGGAGGCGGAATCGCCGGCCGGGCCGTGGAGAAATGCCGTCAAGGTCGCCACCCACCCGAAGTATTCCTTCTACAACCCGCGGCAGCACCCGACGTTCGCCCCCGGCGGCCGGTACCTCTATTTCGAAGGCACGTACACGGCCACATTCTCCGGCAACCCGACTCGAACCCCGCGGTACGAGTACAACCAACTCCTGTACCGACTCGATTTGGCCGATCCCCGGCTCGGGCTTAAATGAAATCGGCGGGGCCGATCGCGGCCCCGCCGACAGAGTTGCATTACTCGTTTACACCCGGGCAGCCCTGCGGCGGCGAACCCAGCCAGCCCCGGTCAGCCCCACCGCGGCCAGGCCGAGCACGGTGACCGGTTCGGGCACGGGAGAAAAGGTCAACACGATGTCGTTGCCGATGGCGCTCACGGTCGGCGTCATGCCGGAGTAGAAGTCGCCGGTCACGCTGAACTTGTCGGCGGAGAATCCGGTGATGCCCCCGGCGAACGTGGCGATCTTGATCTGCGGGTTGCTCACGGTCCCGCCGGTGTTGAGTTGCTTCAGATTGATAACGAACTGATTGCCCGCCGTATTGCTGGCGGAAACGGTCAGCGAGCCGGCGCTGTTGAAGTAGTCGATCGAGGTGCCGGAGGTGAACACGCCGGAGGTCGTATCGTATTCGACCGTGTATTGCCCGGCGGGGGCCCAGGTGGTCACGCCGGCCCCGGCCGAGAGGGTGCCGATCGAGTTGCCCGGGGCGAGAATCCCACCGGCGTTGATCGCGATCGCCCCGGTAACCGTCCCCGTCCCGCCCAGCGTTCCGCCGGTCGCGATCGAGAGCGGCGACGTGAGGGTGACGCCGTTCCCGATGGACAGCGTCCCGCCGATGATCGTGGTCGAGGCGAACGTCTGGTTCGTCGCCAGGTTTGCGGCCGTGGTACCGCCGCCGCTCGACCCCTTCACCACGAGACCGCCCCAGTTGGCGAGGTCGTTGGCGGAGGCCCCGATGGTGACCGGCACGACACCGGCCCCGCTGGACGCGACGCCGAGCTGGACAACGCTGGCCGCGGTCGGGGCCAGGTTGAGGGTCATGCCCGCGTTGGACGGGGCGAAGGTCAGAGTGCCACCCGTCCCCGTCAGGCCGTTGATGCGTGCCGCGGAGTAAAAGCTCGGGCTGCCCGACGTGCCGATAAAGGCGGAGGTTCCTTCCACCCGCAACCCGCCGGTCCCGGTGCCCATAATTTCCAGGGCCGCGCCGGTCGACCAGTTCACCCCGCCGGTGGACGTGCCGTTCGTGGTCTTATTCGGCAACAGCAGGTTAACGCGGGCGTCTAGCGAATCGTTCCCGGTCCCGCGAATCGCCCCGTTGACCAGGTGCGTGCCGGTTTCGTTATTCCCGGCACCGGTGGTGGTCGATTGGGCGAATTCCATCGTCCCGCCGGGTTGGATGACCGTCCGGGCGTTGACGATGACGGGGCCGACGTTCACGGCGTCCTGGCGGAACCGGGAGTCCAGCACCATCGTCGCGTTGTTTTCGATCGTGATCGTCCGGGCGTTCAACGTGGTCCCGAGCGTGATCGGGCTGTAAGCCCCGGCGGTCCCGGTGCCGCGGGCTTCGAACCCGACGAACGTCCCGTTCGGCATGGAACGGAAGGTGATGTCGGCGTCAATTGTCCCGCCGCCGTTGAATTCGGATACCTGCACGGCGTTTCGGAATTCGAGACCGGCCGAAAACGTCATGGTCGCGTTGATAATGCCGAAGCGGCCGACCTGGTGGGACGTTGTCGGAACGGTGGCCCCGGTCGCCCCGGTGGCCGTAATGGCCGTCCGGTTCGCCGCCGCGGAGCCGTTGTCCGGCCCCTGGAAGGTAAAGTTCATCGGCACGGTCTGAGACTGGTTGAATGTCAAGAGCGACCCGTCGAGGAACTCATACCGGACCGGTCCGGTGCCGGTGATTTGGCCGGAGTTGATATTCAACCCATTGTTCGTGGACCAGTTGTCGGAATTAAAAGTCAAAGAGCGAACGACAGCGACGGCGCCACCGGTGTTATTGGCTACGAGCGGCTGATAGCCATTGATTACCTTGCTCATCGTGAAGATGCCGCCATCCGCACCGAATGTGATCGTCCGCGGCGTGGCCCCAGAATTATTAACGGTGCCCGCGCCCGCCGAGAGGCGAAGTTCGCCACCATTAATCGTGATGGCCCCGGTGCCGATCTGACTAAGGCCCGCAGTAGGAATGAGCAAATTACCGGCACCCACCTGCGTGATTTCCAACACACCGCCGGTAATCACCGTGCCGCCGGAGTAGCTGTTCGTCGCGACGTTCACTTGCAGGGTACCGTCCCCGGCCTTGGTGAGCGTGGCGGCGCCGTCGATCGCCCCCGACATGAGGAGTGTGCGGGCGGCGTTGACGGTCCAGCTTTGGCTGACCCCCAGGGTGATGGCGACGTTAACGGTCATGTCCGCGGAGGCCGCGGACATGTCGATCCCGGTCGCCGTGGTGATGGTGAACGGGTTGCCGTTGATGGTGAACGCCGACGGGGCCGTGCCGCTGACCCGGATGCCGTCGACCTTGAGGCCGACGATGTCGTTGTTGGTGTTGAATTGGGTGGCAGAGCCGAGGCTGAACGTGGCGACGGTGCCGGGTTGGGGAATGACGCCGGCGTCCCAGTTGGTCGGGTCGCTCCAGTTCGTCGAGGTGGTGGCCAGCCAGTTGATCTGAGGCGGCGGCGGGGCCAAGGGGGCGAACGTGATGTCCACGTTGTTCCCGTTGGCCACGATGCTCGGCGTCACCCCGTTGAAGAACTGGCCGGTGAAGGTGAAGAAGCTGGGGTTGATCGTCGGGGCGGTGGCGAACGTCGCGATCGTCACGGTGTTGCCCACTTGCGGGGCGTCGCCGGCCACGCGGGTCAGGTTGATGACGAATTTGGTGGTCGCGTCGGCCGTGACGGAGAGCGACCCGAGGCTGGTGAACAGGTCGACGTTCACGCCGGATGTCAGCGTGCCGGCCGTGCCGTCGTATTCGACGTTAAAGATGCCGCCCGGCCCCCACGTGGAGAGGAAGGCGCCCTGCGACAGGGTGCCGACGGTGTTGTTCCCCGGGGAGAGCACGGTGTTCGGGTTGATCGTGATCGGTCCGCCGACTGTGCCGGTGCCCATCAGGGTCGATCCGACGTTGTTGAGGGTGACCGCCCCGCCCGGGCCGGTCCCGGACCCGGAGGTGTTGTTGATGCGGAGGGTCCCGCCGTTGACGGTCGTACTGCCGAGGTAGGTATTGGCGCCGCCGAGGATGAGCGTTCCCGGGCCGGTCTTGGTGATCGCCCCGGCTCCGGTTGCGATCCCGTTGAAGGCCACGTTGCCGCCCAGGGTTGTGACGTTGAACGTCGCGCCGGAGGCGCCGACGGTGAACCCGCGGTCGGACGACGAGGTGCCGCCGACGTACATCACGGTCCCGCCGTTGATCGAGAAGTTGGCGGAGGCGACGGCCGCGGAGCCGAGGGCCCCGGGCGACCCGGCGTTGGAAACGGAGGCGAGGCCGAGGGTGGCGCCGGTGCCGACGGTGGTCACGCCGGTGTAGGTGTTCGGCCCGGTGAGGGTGAGCGAACCGGCCGTGACGTTCAGGTTGAGCAACCCGGCGCCGCCGTTTTGCACGGTGCCGTCGAACTGGGACGGCGTTGCGTTGCCGGCGAACGTCAGGGTGGAATTCCCCGCGGCCCCGTTCTCGACGATGTTGTTGGTCAGGACCGAGGTGCTGGTCGCCTGGATTCCGAGTTGGGCGATGGTCTGGTTGTTTCCGTTCAGCCAGAAGGCGCCGACGTTGGCGTTATTGGCCTGGCCCAGGAAAACGGTGCTGGTGGCCGGGAGGATGTTCGTTCCGGTGCCGAGTTTAACCGTGCCGAACGTGATTCCGAGGCCGAGGAAGTTGTTCGTTCCGGCCGCGGGGGCGTTCAGGGTGACGACGGTCGACGGTTCGGTGGTCCCGATCGTGGCGTTTGGCAGGTTGATCAGGCCGTTGACGACGATGTTGCCGCCGCCGCGGAACAGAACCCAGCCGGTGAACGGGTTACCCGGAGTCGTGCTGCTGAGGGAACCGTTGATCGTTAGGGTTGTGGCGAGGGAGGTATCGTTCTGCTGGAGTTGGATGAAGTTGTTGCCGGTGAATGTAATCGGCCCGTTGATGGCCATGTTGCCGTTGGTGATCAGGGACGACCGGGCGTTGACGCCGGTGATCCCCTGGGCGGTGAGGTTGTTGACTGCCCCGCCGCTCAAGAACCCTTCCATGTTGATGGTGATGTTGGCCGGAAGGGTGAGGCCGTCCGAAGACGTTCCGCCGATGGGGAAGTTCAGGGTCGATCCGTTCCCGCCGCCGGTGCCGGCCTTCAGGGTCACCGAACGGGCGACGCCCAGATTTCCGAACGCCCCAGTGCCGGTGATTTGGAGGCCGCCGCCGTTGTTCCCGGCGTTGACGATAATGGGTCCGGAAAAAGAATTGTTATTGCCGAGGGCCAGAATCCCGTTCCCCACTTTCGTGAGCCCGACAACCGTCCCGCCGTTGTTGGCGATAATGGGGTTGAACGTGGTCGTTCCGTTCAGAACGTTAAAGACCAGTTCGCTCGTGCCGGAGGTTATGGTGGTGCCGGCGGTGACGTTGAGGTTGTGCGGGCCGGAAATCAGGATCCCGCCCGAGTTGATGACCATGCTGTTGGGGTTGTTGCCGTCGTTCAGAATGACGAAATTGTTGAACGTCGTCCCCGGCGTATCGGAAGTAGTCAGAATGGTGAGCGAGTTGATTGCGGGTATGTTTCCCGACTGAGCGAGGCCCCCGTCGTTCAAAGTCAATTTGATGTTGCTCGTCCCCGTCCAACCTACCCCGTTTTGGCTTGTGATCACGTTGGTCATGGCCGTGATGCCGTTGGCCCCGTAGCTGGCGAAATCGCCGGTCGGATTGACCTGCGACCCGGCGGTGCCGGTAGTGCCGACGGCCCCGGCCGTGCCGTTGTAAATGGTCCACGGGGCAATCATGCCGTTCGTGATCGTCGGTGCGGCTGTGAACAGAACCTGGTTTCGCGTGTCGGCCCCGAGTCCGGTGCCGACGAAATTCACCGACCCGTTGTTCGTCCGGTTCAGCGAGGCGAACGTCAGTGTCGACGTCTGGCCGGCTGCGGCCTGGCTTGTGGACACGGTGTTTAAGTACGACTGCACGGATAGCGGACCGACCGTTTCGGCGTAGTTCGTCGCCGCGACCGCCGTCTGGGTGAAGTTGAACGTCCCGTTGATCAGGTTGACCGGGATCGTGTCCGCGAGGCGGTCGCCGAGGTTGGACGTGCCGGAGGTGTTGGAGAGTCGGAACGTTCCGCCGAGGGACACGGTGACGGAGGGCGTGCCCAGCAATGTCCCGCCCGTACCGGCCAGGTTGAACGTCGTTCCCTGGACGGTGGTCACCCCGGTGTAGGCGACGGCCGTGTTGGCCGTCAGCGTCCCGGCCCCGATCAGGTCGAACTGCCGAGATCCGCCGGACTCTGTCAGCGTCCCGTTCAAGGTCGTCGTGCTGCCCTGGATGAACATCTGGGAGTCGCCGGTCAGGGTCAGCGTGCCGCCCAGGGTCGTGTTGTTGTTGGAGATGCGGATCGCCCCGAACAGGAGGGTGTCGGCGACGAATCCCTGGCCGGTGAAATCGATGTTTTCGTTGACCGTGCCGGCATTGTTTAAGAACAGGGCCCCGCCGTTATTGACGATCGTCTTGCCCGCCGTGGTGCCGAGGGCAGTCCCGTTGGAGATCGTCAGCCGGGCCGTGTTGACCGTCACGTTGCCGGTAAACGTGTTCGCCGCGGTCAGGTTCAGGTTGCCGCCGCCCTGCACGGTGAACCCCGATCCGGAGGCGGCCTGCGAAATCACCGTGCTGATCGTCAGGTTGCGGACGCCGACGATCGGGGTCGTGTCGCCGTAGATGTTGAACACGCCGGCGGTGGTGCCGAGTTGAAACGTGGTGGACCCGGAGAGTCCCGCGACGTTGCTCGCGATGGTCAGGTCGGCGCCGACGTTGCCGACGGCAACGAGCGTGTTCGCTACGCCGTTGACGGTATTCCCGTTCATCTTCAGGGTGCCGCTCGTGGTCCCGCTGTTCCCGATGGTGATCGACGTGGTGGATTGAAAGTTGATGGCCCCGAGGCTCAACGTCGTCGCGCCCGACGCGAACGGGATGCCGACCTGGGTGGTTGTGGTCGGGTCGAATTGGGCGATGTCCGCGGCGTTCCCGGACCCGGCCGCGCCCGTCGACCCGGGAAACATGCCGGCCGGTCCACCCGTCCAGTTTCCGGTGTTGTACCACAGCCCGGCCACCGCGTTGGTATTCCACGAGTAGGTGGATTGGGCCGAGGCGACGGAAGCGAACCCGACCGAGGCGACTACCGCAATCAATGCTGAAAATCGACGGAGCAGGGCAGTCATTGATGCACCCAGGAGGGAGAATTCGGGTACGAAGAAGATTAAGTAAACTTTTAAGCGATTTGCCCAATCAACGCAAGGCGCCGAAGTAGGGGAATTCGAAAAATAGGCAAAGTCGCGAAGTGCAATCGGACCGCAAGTTTCGGGCGGTTTTACTCATGACTTTTTAAGTATTGGTTTCGCCAGTTTTCGCCGGGTTTTTCGGCGATTTCTCCGCTCCGTTTGACCGTCGAAACCGAAACCAGCCGAGCACGAAGCCGGAGGCCGCCAGGCCGAGTCCGGAGACCGGTTCGGGCACGGGTGTCAGCAGGATGTCATTGCCGGCCAAAAGACCCGATCCCGGCTCGACTCCGTAATTGACGTACCAGGCCGGCTGGCCGCCTAAGCCGGCAAGTTCGGGTACGGCCGCCCCATTCGGGAGCCCGGCGAACGATCCCCCCGCGAACGTCGCCGCCCCGGTCGCGTGGACGATCACAATTTCCGACGTCCCGGAAAACGAACCGCTCGGGGACGGAAACGAAAGCGACGCCACGCCCGCGCCCAGATTGATGACCCCGCCGTTGACCTCGACTTGACTGTATTCCGTCCCCGGCGTCGGCCCGGTGATGGCGATTTGGAGAGTGCCGCCGGTAAAGACGAGACCGCCGGTGACGGTCAGTTTTCCCGGGCTGGATCCCGGAGCCAATGTGGCCCCGGCCTGTATGCCGAGCGGGCCGGCCACGGTGCCGTTGCCCTTCAAGGTTTGCCCGTTCGCCAACGCGAAACGGGTCCCGTCGTGGTTGGCTCCACCGGTGACCGCCGACCCGTCCAGAATCGCCCCGGCCTCGACGGTAACGGTCGCACTATTGGCGATCGAACCCGAGCCGGATAACGCCAGCGTGCCCTGAAAGACGGCGGTGTTTCCCGAATAGGTATTCGCTCCGGTGAAGGTTTGCGTCCCCGCCCCGGACTTGGCAACCGTTCCCGCACCGGCGACAACTCCGCCGAATGTGGCGGTCCCGGAACCGTTGACGACGAGGGCGGCCGAGGCGTTCGTCAGGGTCACGGTCGGTGCCGAACCGATCTGATTCGTCAGTCCGCCGACGGTGAGGGTCGCGGAGGTGACGGTGGCCGAGGCGGAGGTTTGCCAGAAGTTGAGATTGCCCGTGACGCTGACCGCCGCGGCCGCGGCCGACCCGTCCACGACCAGACTTCCCGTCCCGCCCGTCGCGGCGGCCGTGCCGCCGAGGTGCAGGTTCCCGCCCACGGTAAACGTCGCCCCGTTCTCCACCCGTAACGTTCCGAATCCCCCGGATTGGCCCGCGACGATTACCGTCTGAGCATTCACGATTCCCCCGGTGAAGGAGACGGTAGAATTCCCCTGGAATTCGCTGATGGCGAGGGAGGGCTCGGTGGTGAGAGCGCTCGACAGCGTTAAGCCGATTGGAGTGCCGAGGGCGAACGTAAGCGTCCCGGGCCCGGTCTGGCGAACGCTCAGCCGGTTGTAGGCAATCGAATCCGGAACCGTGACGGTGTAGTTGGTGGTGGACCACCGGCTGAAGATCGCGTGATCGGTCGCGATTGCCGCGACTCCGTTAAACCAGTTCGTGCCGTCCGAAGCGTCCCCCGCGGCGGCGGCCTTCCAGCGCACCTCGCCGGTCACGGTCGGGATGATTTCGGTCGTCTGCGTCCCCCAATCGCGCGCGGCCAGAGCGAACTCCTGAGCCGTCCAGAAGATGCCGGGGTCGGACGGGTCCAGGTTGGTGGCGCTGTAATCGCCCCAGCGTTTCGGGTTGCCGGAGTCGAACGCCGGCCCGAGGAATTCGGTCGTGCCGGCTCGAAGGAGTGTGGGCGAACCGAACGTTAGAGTGCCGCCGGCGAGCGTGCCGATAGTCGCGTAACTGCCGGCGAACAGGTTGCCGGGGTCGCCACTGGCGACGAAGCCGGAGCGGGAATATCCCACGACGACGTCGCCGTGGGCGTTCGCGGCGACGGTGCCGAGGAAATAGTCGTGCTGGGAATCGCCGATCGTGCTCTCGGCCACCACGGCATTGGTCGTGGAATCCAATACCGTCACCCGCAAGGCGGCGTGGCTGCTCGCCGACGTGCCGTGAACCAGATACGTCAGGTCGCCCACCCGGTAAACGCTGCCCACGATGCGGGTGCCCAGACTGTCGAGAGTAGTACTGGATTGGGCCGTTCCCGCCGGGTTCGGCTGCTTCGCTGTCGGGGGAGCCGGGAAAGAGGTTACGTTGATCGGGACCGTCGAGACGATAGTTGCCCCGGCCGCGGACGTCCCCGAAAGCGTGGTCAGATTCAATTGACTGCCCGAGGTACTGCTCGTCGACAACATTTGGGCTTGCATGGTACCGGTCTGGCCGGGGTTATAATTCGTAACCCCCTGGAGCGTGAAGCCTCGCGTGTTGGCGGATTCCCCCTGAAACGCCGAGATGTTCGCAACCGACGGCGTTGCAAGTAGTAGATCGGCCTTGGGAATGGAAAGGATGCTGACGCTCGAAAACGACCCGCCCGAGGTGAAGTTATTGGTGCCGATGTAAATGCCGTTGCCGTCGATTCCCAGCGTGGGATAGTCGGCGAACCGGCTGATGTTCGTCGCGAACGAAGTGGCTTTCCAGGTGCCGGTCGGGTCGGCGGTGTCGCTGCGGGCGATCAGGATTTTGTTGTTCGTCGTTTCGCCGGTGAACGCGGTGGTGAACCAGTGATTGCTGAGCGGGTCGTAGAGCATTCTCGAGTCGCCCGCGGCAGCATTTGCAATGGCCGTCGACAGACCCGCGTTTTTCCAAAACGTGGTATCGAGCAAATGGCCGTTCGCCTGGGCCCCGGGCACCGTCGTAATTTGGGTGCCGTCCTTCCGAAAGAAACTGTACAGCCCGTTATTGACCTGCACCCAATAATCGGGGCTGATGCTTCCCACCGTGTCGGGCGGCGTAACGTTGAACGACTGGTTGTCCGACATCTTCTGCGTCTGGAAGTTCGCCCCGAGATTGACCTGGGCCGATGCGGATTGTGAACACCAGAAGAATGCCGAGCAGACGGCAACCGGAGCGACGAAACGAAACGCGGAAAACTTCACGGACGATCCTCCGGAGGGAACCGAGGGTTTACGACCGATGCTTTGCGGCTGTAATTGGTTATTGTGAAGTGAAACTTAACGAAAGCGACGCCCCATTGACATCATTTTTTGGGAAAAACGGAACGATTTCGTGATTTTGTTCCGTTCGTTTCCCGCGGAGCCGTCCTTCCGCGTTTCCGTGCGATCAATAACCATCCGGGTCGATAGTTTCGCCACCGTTGCGACTGGCCAAGGCAATCAGCACGTCCAGACTGGCCGAGGTCTTGACACCCCGTACCGACCCGTCCGCGAAGGCGAAGTTCACGACCCCGGGGTGGGGAGAAAAGAAGTCGTACGGTTCGGAGTATTCGTCGTTGAGCGTCCGCCGAAGGATACGGGCCATCACCATGCTCGGTCCAGGGTGCAGTACCGATCGATATACGGGCGCGCCAGGAGTCGTGCCGATCGTTCCGCCGGAGAGAATGCCAATCCAGGGTGCCTTGGCGAATAACGCCGCCCGTTCTCCGATGAGAAACGTCTGCCCCAAGCCGTCGGAGACCTCAGCAATCTTGACGTGGCTGTTCCGCTGAAACATGCCGTTGCCGTTGTATGGTTCGATGAGCATGTTCAAGTTGTACCCGTTGCACGCGGCGTAGCTGTTCGTCGCCGCGTCGAGGAACGGGTCGCCGAGCGGGTCGGTGACGGTGTACCGTCCCGCCCCGGTGTCGGCCGCACAGGTGAAAACGGACAGCGGGGTCACCCGGAACTCCGTAAACGGCGCGGCAGTGGTCGGCCTCCGAAAGTCGATCCGGTCGGCGATCGCGGTTTGCTCGAGGAACGGCAGGAGGAAGGACGCCCACCCCCAGCCGGGATTGTGCGCCAGGAAGAACAACCGGGGGGAAACCGAGTCGAAAATTCGGGGGGCGATTCCGCTCGGCAGGACCCCGTCCTCTTCTTCCAGATAACCCGGGGGAAACCGGTCGTACTGAAGGGCGTAGTGGTGGCACGCCAGGCCGATTTGCCGCAGGTTATTCTGGCACTGGGTCCGTGCCGCCGCCGCCCGCACCTTTTGCACCGCGGGTAGGATCAGCCCGGTCAACACCGTCAGAATGGCGATGACCACGATCAATTCCAGCAGGGAAAATGCCCGGCGGCGGTTCATGCGGGTTACCGGTATAGCGGTCGGGTTTGCAATTCAGGCGACCGGCCATTCTTTGCGAGATTTCCCATCCATCCTTTGGCATTTTCCCCGCCGGTCAAGCGAAATATCCGATTTCGAGAAGGACGCGGCGGGCGGTACCGTGTCCTCTTATCCGATTGCGATCCGCGATCGGCATCGACCTCGGCCTTCCGTCACCCGCCCCGCATCTTCTCGATCAGCACCGCCGCCGTTTCCGGCCTCAAGATCCGCGGGTCGGGCAGTTCCCCGGCCCGCAGTTTCTCCCGCAATTCCCGCCCCGAAATCGACACCGGCTTCCACTCCTTCGGCGCATCTTCCACCAGCCCGACCCGGCCGAGTTGCTCGTAGAACGCTGCAAACCCGACCTTCACCGGCTGAATCAGCAACTCGCCCTTGAGGTCGTCGAATTTCCGCTGGGCGGCCAACCCGTCCCAGATGTCCGTCCCGTCGTCGTACGGGGCGTCGGCGTGCTTCCGCCCGATCACGATGTCGGTGAAGCCGAAGTTCTGCCGGTAGATGCCGTGCATCACCGCCTCCTTCGGCCCGGCGTAAAACATCTTGATGTCGAGGCCGAGCAGCATGACGTGATCGAGGAACGGCCGGCCGACCTTCGCCCATAACGCCTCGTCCGCGTCCCCCTGCCCCAGCACTTTCTTGTCGAGGATCGCCCGATACGTCTTCATCCGCGTCGCCGCGTCCACGTCGTCACTCTTCGTTTCCCCGACGAGCGGGTTCAGCACCGCACCGGCAAAATGCCCGGCCCGCGTCAGCCGTTCGAGCCCGACCACCAGGGCATATTCGTGGGCCCGGTGCAGTGCGTTCCGCGTCTGAAACGCCACCACTCGTTGAAACCCTTTCTTCGCAAACAACGCCCGCGTTTCCCGCGGCGTCAGTACTAGGTCGCCGTACTCCGGGTGCTGCGGCTGCGGCAGAACCTTCACCTCGCCGCCGACCAGGTACGTCCGCGGGTCCGACAGGGCGATCCGCGCCCCGGGATGATCGGTGCGGTCGGTCTGGTAGACCGCCCGGTTGTATTTCGCTTTGTCCCACGGGTAGACGTCCCGGACGACGATCGCCCCGACGATTTCACCCCGCTCGTTCTTGAGCGGGTGCGCCGATCCGGTCGTCAGCGTCTTGGCGACGGCCTCGTCCACCGGGAACGCGAGGGGAATGCTCCAAGCATACTTCTTGTCGGACCGAACGATCACTTCCTCTTCGAGCACCCGGTCGTACTCCGCCTTCACCATCGGCCCCGTCAACGGCGACAGCCC
This sequence comes from Fimbriiglobus sp., assembly GCA_036493815.1. Taxonomy (GTDB): domain Bacteria; phylum Planctomycetota; class Planctomycetia; order Gemmatales; family Gemmataceae; genus DASXPC01. The sequence continues at coordinate 40,668 of DASXPC010000166.1, read as the reverse complement.
GCCGTCGGCGATGCGGTACAGCGTCGACAGGTCCGCGTCCGAAACCGGCACCGCCGCGATGCAAGGCACCTTGTTCCGGAAGTCCGCGGCCTCGGCCGGGTCCACCGTTCGGGAAATCAACTCCCCCCCGCCGTGCGGGGCAATCAGATCGGGCATCGGTCGATTCCTTTCGGATGGTCAAATGTTATATGTCATAAGATATATGTCAGATGTCAACCGCCTTTAGGTCTTTACATATGACATCTGACCTATGACTTCTTCCAACGAACAATTCGTTTCCCCTAAATCACGTACTGCACTCCCTGCCCCGCCGCGATCAGGTCTGCGACGGTCGTGCGTTCGAGCACGGCCCGCCGGGCGTCCGCGATCTCACCCCACTTCTCCCGCAGCGCCGCCGCGAGTGGGGACACGTCCCCCGTCCGTCCGACCGAGCTCGATTCGGGCGGGTCGATCACGTCCAGCACGTCCGCGAGGGTGATATCGGCCGGGTTGCGGGACAGGTGGTATCCCCCGGCCGCCCCGCGGGTGCTCGCGACCACCCCCGCCCCCTTCAACTGCAACAGGATTTGCACCAGAAACCGGTGCGGAATGCCGTGCCGGTCCGCCACCTCCGTCAGCCGCACCGGCCGCCGCTCTCCGTGCCGCGCGGCCAGTTCCATGACCGCCAAACACGCATACTCGGCCTTCGCGGAAAACAGCATGTCGTCCTTCGTTTACTTCAACGCGTTTGCGAGTTGTCATAGGGCATAAGTCAGATGTCAGATGCAAATCGTACTTATGACATCGGACCTATAACATAGGACACTCACTAAATTCCCGACCCGCCCGAATGCTCGACCACGTGCAGCCCGCACTCCTTCTTCACCTTCCCCGCCCACCGACCGGCCCGGTCGTCCTCGCCCGGCTGCACCGCCCGCGTGCACGGCCAACACCCGATGCTCGGATACCCCCGGTCGTGCAGCGGGTTGTACGGCACCTCGTGGTCCGTGATAAACTTCCACACGTCCTTCTTGGTCCAACCCAACAGCGGGTTCACCTTGACGAGGTTGAACTTCGCGTCCCACGCCACCACGTCCGCCTTCGCCCGGTCGTCCGTCTGGTCCTGCCGGATGGCACTCACCCACGCCCGCGGTCCGATCCGCTCGACCGCCCGCCGCAACGGCAGCACTTTCCGGTCGTAACAGCACTGGTCCGACCGAATCTCATACAGCGGCCCGCCGTGTTCCGCCTCGTATTCCGCCACCGTCAGCTCCGGCAGAACGTACTCCACGGCAATCCCATACCGACCGAGGATCCGCTCCCGCAGTTCGAGCGTTTCCGGGAACTGATACCCCGTTTCCAGGTTGATGACCCGCACCCCCGGCTCGATCTCCGCGAGCATGTGAATCAAGCAGCACCCCTCCGCCCCGAACGCTGTGGCCATGAGCAGGTGTGGATGGAACTCCGCCACCGCCCAGCGCAGAATCGCCTGCGGCGACTTGCCGGCCAACGCGGCCGCCACGGTGGACAATTCCTCGTGATTCAACCGTGGTACACCCATCCGTTCGGCTCGCCCCACGGGCAACGGGGAGGAAATCAGCATATCTTTAGTAGGATTGTAGGGATTCGACTTCAACTTCAAATCTCTTTGCAATTCCAACGGCATTAAGTCAAACTGGATAAGACTTTAAGCGATCGGCGTCACGATTAGCCATGAGAAAAACCAAGGAATGGACGCGAGACCAATTGTTGCTGGCTTTGCGTCTGTATATGCGAACGCCATTTGGAAAACTGCATGGTAAGAATCCAGAAATCATTGAACTGGCTTCAAGAATTGGCCGTTCCCCAAATGCACTCGCAATGAAAGCGAGTAATTTCGCGAGTATTGACCCGAAGCTAGACCGGAAAGGTCTTCCGAATTCGAGTCGAGCGGATCAGTCGATTTGGGCGGAGTTCGAAAGTAATCCAACGCGTTTGGCCATTGAGGCGGAAGAAGCGACGGAACGATTGCAGGCTGACATTAACCTGACTGAACCACAGATCACAATTCCGAGCGGAGAATCTGACGGAAAGCGATTGGTTCGCGTGCGCAGAATTCAATCATTTTTTCGCTCGGCAGTTACTATTTCTTACCAAGGCAAATGTGCCCTGAGCGGCATTGCCGTTCCAGAACTATTAACCGCAAGCCACATCATTCCGTGGAGCGATTCTGTCGAACGTCGTGCCGACCCAACGAACGGTTTACTTCTAAATGCATTATTCGACAGGGCATTTGATCGGGGGTTAATTGGTTTTGACGACGAATATCGGGTTTTGGTTTCTAGCAGACTCCCGAATCTGCTTCATCCAGCGGCTATGGATTGTTGTCTATTGCAAATTGCAGGGCAACCTCTGGCGATGCCGAAAAGGTTCGTCCCAGACCGTGCAGCCATTGCCTATCACCGTACGAACGTTTTCAAGAAATGAGTTGTGGGTTTCGGCCTACTCATCCATCGGCGCCGTCGTGCGGCCCAGTGCCACGTCGAACTCGGTGACGAGGGGGAAGATCATGGCGAAGGTGGTGAAGCCGAAGGCGGTGGAGAGGGCCAGGAAGGGGACGAGCGGGTCGGCCGATTCGTCGGTGCCGGGCTTGGCGATGAGGATGTTCGTCACGGTGTAGAACATGGCGAGCGGGCAGGCGACGGCGGCGGCGGTGAGGGCGTTCGAGCCCGAATCGGCGCGGAGAACCCACCAGAATCCGCCGATGCCGACGGCGAGAAAGCCGATGAAGCTGACCCACTGGTTGGCGAAGGACTGCTGGGGCAGCGAGATGAGATAGATGCAGAGCAGGGTGCCGACGCAGAGGAAGAAGACGGTGCCGAGGACGTGGCCGATGGCGAGCCGGGAACTGGTCAGCCGCAGCGAAACGTGCAGTCCCAGGGCGATGGCGAACGCGAACAGGACGACGAGGCTGCCGACGACGGCGAGGAGCGGGGCGGCGTTGGTGGCGAGACGGTCGAAAATTCCCAGTCCGGGGTCGGTTTTGGTAAACAGGCCTTCGACCGCATAAAAGATCGCGAAAAGGATGGGGGGAATCAGGAACTCTTTGGTGTTGTAAAGCACGCCGAGGGTCTTGCCGAAGACGAATTCGGGGGGTGAGACGTCGCTGGCGAGCAAAAGGTCGAGCATGCCGCCGTCGCGTTCGGAGGTGATGGAGGTGACGGCCTGGGCGGCGACGAGGAGGAGGCAGAGGACGGTGAGGGGGACGAGTCCGTAGGCGGCGGCGAACGCGGGCCGACCGCCGGGCTGGTAGACGGTACTGACGGCGAAGTAGGTGATGAGTGCGAGCACGACGGCGAACGCGATTTTGATGAGCAGCGGTCGCCGACCATACGCCCGCGTGCGGATTTCCCGCCAGGCGATGAAGTTTTTCCAGACCGGCCGGAGCGCTCCGGGGGCGGCGTGCGCCTGGGCCCGGAACGCGGCCAGTTGCTCCGCGTCCATGTCGGCTTCCGGGTCTTCGCCCGGCCCTTCCCGCTGCATGATCGCTTCGCCCGACGGGTTCCACCGTCGGAGGCCCCACAGGCCGACGCCGTTGAGGACGACGCACCAGCCGAGCATGGCGAGGGCGAATCCGTAGGCCGGGGGCAGGCCGGTCCATCCGCCGGGCGGGGGTTGGAGGACGGACCGCATGGCCGCGACGGGGTCGAGGTAGGTGCGGAGCGATTCGCCGCCGAGCGAGCCGAGCCCGACGACCAGGCATTCGTAAAGCACGAGCAATAGAGTCGACAGCGCGAGGGCCTGGAAGGTTTTGTCCCGCCAGAGGGCGATGAGTCCACCGAGCGAACCGGCCGCGTACGCACTGGCGAGAACCACGGCCCCGGCCTGCAACACCTGGGGCGGATCGATCCCGCCGAGCAGCAGTAATAACGCCAGAAACGGAATCGCCGTGAGCATCAGCACGGTGATCGGCAATAGCGCCCCGAGCAACTTACCCAGCACGATCTCGTAATCCCGCATGTCGGTAATGAGCAGCAGGATGAACGTGCGGCGGTCCTTCTCCTGACTGACGGCCCCGGCCGCGGTCAGGGCGGCGAAGAAGACCAGCAGCAGCAGTTGCACGAACACGACGACCTGAAACAGCATGGTGCCGAACCGGGCCGTCTCGCCCAGCGTGGCGTCCCTGTCGAACCCGACCATCGCCTGCCAGGCGGTCACGCCGAGGATGGTGAGCAGCCCGAGTTGCGCGACCCGGACGCCGAAGTGGCTCTTCCGCCGGGGGACGGTCACGAGTTCGCGGGTGAAGATCGGGCCGAGCACGCCTGGCTCCGGGGTACGGAAAATCGGTCGGGTTAAAGTATGGCGCGGCCAATCCCGTTCCCACGCGGAGCAAGGGTTCGAGAATCCCCTGCGGGCCGAACCTTCTCCCCCCGGCTAGAATCCGTTCGCCATGAAGGTCGTCAGCTTCCTGTTGCACGGGTGCCCGGTTTCGTTCCTGGGGGCGTACGGGAACGAGTGGGTAGCCACGCCCAATCTGGACCGGCTGGCGGCCGAGGGCGTCGTGTTCGACGCCCACTTCGCCCAAACGCCCGGGCAGCTTCCTGTTCCATGGACCGCGGGCGTCCCGCCCGCCTCTTCTTCCGATGCGGGCGGGCCGCCCGCGGTCCAACGAGTATTAATCCGGTCTACTCGCCCGGAAAACGACGCGCCTCCGGACTACTACGCCCGCTGGGGCCGGTTGGTTGACGCCCGGCCCATTTCGCTCGACAATTCCCCACTCGATTCGCTCGTACGGTCCCTCCCCGCAGTATTGGATTCCCTCGCCCAAGCAACCGACTGGCACCTCAACATCGAACTCGACACCCTCCTGCCCCCCTGGCACGTGCCGCAGGACGTGTTCGACGTCTACGTGGAAGACCTGCTGGAAGACGCTTCGGAATTTGCGGAAAAAGTCGAGCCCTGGGCCGACCCGCCGACCGGGTGGTTCGACGAAGACGATGCGGCGTCCTGGGAACTCCTGCACCGCACGTTCGCCGCGGCGATGACGGTCTTCGACGTCAAACTCGGCCCGGTGTTCGACCTCCTCCGCGAGCGGAATCTGGATCGCGACGCCGCCTGGCTTTTCACCGCCGCGGCCGGGTTCCCCCTCGGCGAGCACGGCATCCTGGGCTACCACCGCCCCTGGCTGCACGAAGAAATAGTTCATTTGCCGCTGATCGTGCGGCTGCCCAATGGTGAAAACGCGGGGAGTCGAATAAGCAGTTTCACCCAGCCGGAAGACCTTCAAGACTTGTCCCGTCTACTCACCACCACTCGCGAGCAGGTCATTTCCCGCTATACCGTGAACGGCAGTTCCGAAGTCGCCATCCGCACTGCCGAGTGGACCTATCTGCATCCGCTCGTAGTACCCGACGACGACGACCCTCGGCCGGCGAAACTCTTCTCCCGGCCGGACGACCGCTGGGAAGTCAATGACGTTTATGGCAGCCATACGGACATAGCAGACGAGCTGGCGGTTCGGGTACAATCGCTGGCCGGAGGACCGCCATGACACGAGCCGCGTTCGTTCTTCTACTTTTCGTCACTCCCATATTTGCCGCCGACCCGACACCGCTGCGGGTTCTCAAGGTGCCGCCGGGTTTTAGCGTCACCCGCGTGGCCGGGCCGCCCCTTGTGAACCGGCCGATCGTCGCCGACTTTGACGAGAAGGGCTACCTCTACGTCGCCGACTCGTCCGGCTCGAACGAGAAGCCGGCCGAGCAACTGAAGCACCCTTCGCACCGCATCGTCCGGCTCGAATCGACGAAGAAAAACGGCGTCTACGACAAAGCAACTGTCTTCGCGGACAAGATGATGTTCCCCGAGGGCCTCATGTATTTCCGCGGTTCGGTCTACGTGGCCGCCCCGCCGCAGATCTGGAAACTCACCGACACCAACGGCGACGGCAAAGCCGACAAGCGGGAAATCTGGTACGACGGCAAAACGCTGACCGGCTGCGCGAACGACCTCCACGGCCCCTACCGCGGACCCGACGGCTGGATTTACTGGACGAAAGGGGCGTTTGCGAAGCAGGAGCACACGCTGCCGAACGGGCAGAAGTGGACGACCCGCGCCGCCCACATCTTCCGCGCCAAGCCCGACGGCACCGGGTTCGAGCCGATCATTTCCGGCGGGATGGATAACCCGGTCGAGGTTGTTTTTACGCCCGACGGCGAATGCATCTTCAGCACTACCTTCTTTCAGCACCCCGCCAACGGCCAACGCGACGGCCTCGTCCATGCCGTCTACGGCGGCGTCTACGGCAAGGACCACGAACCCATCCACGAGCACCCGTGGACCTCGCCGCAACTCATGCCCGTGCTCACGCACCTCGGGCCCGCCGCCCCGGCCGGGCTGCTCCGCATGGAATCCAACCAGTTCGGCGATGCCTACCGCTTCAACCTCTTCTGCGCCCAGTTCAACCTCCGCACCGTCAGCCGGCACGTCCTCATACCCGACGGGGCAACGTTCTTTACCAAAGACGAACCGTTCGTCACGTCGGACGACCTCGACTTCCACCCGACCGACGTGCTCGAAGACGCCGACGGCTCGCTCCTCGTCGTCGACACCGGCGGTTGGTACAAGCTCTGCTGCCCGAGTTCGCAACTGGTGAAGACCGACGTCCTCGGCGGCATCTACCGCGTCACGAAGGACGGCTCGCACAAGCAGCGCGACCCCCGCGGTCTCAACCTCGACTGGGAGAACGTCGACACCGGCGACCTGACATTCTGGATGGACGATTCAAGACCGGCCGTGCGCAGGCGGGCGGCGGATACTCTGATTTCACGAGGAGAAAAAGGCGTTGCCGCCCTCGCGGCGATTGTGAACGCGAAGGAATACACACCCGACGCGTGGCGAAATGCGGTCTGGGCGTTGGCCGGCGTGAACAATCCGAAAGCCCGGGCCGCCGCCCGGCAACTGCTCAAACCCTCCTACCGGCCCGACCTGTTGATCTCGGCCTGTCACTGTGCCGGGCTCTGGCGGGACAAGGCGGCGGAGGATGCCCTTATCGCCGTCCTGACGACGGGCAATCAGGCCGTCCAACGCGCCGCAGCCGAAGCGCTCGGAAGGATCGGCGACTCAAAATGCATTCCGACAATCCTTGAGACGCTCGCCAACGACAAGAACGACCGGGTGCTGGATCATTCGTTGACGTATGCCCTCATCGAGATCGGCGACGCGAAGGCGGTGCGGGAGGGATTGAGGCATTCCTCGGCGCTCGTTCGCCGGGCAACCCTTGCGGCGTTAGATGCGATGCCGGGGAAGAACCTGACGGCCGAAGACGTCGTAAAGGAACTGGACGCGAAGGAGGCGGTCCTTCGCGACACGGCGTGGTGGGTGGCGGGAAAGCATGAGGAATGGGGAAGCAAAATTGCGGGGATATTACGTATCAAGTTGGACAAATATAACTCGCTGTCATCAATTGAGGAAGATGATCTTAAGAGACGCATCTTGATGTTGATGAATTCGAGAGACGGAATCGATCTCCTCAACGGACAACCCGTTACCGATGCCGAAAATGAAGTGCGAAATTGGAAGCCGCCCGAGGAGAGGCGCCCAAGTTTGCTCCCCGCAAAAATTAGCCCCTGGAGTCGACATGAATTTATCTTGAAGCTCATGTCCGAGACGGGACTCAAAACACTTCCGGCGGAGTGGGTTCCCGAAATCAACCTTGTTCTGAAACACGGATCGAGCGATCTCGCGGTAAAGGCTTATACTGTACTTCAGGCAATTCCAGCCGACGACAAAACGTGGCTGTCAATTTACGACGATACGCTTCGCGATAAGAGTAATTTAGTTTTACTCTCCCGCCTCTCGGTAACACCACAAGGAAATACGGACTTATCCGATCGTATTGAGTTCATTACTCGGGAACTCACTAACGACGAATCATCGAAATGTCGTTCCTTGGCCGCCCGAGCTGTTATCCGGTCGAAACCGAATTCCAAAGTACTGACAGCGGTTGCGGGAATATTACCCCGTGTGACCCCCGTCGACCTCGCCCGCCTCCTCCCCGCATACGAGAAGTCGAAAGACGACGCCGTCGGCCTCGCCCTTGTCAAAGCCTTGCAAGACCCGAAGGTCCGCCCGGCGGTGCGGCTCGAGCAGGTGAAGCCGATCCTCGACAAGTACGGGCCGAAGGTGCGGGAGGCGGCGAAGCCGCTCTACGCCGCGTTCGCGGCCGATCGGGCCGGGGATGTTGCAAAGCTCGAAACGCTCGTGAAGCAACTGCCGAAGGGCGACGTCCGCCGCGGACAGGTCGTGTTCCACTCGCAGAAGGCCGCGTGTTCCACCTGTCACAAGATCGGCTACGTCGGCGGCACCATCGGCCCCGACCTCACCAAGGTCGGCGGCCCCCGCACAGAGCGGGACCTGCTCGAATCGATCGTCTTCCCGAGCGCCAGCTTCGTCCGAAGCTACGAGCCGGTGAAGGTCACCACCCAGGACGGCCGGACGGTGCAGGGCATCCTCAAGAAAGACGCCCCCGACGAATTGGTCATCACCGTCAGCGCGACGGAGGAGACGCGGATTCAGCGGTCGAACGTCGACGAGGTGAAGCCCGGCACCGTCTCCGTCATGCCCGCGGGGCTGGACCAGCAATTATCGAAGCAGGACCTTGCGGACTTGGTGGCGTTTCTGAAGGCGAATAAATAACAGGAATTGCATCATGCATCAGAAGGGTGAATTCGTCACGCTGAATGGAAGAACTGGGATCGTAGTTCTTACGGGAACCGAATTGGGCGAGGGACTCATAGATCACATAGGCATTTGGTTTGGTGACATGGAAAACAATAGACCAGTATTGTGGACAATACCATCGGACTACCTTGTGAAAAGCAGCCCGCCGGTATTGAAGCACTGACATTACATTCCATGCTCACGAGAATAACATGACTCTTTCTGGCATCATCCCCCCGCTCGTCACGCCGTTCACTGCGGACGAAGAACTCGACCTGCCGCGGCTGCGGTCGCACATCGACTTCCTTCTCTCGAAGGGCTGCCACGGCGTCTTCGTCCTCGGCACCACCGGAGAGTTCTTCGCCCAGTCGGAGGAGGAGAAGCAGCGGGTGATCGCGTGCGCGGTCGAGCACACGCGGGGCCGGGCGCCGGTCTACGCCGGCACCGGGGCGGAGACGACGCGGGAGGTGGTGCGGCTCACGAAGATGGCCGAGCGGGAAGGGGTGCAGGGGGTGTCGGTGATTACGCCGTACTTCCTCAAGCCGACGCAGGCGGAACTGACCGACCACTTCCGCCGCGTCTCCGAGTGCACGGCGACGAACGTGATCCTTTACAACAACCCGGCGACGTGTGCCGGGGTGGCATTTGAGCCGGACACGGTGGGGAAACTCGCCGAATTGAAGAACGTGATCGGCATCAAGGACTCGTCTGGCGACATGCAGAACACGCTGGAGTTGATCCGCGTCACGCCCCCGTCGTTCAGTGTGCTGATGGGCCGGGACACGCTCATCCTCGCGGGTCTCACGTTCGGCACGAAGGGGTCGATCCCCGCCTCCGGCAACATCGCCCCGGACCTGTGCGTCGGCATCTACGAGTCGTTCCAGAAGGGGGACATCGAGGCCGCGAAAGCTTACCAGGCCCGGCTCACGCCGGTCCGCCTCGCCCTCGCGCTCGGCACCGGCAACGGCGTGGTGAAAGAGGCGATGGCCGTCCTCGGCCGCCCCGCCGGGCCGAGCCGTGGGCCGATCGCGCCCCTGAGTGCCGAGAAGCGGGCGAAGCTGAAGGAGATTCTGGCGAAGGCGGGGGTGGTGGAGTAGGCGGAGTTGAGCATCCCGATCCCCTGTGGTAAGTTCAAAGTACCAGGGAGCTTTCACATGCCAGTCACCATGCAGTCGCTAGGAATTGATCAGCTAACGATCGAGGAGAAGTTGTCGCTCGTCCATGAGATCTGGGATGACATCGTCGACCATGGACCGAATCCATCCCTGACGGACGCTCAGCGGACCGAACTTCGTCGCCGGGTTGCCGAAGACGATACAGACCCGGATGCGGCACTTCCGTGGGAAGAGGTTTATTCGTCCATCGTTCGGCGGTACTCGGTATGACGCTGCTCCGCAAGATTCGCCCGATTGTGCAGGAAGAACTTGATGCGTACGTACCCGGGTTTCCTTTTTGTGTCTACTATCGAATCCGCAAACCCTATCTGATCGTTATCGCCGTCTACCACCAATCCCGCGATCCGTCCGGTTGGAAGGGTCGGCCTTGACCCCCTTTCCCGGTTCGCGTATGTCCCCCCTTCGCCACGTGCCGGTGCTGCCTGCCGAGTCGCTTCGGTTGTTGGCCCCGCGGCCCGGCGACGTCTGGGTGGATTGCACCACCGGGGCGGGCGGGCATGCGTCGTTGATCGCCGCGGCCGTGCTGCCGGGCGGCCGGGTGATCGGGCTGGATCAGGATCCGGCCATGCTCGCGGCCACGGGGCCGCGACTCGTGGGGTTGCCCGTCACGCTATTGCCGGCCAACTTCGATCAGCTCCCCGAGGTGCTGACCGGGCTGAATCTGACGACCGTCGACGGCGTCTTCGCCGACCTCGGATTCTGCTCGGACCAGATGGACGACCCGGCCCGCGGATTCAGTTTCAAACTGGACGGCCCGCTCGACATGCGGCTGAACAATACGGCGGGTCAGTCGGCCGCGGATGTGGTGAACGCGCTCAGCGAAGGAGCCCTGGCCGACCTGATCTTCGAGTTCGGTGAGGAACGGTTCAGTCGGCGGGTGGCCCGGCGAATCGTCGAACGGCGGGCCGCGAAGCCGTTCGAGACGACGGCCGAGCTGGCGAGTGCGGTGCGGAGCGCGGTGCCGAGGAGTGGCGGGATCGACCCGGCCACCCGCACCTTCCAGGCCTTGCGGATCGCCGTCAACGACGAACTCGGTGCCCTGGATCGCTTGCTGGCCTGCCTGCCGAAAGTCGTGAAACCCGGCGGACGGGCGGGAATCATCAGCTTTCATTCGCTGGAAGATCGGCGGGTGAAGCAGGCGTTCAAAGTGGAGGCGGTCTGGCAGCCGGCGACGAAGAAGCCGGTGATTGCGGGCGAGTCCGAGGCGGCCGCGAATCCGCGATCCCGGTCGGCGAAACTCAGGGTGGCGGTCAGAATCGGTTAACTGCGACGCGAAGTCTTCGGAGCGGAGCGTGCGTCCCCACGGAGGGTCAAGGATGATCGAGATCACGAAGCCGAAGTTTGACCCGATCGCGTTGCCCGGTTCGTCCGGGTATACTGCCGGCGGTCCGCGGATCGGGGATCCGGTGCCGGCGCCGAAGTCGGCCGCGGGGCCGGTGCTGGCGAACAATCCCGAATCGGCGTCGTCGGTGCCGCCCGGCCCGGCCCCGGCCCCGGCGTGGGTCAGGGAAGCGATCGGCAAGCTGTTCGTGCCTTCGCGGGCGAAAGCGGCGGTTCTTGTGGCCGGTGCGGCGCTCGGCGCGGGGATGTACGCGGCCAAGGTGTTTACCGCCGGCACGCCCGAACCGCCGGCTGCCACGGCCGTGCTCGACGTGGCCAAGCCCGAACCGCAGACACCGACTCCGAATAATAACACCTCGCCCCTGTTGCTCACGTCGGGAATCACGACGCCAAGCCCGAACTCAACGACCCTGACGTCGACTCCTCCGGCGGGCAACATTCCCGTGATCGCCACGCCGACCATGGCCGAGCAATTCCGCGGCCGCGAAGTCTCCACGGTCATACCGAGCGTCGAACTCACCCGGTCGTCGTCCCCGACCGTACCCGAGTTGACGTTTCCGAATCTCCCGAGCACGAATCCCGCGGCCAATCCCGGCGGAACGAATAGCGGGTCTGTCGCCGTCCCCAATATCAACGTGGGTGCGATTCAACCGGTCGATGGTGTTTCGTCCGCAACGACCGGCAACGGTACCGGTGTGGGCGGGGGCACACTCGTCGTCCCGGCCATTCCCGGCACGACCACCACGACCCCGCCCGCGGCGACGGTTCCGAACCTGACGAACCCGACCACGGAGATGTCCGTTCCGAAACTGACGACACCGCCTACAACGTTGACGGTTCCGAATCTGACGGCCCCGGCCGCGCCGCCGTCTACGGTCCCTTCGCTCGACGTTCCCAAACTCGGCGGCATCGGCGGCGGGGCCACCGGCCCCGTGACACCAGTGGTTCCCGTTACTCCGACAACTACCCACGCGCCCGCGAACCCGTCGCCGCCCGCTTCTCACCTTCCCGACCTGACCGGAACCGGAACCGGCGGCGGTTCGATCGGCGCAGGAGCTGCCAATCCCGGCCCGCTCCCGTCTCTGGCGCCGCCGTCACCCGTCGTCGGAGTGGAAACGGCCCGGCACGCCCCCATTCCCGCTCCCACGGCTCCGAAGCAACCGGAAACCAGCTTCGACGAGGACGTTCACACGGTGCGGCAAGGCGACAGTTACGCATCAATCAGCAAGGACTACTACGGCGATGCGGCGTTTGCCGGGGCGCTGCAACGGTACGAGGAAAGTCGGGCCGGACGAACCGCCGGCACCGTCCACGTGCCGCCCGTCTGGGTGTTGCGGAAGAGGTATCCCCAGGCCATTCGGGGGGAAGCCCCGGTGCCCCCGGCCGCGACCGTCCCGGCCGCGACGACCAGCCCCGTCTCCACGAGCGGCGGCACCGACTGGAACGCGGCCCGCGGCAACACGCGGGGCAAGACCTATGCCCTGCCGCGGGCGATGACGATGCGGGAGATCGCGAAAGAGGCGTTCGGCGACGACGCCTATTGGAACCGGGTTTGGGATCTGAACCTGAACCTTTCGACCGACGCCGTGTTGCCGCAGGGGACGAAGATCAACCTGCCGCCCGATGCCAAGGTGGGTCAGTAACCGAATCCGGGTTCGCGCCGTAAGATGATTCGGATTTTGCCCCGAATCCTCACGACCCCGGACCGCGATGACCCGCCCCGCCGCGAAGTTGGCCCTGGAAGACGGCACCGTATTCACCGGCCGGGCGTTCGGTTCGCCGGGCGAGACCGCCGGCGAAGTCGTATTCAACACCAGCATGACCGGTTATCAGGAAGTCCTGACCGACCCGAGCTATACCGGTCAGATCGTGGCCATGACGTACCCGCTCATTGGAAACTACGGCACCACGTCGGAAGATCAGGAATCCCTCGGCGTGCAGGTCGCCGGGTTCGTCGTCCGCGAACTCACCCGCGTGCCCAGCAATTTCCGCAGCCACCGCGACCTCGACACGTTTCTGAAAGCCAGCGGCGTCCCCGGCATCGAAGGGATCGACACCCGTGCCCTCGTTCGTCGGCTCCGCGTCCGCGGGGCGATGTCCGGCGTCCTCTCGACGACCGACCTCGACGACGCGTCGCTCGCCGCCAAGGCCCGGGCGTTCCCCGGCATGGCCGGCCGCGACCTCGTCAAAGACGTCGTGCCCGAAAAGGCGTTCACGTGGGATAAAGGGCTCGGCGCGTTCCAGGAAAAAGTGTTGGCCGGGCGGCCGCTCACGAAGCGGGTGGTGGCCGTCGACTACGGCATGAAATGGAACATCCTCCGCTGCCTGACGCAGGTCGGCTGCAAGGTGACGGTGGTCCCCGGCACTGCCACCGCCAAAGACGTGCTCGCCTACGAACCCGACGGCATCTTCCTGTCCAACGGCCCCGGCGACCCGTCCGCCGTCGGCTACGCCGTCCAAACCGTCAAAGACCTGATCCCCTCGGGCAAGCCGATGTTCGGCATCTGCCTCGGCCATCAACTCCTCGGCCTCGCCTTCGGCGGCGGTACCTTCAAACTCAAGTTCGGTCACCGCGGCGCCAATCAGCCGGTCCTCAACCGCCGCACCAACCGCGTGGAAATCACCACCCAGAACCACGGCTTCGCCGTCGACCCGAAATCGTTACCGAAAGACGTCGAGCCGACCCACGTCAACCTGAACGATCAGACCCTGGAAGGCCTCCGCCACACGAAGAAACCCGTCTTCAGCGTGCAGTACCACCCCGAAGCCGCCGCCGGCCCACACGACAGCAGCTATTTGTTCGAAGAGTTCCGGCAGATGATGGGGTAGATCTTTTCAACCCGATGCCCTTCGGTTCCGCTTTTCGTCCTACACTTCGCCAGCCGTTCCGTCGTTCAATCGCGGGTGATGCTATGGGTAAGTCCCTGGGTGGGGTTCTGGCCGCGGCACTGGTGATCGCGGTTTTCAAACTCGGGCCTTACTTCCTCACCCGGGCCGTAATCCGCGAAGCGACGTCCTCCAGCCCGGCCATCCCGCAGACGACCATTCCAACGTTCGACGTCCAAAAGCTGGGGTTGGCCCCGGTGCAGACCCCGATCCGGAAGGACAAGGAAGTCCGCCCCGCGATTTCCACCGGCCGCGTGCAGAAATCGGCCCTCTTGCGGCAGTGGACCGCGCCGTCCGAGGCGAAGTACAAACCCGACGCCCTCCTCAACCCCGCCCGCATCACCGGCCTCGCGTTCGACCTCCGGGGCGATTGCCTCATCAGCATCTCGAAAGGGGGCGTCCACGTCTGGAACGCGGCCACCGGGAAGCGGGAACGGACCTTCGAGGCCGCGGAACGGTTTCCAGCCGTCGTGTCCCGCGACGGCCGGTTCGCGGCCATTCCCACGACGACCGACGTGACAATTTACGACGTTGAGACCGGGCGATCCCTCAGCCACTACGAGTTGGAAAAAGACCGCATCCTCACGTCCCGGTGGGTCCACGGCGGCGGTGCATTCAGCCCCAGCGGGGAGTACCTGCTGATCGGGTGCAGTAAAGTCGGGAAGACAGATTTGCTGGCGATCGAAAGCCGCACCGGACGCGCGGAGCGGGTGCAACTCCCGGCGGACGATTTCGGGTCCCGCATCGAGTACGAACAACTCGAACCCGTCCCGGGCTCGGCCCGGCTGTTGCTGAACGGGTCCGTGGGGAAAATCAACTTTAAGAAGAAGCACGCGCCGGTCGTCACGTTCGACCCGGCCACGCAAAAGGCTACGGAGCTGACGGCCCTACGCCTTCGGCCGTGGACCCTGAATCACAACCGCGGGATGCGCGTCTCCAACGACGGCATCCGCGTGATCGCCTACGACGACAAGGTCGTCGCGATCGTCAACCGGGTCACCGACAAGGAAATTGCGACCGTGCATGAGGACGACGTCAGCTATTCCGATCCGTCCTTCACGCCGGACGGCAAGCGGTGCGTTTTCCTCCGCCACACGCATTTTTACGTGATCAACCTCGCGGTGAAGGATGCGACGACCTATCCGCCCGACACGGTGGAGTTGTACGACGCGAAAACGGGGAATCGCATCACGGCGTTCGCCCCGGAAGACCACGGGTTTGCGAAGCGGCTGACGTCGGTGGAGGTGAGTCCGGACGGGAAGAAGGTGGCGGTTGCCGCCGGGACGCGGCTGGCGGTCTTCGATTTCGAGTCGGCGTTTTTCGGGACGAAGCCGCTGCCGCCGCTCCCGCTGCCGACGGAAGCCGAGTCGTATGCGTTCGTGAAGTGACCGGCCGGCCCTTACATCGCCCGCCCCGCCAAACCGGCTAAAGACTTGAGTTCGAGCAGCAGGGATTCCGTCCCGGCAAAGTCGAGGCTCTGGGCCCCGTCCGAAAGGGCCTTGTCCGGCTCGGGGTGGATTTCGATCAACAGCCCGTCGGCCCCGGCCGCCACCGCCGCTTTCGCCATGGCCGGCACGTACGCCCGCTTCCCCGTGCCGTGGCTCGGGTCGGCAAACACCGGCAGGTGGCTCGCAACCTTCACCGCCGGAATCACCCCAAGGTCGAGCGTGTTCCGCGAATGGTCCGCGAACGTCCGCACCCCCCGCTCGCACAGCACGACCTGATAGTTCCCGCCCGCCATCACGTATTCGGCCGCCATCAGCCACTCTTCCAGCGTCGCGCTCATCCCGCGTTTCAGCAGGACCGGCTTCCGCGTCTTGCCGACCCGCTTCAGCAAGCTGTAATTCTGCATGTTCCGCGTCCCGATCTGAATCATGTCGGCCGCCTCCTCCACCGCCGCGGCGTGCTCGACGTCCATCAGCTCGGTGACGATTCCGATCCCCGTCTTCGCCCGCACCCGCTGGAGTATCGCCAGCCCTTCGAGGCCCATCCCCTGAAAGCTGTACGGGCTGGTGCGCGGCTTGAACGCCCCGGCCCGGAGCAGCTTCACCCCCCGGGCGAGCAGGAATTCCGCGGTGCGGATCAGCATGTCCTCGTTTTCGACCGAGCAGGGGCCGGCGATCACCGTCAGCGTTTTGGGGCCAATTTCCGTCTGCGGCAGGCGAATAACTGTGTCGTCCCGGTGCATTTCCCGGCTGGCGAGCTTGAACGGCTTGGTGACCCGGATGCACTCCTTGACGCCGGGGAGAATTTCGAGTACCCGGCCGTCCACCGCCCCGGTGTTGCCGGTGATGCCCACCGCCGTGCGGGTCGCCCCCGGCAAAGCGTGCGGTTCCAGGCCCAACGCGACGATCGCGTCCAGGACCCGGTCGACCTGCTCCCGGGTGGCGTCGGCGTGCATCACTACGAGCATCGGTTACCTCGAACGCTGGGAAGACGAGTGTTGTATCGGCCCGGGTCCGTTCCGCACGTCCCGGCGCCGAATTCCGCATACCGAAATACCACGGGGGTGCGATATTATACCCACGACCGCTGCCCGACCAGATAGGTCCCGCATGGAACTCGACGACCCGGATCCGATCGACGCCCCTGCCGACGACGGCGTGGCCCTGGCCCGGGACCGGCTGGGCGAACCGGCCGCCTCGTACGGCGTCAGCCCGGTCCTTTTCTGGGGCAAGCTCGCCCTCGGCCTCGCCCTCATTCTCGGCGGCCTGACCGGGACAATCCTGTGGTTCACCCTCGGCCCGGGTACGGTCGGCCACTGGGAATTCCACTTGATGTTCTGGCCGCCGTTCCTCGGCGTCATGCTCCTGGTCCACCTGATCCGGCACCGCGGCGTGAAGGTGCTCCTGTTCCCCACCGGCGTCCTGCACCTGCGGCCCGGCCACGTCGATTCGTTCCCCTGGGAGGAAATCACCCGCGTGACCATCCGGGCCGGGGCTGGGACGGCGGTGGTGGATAAAGACGCCAACGGAACGATCCGGTCCGCCTGGATCACGGTGCCGACCACGGTGGTGCAGGTGTGGAATTCCTGGACCCAACTGACGCGGGCGGACAACGTCCAGGCCAAGCTCACGACCGTCCTGGCCGGGTATCCGGACCTGGCCAAGGAGATTCAGCGGGAGACGTTCGCCCACCTCTGGCCGCCGGTTCGCGACGCGTTCGCGGCCGGCGAATCGGTCCCGTTCGGCCCGTTCAGCCTCTCGGCCGAAGGCCTCGCGAGTACGGTGGGTAAGAAAAAGCTGGCCTGGCAAGACGTGAAAAAGATCACGCCCTCGCAGAAGATGCTGTCGATCGAGAAGAAGGGCAAGTGGATACCCTGGATGGCCGTGACGCTGGAGCAAATCCCCAACCCGCACCTCTTCTTCGCCCTGACGAACCTCGCGACCGGCGGCAAACTGGAAGGAAAGAAGTAATGCGGCGGATTCTGGTCATCGACTCCCACACCGCCGGCGAACCCACCCGCGTCGTCCTCGACGGCGGCCCCGACCTCGGCACCGGCCCCCTCGCCCAACGGGCCGAAAAGTTCCGCACCGAACACGACCACTTCCGCCGACTCGTCGCCAACGAACCGCGGGGCACCGACATCCTCGTCGGCGCATTAATCGTCCCGCCCCACGACCCGACGTGCTCCCACGGCGTCATCTTCTTCAACAACGTCGGCGTCATCGGCATGTGCGGCCACGGCACCATCGGACTCGCCCACACCCTCGCCCAACTGGGCAAAATCACGCCGGGCGACCACCGCATCGACACCCCGGTCGGCCCGGTGACGGCCAGGCTGCACCCGGACCGGCAGGTGACCGTCACCAACGTGCCGAGCTATCGTTATCAAAAGGGTGTTGTCGTCGACGTGTCGGAACTGGGCCAGGTGAAAGGCGATATCGCCTGGGGCGGCAACTGGTTCTTCCTCGCCGAACTCCCCGGCGAAACCATCGACCTCGGCAACGTCGAGCGGCTCACGCAAAAGACCTGGGCGATCCGCCGCACGCTCGAAGCGAACCGCATCACCGGAGCCGACAACGGCTCCATCGACCACATCGAACTCTTCGGCCCGCCCGGCGACCCCGCCAACCACGGCCGAAACTTCGTCCTCTGCCCCGGCGGAGCCTACGACCGCAGCCCCTGCGGCACCGGCACCAGCGCCAAACTCGCCTGCCTCGCCGCCGACGGCAAATTGAAACCCGGTGACGTCTGGCGGCAGGAAAGCGTGCTCGGCACCGTCTTCGAAGGGCGGTACGACGCACACGAAAATGGAACCATCATCCCCGCCATCACCGGCTCGGCGTACCTGACCGCGGAATCGGTTTTGCTCGTGGAGAACGACGACCCTGCCGGGCACGGGTGGCGGCCGACCGTCGCCCGACCGGCCATGACACCTCTCTATTCCGACACCCGGCCGTAAAGGCAGGCCCGCTATTTCCCCTTCACCTCCTGCCGGGTCAAAAGCGTCAACTCGAACCACGGCTCCGCCGCGGCCGACGCGAACTTCACAAACACCGCGTTCGCCCCGCGCTTCAACGGCACCGTAAAATTGTCCGGACCGTCGGCCTCCTTCCGGCCCGGGCTCGTCGCGTGAACCATCACGCCGTTCACCCAGACCCGGGCCAATCCGGAATAGTTCAGCAGGACCGTTGCCTCCTGAAAGTTCGGCGACTCGATCGATTCGTAGGCATAACTGACCGCCGTCTTCGGATCGGCCCCCGTGCCCGTCAGAACGACCCGGCCGTCGGCGCCGGGACGCACCACCTTCCAGCCGAGGTCTTTAGCCTTCGGCCCGGAACTCGGGCTGTTCCACTCGGGGAACGTCGCCTTCGGGTCGAACTTGCCCGCGGCGGGGCCGAAGTCGTGGGCGATGCCCTCGGCCGGGTCCAGTGCCCGCAAAAACGGCCCGATCGTGTGCCACGACTCCGGCGCGTAGGCCGGGGTTTGCAGCGTGCTCAGGTACGCCACCAGATCGACCAGGTCTTCCTCGGTCAGCGTCTTCACCAGGTCGTCGGGCATGAGCGACGTAGTCAGCTTCTTCTTCGCGTCCACGGTCTTCGCCGGGATCACGTGGTCCTTGCCGTTCGCGTCGCGGAGGGTGACCGCGTCGGGCGTTTCCTGCACCAACAGGCCGGTAATCGCCTGCCCGTCGGTCGTCTCGATTTTCCAGGTCAGGTACTGGTCGGCGATCGCCTTCGACGGGTTCAGGATCGACTCGAACAGATTCTCCTTCGACCCCTTCTTGCCGATCATGGACAGATCGGGTCCGATCTTCCCGCCGGCGCCGCGGACGGAATGGCACTTCATGCACTGCACATCGCCGGTCGCGCTTTTGACGAAGATCGCCCGGCCCGCCTCGGCGTTGCCGATCTTCTTCGCCAGGTCGCCCGGCGTCGGCAGCGTCTTCGGGTCGAGCTTGCCCGGGGCGGGGAAGAGGACGAGCGCCCGGCTCCGCTGGCTTTCGTAGGGGGAATTGCGCAGTAACCGCCCGGCAACGCCCGTCAGTTCGGGCGGGAACTTCCCGTCGCGCTTCTGCCTGAGCAGCCAGTCGGTGCCGGGGCGGGTACCGGCAAGGGCGTCGACCGCGGCCCGCTTCCGTTCCGCCGGCCCGTCCTTGGCGAAGATTTCCTGCAGCAGTTCGAGCGACCGCCGCTCGGCCCCGGTCTTCGAGTTCCCCGCCGACAACCGGCCGAGCGATTCAATGACCGGCCCGGCCAGCGAAGGGTCCGCCGCGAAAATCGACTGCAGCTCACCAGGCGACGCCGCGAACCGCATCTGGCCCAGCGTGCGGACCGCCAATTCCTTCACCTCCCGCGAAGCCGAACGGTCCCGTGCGATGTCTCCGATGGTTTTCACCATCCCCGCATTCCCGGCCATGCCGGCCAACTGCAACCCGATTGTTTGCCGCTTCGAATCGGTGAGGGCGTCGCGGACGGTTTGGGACAACTCGTCCGACCGGCGCAGCGCGTTCCATTTGCCGGGCAGGAACATCTTCAGGTTCTCGATCGCCTTCGCCTTCACCTCGGCCGGGTGGTCGCCCTTCAAAAGGGCGAGTACGGTCTTCCCCGCGTCGGGCGAAGTACTCGCCGCGAGGATGTCCACGATCCGGGCCTTCTGGGCGGCGGTCAGCTTCGGATCGACGAGCAGCTTGTCGAGCCGGGCGAGGGTCGATTTGGGCCGGAGTTCGAAGACGAGATCGGCGACCTTGTCGTTCCACTCGGGGAATTGCTTGTCGAAGTCGGCGAGGATCGCGTCCCGCCGGGCCGGGTCGGTGCCGCAGGCGATGTTCAGGGCGGCGAGGTAGAAGGGGTCGTTGCCATTGTATTTCTTTGCCAAGTTCAGAATGGCCGGGGCGGCTAAACTCGTTCGTGTATTCCTCAACGCAAGAAGTAACTCTCGATGCTTTGATGTCGATCCTTCCACCATTCCTTCTCGAATGGCTTTTGTAATTGGTGCGGGAAGTACGGAAAGATCCGGGAAACTGTCGCCGAATAATCGTAGGCTGAAAGTATCATCTCGGACGTTCTCGGGCGTATTTCGAGTAGTTCTTTTCCATCCCTCAACGACTCTATCCGGTTTATCAAACGCCATGGAGAGAAACGCCCCACGACCAAACCAAAATGCGCGGAAAGTTTGCACATCACGAGTGTACTTCGGATAGTCCTTATCTCCTGATCCCATCAATGCACTGTCCATGATCACACTGCCGACAATTAGGTTACGAGTGTCCTGCAATTTGTTGAATGCAAAGGTCCGCGTCGCGATGCACGGAGAAGCGAGTGCCGCCAATGTGTTTCCGTATGCCTTTTGATTTTGCTTGGTAATTTTGCGATCATCAATTTCCAGCACCTTGTATCCCTTGTGCCCAGTCGGCGTGAGCCGATAGATTCGCCCCCGCGTCGTGTCGCCCATGCCGTGGCCGCCGACGCCGGGGTCGTACCAGTCGGCGACGAAGACGCTGCCGTCCGGGGCGACGCAGACGTCCGACGGCCGGAACCAACTGTCGGGGCTGGTCAGGAGGACTTCTTTTTCGAGTTCGTACCCGGCCCCCTTCGGCTTCTTGAAGAACGCCCGCACTTCTCGCGGCCCGGCGTCGCAGTGCAGCAAATTGCCGCGATACTTCTCGGGGAGGAGCGTGCCTTCATAGAAGCAGATGCCGGTGGGGCTGCCGAACCCGGTGCGGAGGACTTTGGGCACGATCCCCGGCTGTTCCTCGTGCCAGTGGCTCTGCCCCGGGCCGCGGGGATGATATCCATAATTGCCGCCGGGCATGACATAGCAGATGCGGGTCTGTTGATTGCCGTCGTCATCATTATCCGAGCACCAGATTTCGCCAAAGCTGTCGACACAACATTCGTAATTGTTGCGGAAGTTGTGGGCAATCAGTTCGAGGTGGGTGCCGTCCTGGTCGCACCGCCAGACGGTGCCGGCCTGGCAATCGGTGTCATTGCTCGTCCATTTACGGCCCTTGCCGTCGCTCGACTGTAAATCCTTCACGCCCTGGTCGCCGACGGTGAAATACAGCTTGCCGTCGGGCCCAATATTGATGCCGTGGACGCCGTGGTCGTGATCGATGCCGCGGAATCCGGTGAGCAGCACCTTCGGCGGGCCGTCGGCTTTGAGGTCGCCGTCCTTGTCCTCGAACACCCAGATGTTTGGCGACTGACAGACGAAGACCTTCTGCCCCTTGCCGTCCGGGTACGGGGCGACGGCGATGCCGATAGGAGCCAGCACCTCCGGCGTCTGGTAAAACGTGACCGCTTCGGTCGCCTTCCCCTCGCCGGTCTTGTCCACCAACACGACGATCCGGTCCCCCTCCTTCCGATTCAACGGCTTGCCGCGGAGGTGGGTCCGGTAATTCACCGACTCGCACACCCAGACCCGGCCCTTGTGGTCGACGTCGATGCTGGTCGGGTTGCAGAACATCGGCTCCGAGGCGAACAGTTCGCACTGGAACCCGGGGGCCACCTTCATCGCCGCCAGTGCTTTTTCCGGCGAAAGCTGGGCGGCGGCGGGGGACGCGAGAAGGACGAACGCGAGAAGGGCAGACCGGCGGGGCATGGGAGGGGCTCCGGGCGGGTGGTTCGGCACAGGCATTTTCGGCAAAATTGCGGGAATTACCAGATGGGTTTGACCTCAGTCCCGTCGATTGATCACAGTTCGTTCGCGCCGAAAATCCACGGCGACATCGCCCAGTTGGCCGCCACGGCCAGTGCAAGCGTGCCCCCCGCCGCCCACCGCACCCACCACGAACGACCCACCGTCAGCCGGGTCAGCGTCAGTGCCGTCACGCTCAAGAGCAGGAGCAAGACGAACGGCGCGAGCCGGATCGGCGCCCGCGTCCGGTCCATGAGCGGCAGCGTTTGATAGGCGAGCCAGTACGGCGACCCGACTACGCCCGGAAGAATCATCAGGATTGCGGCATAGAGTGCCGTCCGGGTGCCGACCGTTGCCGGCGTACCGTCCGACCGCGACGCGCCCACGGCGAAGATCCCCAGCACCAGGATTCCCCAGCCGAAAAAGAGCATGGGGTGGCACGGGTCGACCAGGCCGTGGAGCGAGGTGACGTGGTAGCCGTTGTCCGGGTCGAGTGGGAACGTGTGCGGCAACGCGTCGAGGCGGGGAACGAGGTAGAACGCGGCCACGCCGAGGGCGACCGCCACGGCCAGCACGGCCCGGAACAGCAATCGCAGGGGCGGTTGCCCGACACCCGCCCGGCGGGCGGCAAGAAAGTATCCGATTGCGAACGCGGTGAGGATGAAGTAGGCGAGGTAGAGCGTGTACGAAGGCGAGGATAGCGCCTGCACTCCCATGACGAGGCCGAGGACGCCGGCCGGGGTCCACCGGCCCGTCCGCAGCGTGGCGGCCAACGCCCAGATCGCTGCCGGAATCCATTGCAGTTGGGTCGAGTTCATGTGCCCCATGTAGGGGTAATAAAACTCGCAGTTCCCGGTCTGGTACGCCACCGCCGCCACGAGGGCGAGGAGCCGGTCGGCCCCTAACTCGCGGAAGAGGCCGTACGCCGCCAGACCGCAGAGGAAGAACGCCGCCAGCGCGAACGCATTCATCACGCGAAGGCCGGACCACCCCGTCGCCGCCTGGAGCAGTCCGCCGGGGAGGAGGAAGCTCGCCGGGCAATCGAAATCGGTCACGGGAAAGTAGACCCGGCCCTGCCTCACGGCCTCGGTCGACCGTTCGAGGTGATAGAGGAACACGTCGGTGTCGTTGAACCAGAGCAAGAGCGTTTCGCGGGCGAGCGACGCGGCCGGCGCGGACCGCTCCCGATCCAAATGTGTGACGGTCTTCCAGTTCAGTCCCACCGTCGTGAGTGCGCAGACCGTGCCCGCCATCAACCAACCAAACACCGGACGTGCCAAGGGCATGCGGCTCTCCCGAAAAATCGGCAAGAAACCTTAGCACGCGGATTGATGCGAAACGAATTTTGACAGGATGACAGGATTTGTCAGATGAAAAGGAATCCTGTACTCATCCTGTGTTGTCAGAAGCTCTTTGAAGTCGCTCTCTCAACAGCGAAAACCGGTGCTTCGTCTCCGCCCGGTTCACCGCAATCCAAACGGCTTTGCGGCTGCCGACGAGCACCACCAGCTTCCGTCCGCGGGTGATGCCGGTGTAGAGTAGGTTCCGCTGCAACATGACGAAGTGCTGCGTGTGAACCGGGATGACCACGGCCGGGTATTCGGAGCCCTGCGACTTGTGGATCGAAACGCAATAGGCGAGGGCCAACTCGTCCAGATCGCTGAATTCGTAATCGACCGCCCGGCCGTCGAACGAAACCACCAGTACCTGATCGACCGATTCGACTATCGTCACGAACCCGACGTCGCCGTTGAACACCTCGCGGCGGTAGTTGTTCCGCGTCTGGATCACCTTGTCTCCGACGCGGAACGTGACGCCGGACCGCGGGGCTTCCTTTTTCCCCGGCCCCGGCGGGTTCAGGGCCTCCTGCAGCTTCGCGTTCAGGTTCGCCACGCCGAGTTCGGACTTGTTCATCGGCGACAGCACCTGCACGTCGCGGACGGGGTCGAGGTCGAACCGGGCCGGGATGCGGTCCTTTACCATGAACAGGATGCGGTCGAGGACGGTCGGGGGGTCGTCGGCCTCGACGACGTAGAAGTCCCCCCGCCCGGCCGGGGCCGATTCGGGCTCCCCGCCGCGGTTGACCGCGTGGGCCGCCCGCACGATGTAACTGTCCCGCGCCTGCCGGTGGACCTCGGTGAGCCGGGCGACGCGGACCGCGTTCGACGCAATAACGTCCGTCAGCACCGCCCCGGCTCCGACGGACGGAAGCTGATCGACGTCGCCGACGAACACCACGCACGCCGTCGCCGGCACCGCCCGCAGCAACTGGTTCATCAGCACCACGTCCACCATCGACACTTCGTCGATCACCACCAGGTCGGCGTCGAGGGGATGGTCGCCCGACCGGCGGAACGTGCCGATGGCGGGGTCGAATTCGAGCAGGCGGTGGATCGTCTTCGCTTCCCGGCCGGTCGATTCGGCCAGCCGCTTCGCCGCCCGCCCCGTCGGCGCCCCGAGCAAAACCCGCTGCCCCTTGGCCGCGAAGATGTCGAGAATCGCCCGCACGATCGTCGTCTTCCCCGTCCCCGGCCCGCCGGTCACGACGAGCAGTTTTTCCGTGCAGGCCGCCGCCACCGCCTCCGACTGCGTCGGCGCGAATGCGATCCGCATCTTCTCTTCCGCCCACGCGACGGCCTTCGCCGCGTCGATCTTCGGAATCGGGTGCGGACCGATACGAAGGTGGTGCATCGACCGGGCGACGCCGACTTCCGCGGCATGAAGGTACTTGAGGTAGAGAAGTTCGGAGTCCGGAGTGCGGAATTCGGAGTGGTAATCCGGCGGCCCGGCATCGGTCTTCGACTCCGCACTCCGCACTCCGCATTCCTCAATGATCCCATCCCGCACCACCTCCCCTTCAACAATCAACCCATTCACCGCCTCGGTAATCCCCTCCGGCGGAATCTGCGTCAGGGCGACCGTCTGCTCGATTACCACCTCCTCCGGTAACCCGACGTGCCCGGCACTCCCCGCCGCCTCGGAAAGCACGTGCCGCACCGCGGCCTTGGCCCGCTGCGGTGCGTCTTTCGGAATCCCCATCCGCAGAGCAATATCGTCCGCCGTCTTGAAGCCGACGCCCCAGATGTCTTCGCTGAGTCGATACGGATTGGACCGGACCAATTCGATCGCCGCGTCGCCGTAGGTCTTGTGAATCCGCACCGCCCGGCCCGGGCCGATGCCGTGGCTCTGCAAGAAAACGAGAATCGCCCGCACCCCCTTTGCCTCGGCCCAGCCTTCGCGGATGAGCGCCAGCCGCTTCGGCCCGATCCCCTTCACCTGGTTCAGAAAGCCGGGGTCTTTGTCGATGACGTCGAGCGTCTTTTCGCCGAACCGGGCGACGATTTTCTTCGCGTACGTCGGCCCGATCCCCTTCACGAGGCCGGAGCCGAGGTACTTGGCGATCCCCTCGGCCGTGTGCGGCTGCGTCGTCCGCAGGTCCACCGCCTTGAACTGCTGGCCGTATTGCTTGTCGACGACCCAATCGCCCGTCGCCTCGACGAATTCCCCCGCCACCGCTCGCGACAGCGTGCCGACCACGGCCACCGGATCCCGGTGCCCCCGGGCCGTCACCCGCAAGACGCAGTAGCCGGTGTCCTGGTTGTGAAACGTGACCCGGTCGATGACGCCGGAAAGGGTTTCGGGCATGGAGTGGACGATAGGCGGGCGGTGCGGAAACGACCAACCGCGGCGATTTTCGTAGGGTGGGTCAAACCCGGCTTTGCGGGTGCAGACCCACCGAGCGATACCTGCGGCGGTTGCCGGTGCCGGTGGGTCTTCGCTCGAAGACTCGCTCGATCCACCCTACAAGCTACGGCCGCCCCACCGGC
This sequence comes from Fimbriiglobus sp., assembly GCA_036493815.1. GTDB lineage: Bacteria > Planctomycetota > Planctomycetia > Gemmatales > Gemmataceae > DASXPC01. Next base: position 14,681 of record DASXPC010000166.1, on the reverse strand, counting down.
ATCCGCGGCGGGGCGGTATCCCACATCAGACCAACGGCGGCGAATTTCGTAGGGTGGGTCAACCCCGGCTTTGCGGGTGCAGACCCACCGAGCGATACCTGCGGCGGTTGCAGGTGCCGGTGGGTCTTCGCTCGAAGACTCGCTCGACCCACCCTACAAGCTACGGCCGCCCCACCGGCATCCGGGGCGGGGCGGTATCCCACATCAGTTTCACCTCGTCCGGCGTGAGGCCGTACGCCTCGTTCACCAGGTCGGAGACCTGCCATTCGAGCCGGTCGGCCTCCCGGGCGAGGGCGTTCAACGGCTCGACCGACGTGAGGAACTCCTGCTTCAGCCGCGTCACGGCGGCCACGGAGAGGGGCATCTTATTCTTCTTCCCGTGGTATTGGGCCTTATCGAGGAAGTCGGCCTCGGCGAGCAGTTGGTCGGAGAAGCATTTGGGCCGGACCTTCTCGATGCCGAAATCGAGGCGAAGCCAGTCGGTCACGGCCTGCATAACATCTAATGGATACGACCAACTTGAAACCCCCGGAACAAAAGTTTGAGCCTCACCACGGCAAGATTGCTGGGACTCCGGCCGCGACACGACTCGCTCTGGCACAACCGCTTCCACGAAATTGCCGACCGCTTGGTGGCGGAGCACGGCGTGCCTACTCTGGGTAACTTTCGGGATCCGGTGAAGGAGATTTTCTACATCCTCCTATCGGCCCGCACGACTGACGCCCAATACCGTTCGACTAATCGGAATCTACGAAAGGCATTCCCGGAACTGGCCGATCTCGCGCGCGCCCGCATTGCCGACATTAAAGAGTGCATTCAGGCGGGCGGTCTCGTCGTCAAGCGGGCGGTGCAGATTCGAAGGACGGCAAAGGAGTTGTTGGCAATGGGTAAGAATCCGTCGAAGTGCCTGAAGGCTCTTTCCACGGAATCGGCTTTCGAAACCATCGTTAAGCTACCCGGAATGGGTCCGAAGTCGACACTTTGCGTCCTGATGTACAGTTTGGGGTTCGATGCGTTTCCCGTCGATGTCAACGTTCAGCGGATTGCCGAGCGGATGGGGGCAATTCCCCGGGGACTGAAACATCGCCAAGCCCAACGACGACTGGCGGTGGTCGTCCCCGACGGTCGCAGTCGCGAGTTGCACATTGCGATGGTCGTTCACGGGCGTACAATCTGCCTGCCGCAACGGCCCAAGTGCGGTCGATGTGTGATTCGGGATACGTGTCGGTTGGGAAAACGAAATATTGCCGAGGATTGATGGAATGGCAGCGATTGAACGAAGGCGGAAGAAAACCAGGCCCCTTGCCGTCGACCTGTTCTGCGGAGCCGGGGGCATGTCGCTCGGATTCGAACAGGCGGGTTTCGACGTGGCTCTTGGGGTCGAGCTTGACGGCTACCACGTAGCTACACACGAGCGCAACTTCCCATACGGGAAGTCGCTCTGTCGTTCCGTTTCCGACCTAACTGCGGATATTGTATTCGAGGCGGTCGGAACGTCGGACGTCGACCTCATTTGTGGCGGACCGCCGTGCCAGGGTTTCAGCCACATGGGACAGCGGGATGCTCTCGATCCTCGGAACAGTCTCGTCTCGCAATTTGTCCGTGTCGTCGGCGAGGTAAAGCCGAGGGCTTTCGTGATGGAAAATGTACCGGGTATGTTGACCGGAGAAGCCCGAAGTACACTCGACAACGCTCTCAACGGTTTCGAGAAGGCAGGCTATCGCATTACCCACCCGTGTCGCGTATTGGACGCCAGCGCATTTGGCGTTCCTCAAAAGCGGAAACGACTCATCGTCATTGGTATCCGGCGCGACTTGGGCGAAGCCGCGACGTATCCGTCGCGCGCTGCGAGCGGAATACCGTCCATTCCGACGGTTTGGGAAGCCATTGCCGACTTGCCCGACGTGGACGAACTCGCCGAATTATTCAATTCCAACAACACGGTATATTCGGACAAGCCAAAGAATAACTATTCCCGCACAATGCGCGGTCTCCTCGATGACCCTCACGATTTCTCCTACCGACGGATTTGGGACAAGAAGAAATGTTCGGGTTGTCTCCGCGTCCGCCACACGCCTTCAGCTATTGCCCTATACGAGCGGACGAAACCGGGGGAAATGGTTCCGAGTCACAAGTTGCCGAGACTCGATCCGAACGGCCTCGCCCCAACGCTCCGGGCTGGTTCGGATTCTTCCCACGGGTCCTATACGGCCCCACGGCCGATTCATCCATTCCGTCCGCGATGCATAACGGCCCGCGAAGCGGCCCGACTGCACGGCTTCCCCGACTGGTTTGCCTTTTATCCATCAAAATGGCACGCCTATCGACAGATAGGCAATGCCGTGTGTCCCCCGCTCGCCCGTGCCATTGGCCACGCGATCATCCAACGACTTGGATACGTACCGTCCGTACCCAAAGTCATGATGGCATTGAGCGACGAGTACCGCCTTCCCGAAGACCGTCCGCGAACGCGGAAGCGTCTGCCGCAGGTCGTTCATTACCCTCCGGTCATCGAAGCACTCTTCGCAGATCGATTCGACCGATCCCGCGGGATTCTGCGCAATCCCGGGTTTACGTTTGGGGACGTAATCGCCGCCGTCGAGTCGACCGGCGTCGAATTGAACGGCGTCCGTGCCGATACGTTTCTCGGACAGATTGCCCGGAGCAGAAACGTGAATCGTCTCCTCGATCCGTGTCTCAAGTACGGGTTTACCATCCGATTGGTCAATGGCGGCGAACGCATCGGCGAGTTCGTACCCGCCGGGCATCCGGACGGAATTCGACTCAAAGTCGTCGCCCCCCGCGATGTGGAAAATCCCACGTTGCCAAGGAGTCGGTCCCGTGGCCAAAAAACGCTCTGTTGATAAGGCGAAACGGGCAAATCGGTACGGGGCAATTCTCACCCACATCTTCGAACGATATTACACGCGAGGAACCGCGTCGTTCGAGTTTCCGCGAAGCGCCCTTAACGATGCGGCGAAATCGATGAATGTAGTCCTCCCAAAGAATTTAGGGGATCTGCTCTATAGCTTTCGGTTTCGAACTGGCATGCCCGAATCGATCCAACGGACGGCGAAAGATGGTTACAGTTGGACCATTGAATTGTTTGGCAGAGCCAACTATCGAATGCGACAACGGAAGATTAACCGGATCGTTCCGAACGAAAGTATGGTCTGGATCAAGATTCCAGACGCAACTCCCGAAATCGTAGCCGCCCATGCCCTTTCCGACGAACAGGCACTCCTTGCCAAAGTGCGTTACAATCGGTTGATCGATATTTTCCTCCGCGTGACGGCGTACTCGTTGCAGAGCCACCTTCGTACCACCGTTCGAGAAATGGGCCAGATCGAAACGGACGAACTTTATATTGCCGTCACCAATACGGGCCAGCAATTCGTCATTCCGGTGCAAGCAAAAGGCGGAAAAGATCAGATCGGAGTAGTTCAAGTCGAACAGGACTTGGCACTATGTCGCGATAAATATCCCGACCTCATCCCGCGCCCGGTTGCCGTTCAATTTATCCGAGATGAGAGAGGGGAAACGATTGTCATGATCGAGTTGACGGAAAAAGACGGAGAAATTCTGATGTGTGATGAGAAACACTACCGACTCGTCCCTGCTTCCGAAATTGGTCCCGAAGATATTCAGCTAAAATAATATCGTGCCGCTTGCGCCCGCTGCCGTCGACGGCAATCAACTGTTCCCGCTTTATGGTCGTCTCGACCGCTGGCGGGCCGACATAGCCGAGCACCCCTTCGAACGCGTCGCGCACGAACTCGGCAAGGAGTTCGGATTCCTTCTTCTTCTCAACCGCCTTCGTGCCGAGCAGCTTGGTCCAATCGGCGAGTTTCGTCCTTCCGGCGATTGCGGCGGCGGGCACCAAAAAAGCCCCCAGCTTCGGCCGCACGGCTTCCGGGCGGAATAGGGCTTATCGAAAAGGGACATGGACGCAGATGCTACCCGGTAGGATCGGCCGGTACCATGTTGTTGCCGTTCATCGGGTAGACCTTCCCTCTGCAAAAAATGCTTCCAGCGACGGGGAGTCAATTACTGTCCGGCAATCGCTCACCGGCATTTCGCCGTAACACGTTCAATTTAATCCACTTGCAACTTGGTTCCAGAGTCGGGAAATGCTTCCAGCGATCACTCCCCCGGGTGCTGGAAGAATAATCTTCTCAAAAGTGAGACGCTACTTCTTGGCCGGGGCGAGTACGGTGGGCACTTTTTCGGGGTGTTTGTTTAAGTGCCGGGCGAGACCGGAGAAGAAGAAGAGGAGTTGTTCGGCCCCTTCTTCGGCCATATGGGGGGCGGCCGGGCCGAGCATTCGTAGCACCGCGTTCGCGAGCCGGCTGTCGGTCTGGAAGTATATCTGGAGTGACGGCGAATAGGTCTCGGCCCCCTTGGCGGCCGGCTTCGACGGGTGCCGCAACACCGCCACCGCCTTCACCGGCACCATCGGGAGCAGCGGGGAGATCTTCACCCGGCCGGTCGCGTACCAGACCCGGCCGTCGGAGTAGTTCGCGACAGTCCGCCAGGTGAGCGAACTGCCGTTCTCGTCCTTCCAGGTGAACCGGCCGTTGCCCAGGTCGTCGATCGCGATGCTCGGCACGCCGACCCGCTGCCAGCCGAGTGCCGCCCGGTCCGGGTGGTCGAGCAGCCAGGTGTAGACCTTCGGGTGGGCGGTGAATTCGTCTTCGTCGTATTTGGCGCTGAGCGTCGGTTGCTGGGCGATCGCGGCGACGGCGTCGCGGTGTTCGGCGGCGACGTCCGGCAGCCAGGGGAAGGGGTTCGACTTGACCGCCGCAGCCGAGGTGACGGGGGTCGACTTCACGGCCGTTCGGATGACCGTCTGGCCCGTCGCCGAACCCGCGACCGCTAACCCGACGAAGATTCCGACCAGGAACCGGGGGGCGGTCATGGGGGCCTCCTGCACGGCCGGCGGTCCGGGCCGTCCGTACCAAACCATCGTCCCGGCCGGGCGGCCGGCATGAAAGATTTCACTTGCCCCGTCCGGTTGCCCTTGCCCCGACGGTAGGGAGTTCTCTATCTTGCCCGACCGACCGCCGGGGAACGACCATGAAAGCAATTCGACTCAAGTTCGTCGCGATCGCAGCCGTTGTCACACTCACGCTCGTCGGCGGGGTCGTGGCGGTACAGTGGAAGGAAATCCGGGCAAGATACGCAGGGTATTGCCTGCGTTCGGCGGCGGACGACGCGGCACGATCCGCAGCGGTGCGGACCCTGCTAACGCTCGGCGAACCGGGTGCGGACCGGGTGTGCGAGGCGATTCTGTGCGGACCGGCGGCGGTGCGCTCGGCCGCATCGGCCGAGGTGCAAAACGTTCGGGCCGATGACCTCGTGCTGCCAATGGTCGCGGATCGATGCGTTGCGACGTTCTCATCGGCGGACGACGCGGGTAAAAACGCCATCCTCGACCTGGTGCCGGTTTTCCTTCTGGGCGACGCGTCGGTTGCGAAAGAGCTGGTGAAACTCGCCTTGGTGGACGGGTCGCCGGACGTCCGGGAGACGGCCATTCTGCTGGCCGTGCGGCCCGACGTCGGCTTGGCCGCGGCGGTGGTGCCTCTGCTCGACAACCCGGCCGCCGAAGTCCGCCGGGCCGCCGCGATCGCACTCGCCCCGCCTCCCGCGTCGGGGAGTCCGGCGATCGTCACGGAAAACCTGTTCCGCCGGCTGAACGACCCGGACCCGGACGTGCGGGCCCTCGTCGCCGCGGGGTTGAAAGCCCGGGGACTTTCGGTTACGGACGTCGCCTTCGGGAGAAAACTCGGCAGTCCGGTACCGGAGGATCGCCTGGAGTTGCTCTTCGAACTGCGCTGGGCGGGCGGTGCGGTGAAGGACCCCGGGCCGTGGCTGCAGCGGCTGGCCGGGGACGCCGAACCTGCGGTGCGGGCGGGGGCTGCGCGGGTCGCGGTGGAACTCGGCGTGGCAGCCTCGGCCGGTTGGGTCGGTGCACTGGCCGACCGGGACCCCGACGAAACGGTCCGCCTTGTCGCCGGGTTTTACCGGGGCCGAGCCCGGGATTTGCGAACGGTTGGTTATCAAAAATAGGTTCGCATGTATCGAGGAGTTTACATGCCGAGTAAACGGGGGGACCCCGATTTCGTGGATACCGGAATTGTTTCCCGCCGGCGGAATGGGAGTTTCGCGACTCCTCCCGTTCGGCCCTCTCCTTGTCTAAATCGCGTGGTCCACCGTTCTAGGATTCGATGGCATTCGTCGGGATTGAACGTATCGGACGGCGAAAGTGTGTCTTACCGACGACTGCCGACACGACCCGGGACCTCATCATGTCGTCGCGCAAAGCAGGGACCCGATGGTTCCGTACGGAACAACTTGAAGACCGGTGTACCCCGTCCGCTGGGTTGTCGCCGCAGGAACAGTATTTTCTCCAGCTAATTAACCGCGGCCGGTCCGATCCTGCGGCGGAGGCGGCCCGGTTCGGGATCGACTTGAATGAAGGGCTGGCGGCCGGAACGTTGCCGGCAGATGCGGCCCAGCCTCTCGCCGCAAACACTTCTCTTCAGACGGCGATCGAAGGCCAACTGGCATACCTCGCCTCGACCGGCACGTTTTCGCACGTCGGACCGGACGGATCGCTCCCCTGGGATCGGACGACCGCGGCCGGGTATCCGTCGACCTTCGTCGCCGAAAACCTCGCGTACCAAACCGGGCCAATGTCGGCGGCGGCCCTGGACAATCTCTATCGGTTGCTGTTCGTCGATTCCGGGGTCGATGGCCGCGGACACCGGGTCAACATGCTCTCCAGTTCCTACCGGGAAATCGGGTCCGGAGTTACCACCGGACTGACGGCGAGCGGGCCGCAAGGGGTGATCGTCGGACAAGACTACGGCGTCGCGAGCGGCCGGCCGCTCCTCACGGGCGTGGCGTACTCCGATACCGTCATCGCCGACCACTTTTATTCGATCGGTGAAGGCCTGGGTGGCTTGACGGTCACGGCCCTGTCCCGGGGCGGATTGACCTACACGACCACGACCGACAGTTCGGGCGGTTACGAAATGGCATTGCCGCCGGGCGAGTATACAGTCACGTTTAGTACTCCATCCGGCCAGACGTCCGCCGGATTCGCCGCAACCATTGGCTCGTTAAACGTGCAGCTCGATTACACGGGAAGCTCAAGCGTTTCGCCACCGATAGTGCCCCCGTCACCCCCACCTCCGCCGGGACTCGTGACGGGAACCGTTCCGTCCGGCGTGACGAACGTCATCGCCGTCGGGTCCGACGTCGGCGGCCCCGGAGTCGGGAAACTTGTGAATCCTTCAACGGGCGCGACGTACCTGACCTACTCCGACGTGGCATTCGGATCGATCGGTGGAATGCGGGTCGTGGCCGCGGATTTCACCGGCGACGGTGTGCCCGATCTCGGCGTCGGTACCGGACAGGGACGGTCCAGCGAAATCAAAATCATCAACGGGGCGACCGGAGCGGTGGTTTATGATTTTGCCCCGTTCGAGGTGTCATTTACCGGCGGCGTATTCATCACGGCCGGTGATCTGAACGGCGACGGCAAGTCGGACCTGATCGTTACACCTGACGAAGGGGGCGGCCCGCGGGTGCGTGTCTTCGCCGGGGGCACGTACACCCCGATGGCGGACTTCTTCGGGATCGACGACCCAAACTTCCGAGGCGGGGCGCGGGCGGCCGCCGGTGATCTGAACGGCGACGGACGGGCCGATCTGGTCGTCGCGGCAGGGTTCGGCGGCGGCCCCCGGCTCGCCGTGTTCGACGGCATGGCTGTCGGCCAGGGCCGGCCAGAGGCGAAACTCACCGGCGATTTCTTCGCCTTCGAATCGTCCGTCCGAAACGGCGCATACGTGACCGTGGCGGACGTGGACGGCGACGGCTTCGGCGACATCATCGCCGGAGGCGGACCCGGCGGTGGGCCGCGGGTCCGGGCCTTGTCCGGCCACGCTCTCCTGACAACGGGGACCGAAGTCGAAGTCGCCAACTACTTCGCGGGCAGTCCCGACGACCGCGGCGGGGTTCGCGTCACGGCCCGGGACTTGAACGGCGACGGACGGGCCGAAATCATTACCGGGGCCGGGCCGGGCGGGGCCGCCGTCGTCGACATTCTGAACCCGGCAACCCAGACGACAACTATGCTCTCGTGGCCGGATATTTTCGATGGTGTGTACGTCGGGTAACACCGACTATACCGGGCGGCGTCATTTCCGCTCGGGCGGAATCAGCTTTCCCAACTTGGCCGCAACGTCCGACAAGGGACACGGCACGGTTACAACCGCCCATTTCTCCCCCGGTTCGACTACGGTGTCGTCGCCCGCCAACTGCTGGGCGAACCAGTCCGCTACCGGGCGCGCATCCTCGGCATTCACCGCCACGTGGAGCCGCGGGTCCGGCTGGAGCGACAAGCCAATGGCAACCGCCCGGCCCGGAGCGAAGCGGGCGAGAAGATCTTCCCGCATCATCCACTTGGCCAAGAACTTCGCGGAAGGTAGGTCGGCCCAACGGTCGTCCCCGACCGCCACGAGCCAGGCGAACGAAGCCGGGTCGAGCCGTTGGATAATCGCCTCCCGCAACGCGGGTCGAAGGTTCTCGCCGTTTACTGCCGACATCGATTCGATCCCGTCGAGGTCGTTCGACTTGGATGCGAAGACGAACGCGTTCGGTTTCGCCTGCACGGCCTGCATTCCCAGCATAGCCTTGTATCGCGGATGCTTACCGCCCGACACCCGCTCCGCCCCAATTGCCTTCCATACGGTGGATTCTTCGACTGGTGGAGCGGTGAGGACAACTGCGGCGACTACCTGGGGAACAACATCACCCGACGGCAGGGTGAGGCCGACGACGACGTGATCGATCTGATTCCACGGGATGCCCACCCGATCCAGCACGTCGAGAACGAATTTTGGTAGTCCCATTTCCGCGAGCCGTTGTCGCGGATCGGTCCGTGTTGCCTGGGCGAGGGCCACGAGGGGACCGGGCCGCAAGGCCGCGACGACCTGGACGGACCGGGGAAGATACGCCAGGCCGGACAAAGCGATGGGAGGTAAGAGGCCGTCGGCCGTGCGACTCGCGGCAGTCGGTTTTCCCGCTTTCGGATCGCGGGAGAAAACCCACCACAACCCACCGATCAGGACTATGACCGAAACCACACATGATGCGAACAGGGCAGGTTTGAACCATCGCGGAGACACGAGAGATTGGCGGGCCTTAGTCGTACTCGGAGTAATCAGTTCCCCTTCCGTGGCAACGCGAACCGGAACCGTTTCTCCGCACTTCGGGCAGACGGCCCGGTGGGCAGTCGGATTCTCGATTGGAAAAGGATTTCGGCAGTACGGGCAAACGGTCAAATCGGGCATCCGCGGCCTCCGGGCGAATCTCCGTTATTGTGCGGCGCGGCAGGCGGTTCGGCCGTTCGATCGGCGGCATTCGCTGATGCCGACGGACGAATGTTACTATCGACAATGGGTATTCCCATGCCGAGCAAAGGAGTTTCTCAGGGCCGGCGGGCACACGATCATCCGCCGGACGACCGGGTTACTGGCGTTCAACGCGGTGTGATTGAATACGACGTCGAGGACGACCCTATCGATTCCCGCCTGGTGGAGGGCTTTTCGCCATGTCGCCGAACTCGGTTGTCGATCCTAAATGATGTAATTCTCCCAGCTATGAATCCGAATGATGATTTTCCGCAGAATGGACAGGGCGTGGAGTCGGTCGGTATAGACCGCGATGGTCGCCTGGGCCCCGACGGGCAAGTTTAACCCTGAGACGTCCTCGTCGTAGTCGAATACGACCGGGATGTAGCCGTGCTCCTGTTCCGGCGTGGCCGTGAGGATCTGTCCGCTCGCGTCCAATTCCCCTTCACGCACGGCGGTCAAGACCCGGCGTACTTTCACCTTGAACGTCCGCCCCGGGTACTGTTTGAACGTCGCCTCGCCGGCCATGCCCGGCTTGATATCGGAAACCACCCGTTGCGGGTATGTTGCGACCAGTGTCGGGTTTTCATCGACCACGAACATCATCAGCGGAACAAGTCGGGTAGCCGTAGCCATTGTTCCGGGACGGAGGACGAGTTGGGGGACATAGCCGTCGGTGGGGGCCCGAACGATCGTCTGATCGAGGTCCCACCGGGCCTTGTCGAGTTGGGCCATCACCTCCCGCTCTTCGGGCGTCACTTTCTGACCCGTTTCTTTCCCATCGATCCGGGTGTTGACAACCGTACGGGCCCGACGCTCTTCCGCTTCCAATCGGGCGAGGTTTTGCACGTCGGCTTCCAGGCTCGATCCACCGCTTTTGAGCTTTTCCGCCGCGATCTTCTCGTCCGTTTTGACTTGGCTATACTCCTGTTCCAACGACAACTTTCGAGACGTGGCCAAGTCGAACTCGGCCTGACTGCCGGACCCTGTCTTGAGCAACTTTTCCATGCGATCGTACTGCTGTTTCGCCAGCGTGAGCCTGGCTCCCGTCTGCTCGACCTGACTCTTGGCGCGCTCGTAAGTCTCTCGAAGCTGCCGGTCATTCAGGGACTCGGAGACCAGCAGGTTCGCCCGCGCTTCCTTGGTCGCAGCCTCGGCGGCCGCCAACTTGTCCACGGCGTCCGCAAAGTCTCGGTTCTTCCCCGCCAACACCGCCCGCAGCCGGTCGACCTCGATCTGGAAGGGCACCGGGTCGATCCGGAACAAAATGTCGCCCTTTTTCAAAGGCTTGTTCCCCTCAACCGGCACCTCGATAACAAGCCCCCGCACCGATGGGACGATCTGCACGACCGGGGCGTACAATCGGCCGTCGTTACTGGACGGGTGGAAGATGGATAGGGAGATATACAAGGCGAGTAGGATGACGCCGCCGCCGAGGATCGCAGTACAAACCGTATATGTGGTAACCGGGACAAGTTTGAACTTCTTGAAAACGAGCCAGCAGAGGAGGCCGTACGTCCCGACGGTGAGTTCGACCATGATCGTTCTCCGCAAGTGTATTGTGGGTTACTTCTTGCCCGATTCGAGGCTGCGGATTCGCTCTTCGAGCAAAGCCAATCGATTCGTCAGTTCGCCGTTCGTGCCGGAACCCGGGATCGCGGTTGCGTCCGTATGCGGTTGTTTTTTGTGGGAGACCGCCCACATGAAGACCAAGGGCCATAGCGCCTCGAGTGTAAACAGAGCTAACCACTCGGCCACGTGGATGGCTTCCTCGTGAGGATGTTCCCGCTCCTTCGCGATCTTGTGGGGCAGGTCGTGGATGTAAATGAACAGGTAGAACACCGCCGTCAGGCTCAGACACAACATGGCCAGTGCCAGGTAATCCAGGAACATATCGTCTCCGCGGTTTGAGACCTTTTCGATCCAGGTCGTGGGATTTCGGCCGCACCCCTGTGAGTCAATTCTTTGGGTTCATCGTCGCTCGCAGATCGGTCATCGCCTGCTGGCTGACGCCGTGGGTTCCCGCGTGGCCGCGGTCGAAATCCGCGATGAGAATCATCACCCCCGCGAAGGAGAAGAGGAGTCCCACCATTGTCGGAGATCGGCGAGTCTGCGACAAGCCCGACTGATACCCGACGGCGCTCATGGCAACGACGGACAACACAAGAATACCCATCCAAATCGTGAGAGGAATGCGGCTGAAGAGGCCCGCCTGAACGCGTCTCGTATGCATCTCGATCATGGAATTGAGCGACAAAATATAATAGAAGTCGCCGAGGGGTGCCTTGTTGTTCTCCAAAGCCGCGGTCGCCTGGTTCCAAAGGTCGTCATGGATCTCCTTCGACCGGGCGATCGCCACGGCAGGCTTCCCTTCCTCAACACCTTGAACCCGAACGTTGACGTATTCACGGAGCAGCTTCGCGCTCGCAGTGCGTTGCGGTTCCGGGAGAAGGGAAGTTCGATAGTAAGTCGTACCGATCGCGTTGGCCTCCTCCAGCACCGCCTTGCGCCGATCCTCGTAACGGCTCCCCGCCATCCCGAAAGTGAACGCGAGCATGAATGCGAAAAGACCAAGGATCGACCCGACGATCGCACCGACCGGTGCTTCTTTCTCCCCCTCGGTCCGCGCCCGTCTCTGCTTGCCGAATCGGTATCCAAACTCCAGAGCGAGTCCCGTTACGATACAAAGGATTACGAACCACAGCCACAGGGGAACGAAATCCATGACTTCCTGAGTCATCCCGTTGCTCGCCTCGGTGTTGCATCCGACAGAAACGTCCGGGAGACATTAGAGCGAGGCCGCAGTCTCAGGCAACAGTTTTCTCGGCTTCGACGTGTCGGGACTCGCGGGATTCTTTCCTTTCAGCAACTGTTCGGCCGTGGTGGTCGCGAACAGATGCATCGACCGGGCTACGATCCCGGTCCAGCCGGTCTGGTGGTTGGCACCCAGGCCCGCCCCGTTGTCGCCGTGGAAGAACTCGTAAAAGAGAATCAGGTCGCGCCAGTGCGGGTCGTCCTGGAACTTGCCGGCCCCGCCATAGACCGGGCGCCGGCCGTCCTTGTCTTTCAGGAAGATGTTCGCCAGCCGCCGGGCGATTTCCTCTGCGACTTGATACAGGTTCCTCCGTCGCCCGGAACCTGTGGGGCATTCCACGGTAAAGTCGTTGCCGAAGTAGCTGTAGTATTGCAGCAGGGCGCGGATGATGAGCGCGTTCACCGGCATCCAGATCGGCCCGCGCCAGTTCGAGTTCCCGCCGAACATCCCCGTGTCGGATTCCGCCGGGAGGTAGGCGACGCGGTACTCCTGTCCGCCGACGTGGATCACGTAAGGATGTTTCTCGTGAAACCGCGACAGTGAGCGGATGCCGAACTCGCTGAGGAACTCGTTCTCGTCGAGCATTTTTTCCAGCACGCGTCGGAGTTTGCCCTCGTCGAGGATTGACGCCAGCTTACGGTTCGCAAACCCGGACTTCCCCGGGTCGTGGATCGACGCCCGGATCTCGGGACGGGAGGTGAGAAACCACTCCAGGCGTTCGCGGAGTTCCGGGTACATTTCCAGGAGTTTTCCGTCGAACATCGTGGCGGCGCACAAGGGCAGCAGGCCGACCATCGAGCGGACCTTGAGTCGTTCCGCCCGGCCGTCGGGCAAGCGGAGCACGTCGTAGAAGAAACCGTCTTCCTCGTCCCACATGCCGGTGTCATCGCCGACGTGGGTCATGGACGAAGCGATCCAGAAGAAGTGCTCGACGAACTTCAGGCTCATGTCCGCGTAGTCCGGGTCGCTCACCGCCAGTTCCGCGGAGATCTGGAGCATGTTCTGACAGAACAGCGCCATCCACGCGGTGCCGTCGGCCTGTTCCAGGTAGCCGCCGGTCGGCAGGGGCGAACTGCGGTCGAACACGCCGATGTTGTCGAGGCCGAGGAACCCGCCTTCGAACACGTTGCGGCCGGTCCGGTCCTTGCGGTTCACCCACCAGGTGAAGTTCAGCAGCAACTTCTGAAAGTTGCCCTTGAGAAACTCTTTGTCGCCTTCGCCCTTTCTCGCTTTCTCCAACTGGTAAGTGAAAATCGTGGCCCAGGCGTGGACGGGTGGGTTGACGTCCCCAAAGTTCCACTCGTAAGCCGGGATCTGACCGTTCGGGTGCATGTACCGTTCGCGTAGCATCAGCTTGAGTTGCTGCTTGCCGAAGTCCGGGTCTACGAGGGTGAGGGCGATCACGTGAAATGCGAGATCCCACGCGGCGTACCACGGGTACTCCCATTTGTCCGGCATCGAGATGATGTCGCCGTTGTACATGTGGTGCCAGTGGTCGTTTCGCGGCGCCTGCTTGCGGGACGCCTTGAACGGGTCCGAGCCGCGCTCTTCAAGCCACTTGTCCACGTCGTAGTGGTAGAACTGCTTACCCCACAGCATGCCGGCAAGTGCCTGCCGCATCACGTTCGCCCCGTCGGCACCGACCACGGCGGGGATGACAACGGCGTAGAACTCGTCGGCCTCGCGGAGCCGGGCATCCAGGATCGCGTCGAACGCGGGGCCGAACGGGTTCCCTGCAGTGCCATTCGCGCGTGCCAGCTCGGCGGGGGAAACGTCCGACAGACGCAGTCGAATCGTCCGTGATTCCCCGGCGGGGACCGAGATCGTGTAGACGGCGGCGACTTTCGTCCCCGTCTTTTCGGGGTTCACCGCACCCGTTTGCCCGTTCACGAGGCAGTTGTTGATCCCGTCTTTGACGTACGGCGTCCGGTTGGGGATTCCGAAAATCCGCTGGGTGTTCGTCTCGTTCTCGGTGAACAATAACTCCGATTCGCCGTCGCAATACAGGTACCGCTCCCCCAGCTTTGGGTGAACGGCGGCGACAATTCGACGGTTCGACGTGTCGGCGACCTGCCGCAGGGAGGGTTTGGTCGTGCCGGCATGCCACGACCAGTCGTTCCGGAACCACAACGTCGGCAGGAGGTGGAGCGTCGCCGATTCGGGACCGCGGTTGTGTACGGTGATGCGGATCGGGATATCATCGGGCGAGGCCTTTGCATACTCGACGAAGACGTCGAAATAGCGGTTCTGATCGAACACGCCCGTGTCGAGCAGTTCGTATTCGTAATTGTTGCGACCGAGCGACCGGTTGGTCAGGACGATTTGCTCATAGGGGAACGCCGCCTGCGGGTACTTGTAGAGGTACTTCATGTACGAGTGCGTCGGCGTACTATCGAGGTAGAATTAGTACTCCTTCACGTCCTCGCCGTGGTTGCCCTCTGAATTGG
>DASXPC010000165.1:0-13389 GCA_036493815.1 Fimbriiglobus sp. | reverse complement strand
CAGGCCGTGCTGGAACGACTCGAAAAATGATTCCAGAGTCGGGAAGCCCGAAATGGCGGCTGCGAGTCGACGCGACTGATTGATGTAACTTATTGAAAATTAAACACTTGCAGGATGGTTCCAGAGTCGGGAAATGGTTCCAGCGACCACTCCCCCGGGTGCTGGAAGAATAATCCGGTCAACGTTTCCGAGGGGTCTATCGTGTACCGGCCGCGTACCAAACTGACCGACCTGGCGACCCTCGTGGCCGTGCGGGAACGGTATCGCCGCGAGGAGAGAACGGTCGTCTGGACCAACGGGTGCTTCGACCTCCTGCACCCCGGGCACGTCAGCGGGTTGCACGCGGCCCGGAATCTGGGAGACGTTCTGGTGGTCGGGCTGAACGGCGACGCGTCGGTGAAGTCGAACAAGGGGCCGGGCCGGCCGATCTTAACGCAGCACGAGCGGGCGGCAATGCTTTCGGCACTGGAGTGTGTGGATCACGTCCTGATTTTCGACGACGCGACGCCGGAGCATGTTCTGGCTTTGGTAAAGCCCGACGTTCACTGCAAAGGGTCGGAGTACGCCCCGCCGCACGGTCGGCCGGTGCCCGAGGCCGCGACTGTCTTGCGGTTCGGCGGCCGGATCGAATACCTGCCGCTCGTGCCGGGGTTGAGTACCACGGAAATCCTGAACCGCATTACCGGGCGGAGGCAGGCGGCGTGAGCATCGCGTTGCTATTGGACCGCGACGGGACGCTGATGGACGACGTCGGCTACCCGAACGACCCGGCTCGGGTGCAACTAATTCCCGGGGCCGCAGCCGCGGTGCGCGACCTGGCCCGCCTCGGATTCGTCCCGGCCGTGGTCAGCAATCAGTCTGGCCTAGCCCGTAGGATCGTCACGCCGGTTCAGGCGGTTGCCGTACACGACCGCTTCGTCGAACTGTTCGCAGAGGCATCGGGTCTGGCACTGCCGTGCTTCTACTGTCCACACGGCCCCGACGACCGGTGCGATTGTCGAAAGCCGAAGCCGGGGTTATTGCAACAGGCCGTCAGGTCGCTGGAGCTCTTGGGCAAGCCGGCCGTCATGATCGGCGACAAGCCGAGTGACGTGGCGGCGGGCCGGGCCGTCGGGGCTACAACGGTCTGGCTCGCGTTCGGCCGGAAATGCTCCGCCGGGGAACTTCCGCCCGATTTCACCGCGGAAACCTGGGACGATTGCTCCGCATGGCTTCGTCGAACCGTCGCGAACCGGAACGCCGCATGAACCCGTTCGACCTCATTCCCCGATTCCGAGGCACGCCGGTTCTCATCGTCGGCGACCTGATGCTTGACGAGTTCGTCTGGGGCACGGTCAACCGGATTTCGCCCGAGGCCCCGGTGCCGGTGGTCGAAGTGCAGCGGCGGACCTTCGTAGCGGGCGGGGCTGCGAACGCGGCGGCGAACGTCGCCGCCCTCGGCGGGCGGGCGATCCTGGCCGGCGTCGTCGGCGCCGACCCCGCGGGCGACCGCACCCGCGAAATCCTGTCCGCCGCGGGCATCGACGCCGCACCACTCGTATCCGACCCGTCCCGGCCGACCACGACCAAAACCCGCATCCACGCCCATTCGCAACAGGTGGTCCGGATCGACCACGAGGAGAACGGGGCCATTTCCCGCGAAGTCGAAGACGCCCTGTTGAGTAATCTGGCCGGTCTGCTTCCGTCGGTTCGCGGCTGCATCCTTTCGGATTACGCCAAGGGCGTCGTGACGGAGCGGTTCAGCCGGACGCTCGTCGCACTTTGCCGGTCGGCCGGCGTGCCGGTGGTCGTCGATCCGAAGGGGGTCGAATTCGCGAAGTATGCCGGGGCGACGCTGGTGAAACCGAACCTGGTCGAGGCGGGGAAAGTGTTGAACCGCGACTTGCGCGACCGGCCGGCCGTCGACCGGGCAGGCCGCGACTTGCTCGACCGCCTGCCCGGGTCGGACGCGGTGCTGATCACTCAGGGGTCGAACGGAATGACGCTGTTCGAGCGGGATCGCCCGGCGGTCCACGTCCCGGCGCGGGCCCGGGAAGTGTTCGACGTGACGGGCGCGGGCGATACGGTGGCGGCGACGGTTGCGCTGGCATTGGCGGCGGGGGCGGGCCTGGCGTCGGCCTGCCGGTTGGCCGCGGCCGCAGCCGCCGTGGCCGTCGGAAAGGCGGGCACGGCCACGGTATCCCCGGCCGAGCTGGCCGCCACGGAAGACGTCCTCCCCCACCGGCAGGCCGCCTGACGCCCCGGCCCGGACGTTGCCGTATGATAAATACGGCCCAGGAGCCCCCGCGACATGTCCGCCTCCGCCTTTGCCGGCCCGTTCAACCGCGAACTCCTGGAACGGGAGTACGCCCGGTGGCAGGCCGACCCGTCCGCCGTCGACCCGAGTTGGCTGGCGTTCTTCGCCGGGATGGAATTCGGCGGGACCGAGGTCGGGTCGACTACACCGGACGACGTCCGCAGACAAGTCGGAGTCGTCCGACTCATCACTTCTTACCGCGACCTCGGACACCTCGCCGCCCACATCGATCCCCTCGAGGAGAAAGAGCCACCCGTCCCCTGGCTCATCAGCTTCGATCGATTCCACCTCACCGAAGCCGACTTCCCGGTGACCGTCGACGGATCGATGCTGTTCGGCGTGAACGGGCCGATCCCTCTCGGCGAACTCTACACGGCTTTGAAGGAGACGTATTGCCGCACGATCGGCGTCGAGTTCATGCACCTCCAGGACATTCCGGCCCGGAAGTGGCTGGCCGAGCGGATGGAGCCGAGCCGCAACCGGCCGAACCTCGCGGTCCGGCAGAAACTCCGCACCCTTCTGTCCCTGCACTGGGCCGAGCTGTTCGAAAAATATCTGCACACGAAATATATCGGTCAAAAGCGGTTCTCCCTCGAAGGGGCGGAAACCCTATTACCCGTGCTCGACGCGATCGTCGAACGCGGCCCGTCGCTCGGCGTGAAGGAATACGTGATCGGCATGGCCCACCGGGGCCGACTGAACGTCCTGGCCAACATCCTCCGCAAACCGTTCGCCGAGATCTTCACCGAGTTCGAGGACAACTACCTGCCCGACGAAACGCACGACGGCGACGGCGACGTGAAATACCACATGGGCTTCTCGGCCGACGTGACCACCGGCGACGGCGGCCAGGTCCACCTCAGCCTCTGCCCGAATCCGAGTCACCTGGAAGCCGTGAACCCGGTCGTGGAAGGGCGGGTGCGAGCGAAACAACGGTTGCACAACGACACCGAACGGACGATGGGCGTGCCGCTCCTGATCCACGGCGACGCCGCCATGGCCGGTCAGGGCCTCGTCGCCGAGACGTTCAACCTGTGCAACTTGCCCGGATACCGCACCGGCGGGACCCTGCACGTCGTCATCAATAATCAGATCGGGTTCACCACCAGCCCCCGGGACGCCCGCAGCACCCAGTACTGCACCGACGTCGCGAAAGTCGTTCAAGCCCCGATCTTCCACGTCAACGCCGAGGATCCCGAAGCGTGCGTAATGGTGGCCGAACTCGCCCTCGCGTTCCGGCAGGAGTTCCGACGGGACGCGGTCATCGACTTGGTCTGCTTCCGCCGGTGGGGTCACAACGAAGCGGACGAGCCGTCGTACACCCAGCCGGTGGAGTACAAGAAGATCCGGGCGAAGCCGAGCGCGTCGCAGGTGTATACGAAACAGCTCGTGAGTGACGGGACGCTGTCGCAGGAGGAAGCGGACGCGATCGACGGCGAGTTCCGCGGCCGACTGGACGCGGCACTCGCCGACGTGAAAGGCGGGCCGCCGCGGAAGAAAGGGATGAAGGGGTACGCCGGGCGGTGGGAGGGCCTGGCCGCAAAATACAGCCACGCCCCGGCGAACACCGCGGTGCCGGGCGCCACGCTGGACCGCATTGCGGACCGGATCGCGACCGTGGTGGACGGCTTTACGATCCATCCGAAGTTGAAGGACATTCTCGGCCAACGCCGCGACGCGGTCAAACAACGCGGGGCAGTCGATTGGGGCACCGGCGAAGCACTGGCATTCGGTTCGCTGGTGCTCGACGGCCATCCGGTCCGGCTCAGCGGGCAGGACAGCCGGCGGGGTACGTTCAGCCACCGGCATTCGTTCCTCTACGATTACGAAACTGGTCAACCGTACTGTCCGCTCGCAAACCTCGACCCGGCCCAGGCCCCGTTCGACGCCTATGACAGTTGCTTAAGCGAAGCGGCCGTGCTCGGGTTCGACTACGGCTATTCGCTCGACGACCCATCTTCGCTCGTCCTTTGGGAAGCCCAGTTCGGCGATTTCGCCAACGGGGCACAGGTCATCATCGACCAATTCGTAGCATCGGGCGAATCGAAATGGAGCCGGTCGAGTGGACTCGTGCTGCTGCTGCCTCACGGGTACGAAGGCCAGGGCCCCGAGCACTCGTCGGCCCGGTTGGAACGGTTCCTGCAAATGTGTGCCGAAGACAACATGCAGGTGGGCAACTTCACCACGCCGGCGCAGTTGTTCCACGCCCTCCGCCGGCAGGTGCTGCGACCGTTCCGCAAACCGCTCGTCGTGATGACGCCGAAAAGCCTGCTCCGCCACCCGAAAGCCGTGTCGCCGATAGCGGATTTCGAATCCGGTACTTTCCGGGAAGTGATCGACGACGCGGTCGCCGACCCCGACCGAACACGGCGAATCCTTATCTGCAGCGGCAAAGTCTACTACGACCTCGCCGCCCGGCAGGAAAAGAAGCAGGCGGCAGATATCGCCGTCGTCCGTCTCGAACAGTTCTACCCCTGGCCCCAAGATCAACTGCAGACCGTTCTCGACCGGTACAAAAAGGCCCGCGAGTTCGTCTGGGTCCAGGAAGAATCGCAGAACATGGGGGGTTGGTCGTTCGTCGAACCGCGACTGCGGAACATGGGGGCCGTCGCGGCCTACGTCGGGCGGGACGCGAGCGCGAGCCCCGCGACGGGCAGCCACCACGTCCACGAGTACGAACAGCGGGTGCTGGTGGACGAGGCGTTTACATCGACCGGCTCGTACGCCGTCGCCGCGGGAAAAAACGGGGCGAGCCGACTGAGCGGAATAGTTGTGAAAAAGTAGAGAGCCCGCGGACGCACCGATCCAGATCCAATCGCGTCACATTCGAGGACGGCATGGCCATCGAAGTGAAAGTTCCGGCGGTGGGCGAATCCGTTTCCGAAGGGCGGATCGCGCGGTGGCTGAAGCCGGACGGCGCACCTGTAACCGCGGACGAACCGCTGTTCGAACTCGAAACCGATAAAGCGAGCCAGGAAATCCCTGCACCGGTGGCCGGCGTCCTCACCATTAAGGTGAAGGAAGGCGAGGTGGTAAAGATCGGGGACGTCGTCGCGGCAATCGACCCGAACGGCAAGCCGACCGCCCCGGCGAACACCGCCCGCGAGGGCGGGAATAACGTCACTCCCGCCAAGACGACTGCTCCAGAGAACCCCGCCCACAAGGGCGGGCGTGACGTCATTCCGACTGTCACCCCCGGCCTTGTGAGTGGGGTTCGCGTTTCGCCGGCCGCGAGGCAGATCGCCGCGGACAACGACCTCGACCCGGCGAAAATCCACGCAACCGGGCCGAATGGCGTCATCTCAAAAGAGGACGCGGTTCGGGCGAGTGCAGCCCGTCCATCGGTCGACATCCACAAGCCGACCGCGCGCACGGGTCCGCGCGAATCCCGCCAACCGATGACCATGATCCGCCGGCGGATCGCCGAGCGACTCCTCGAAAGCCAGAACGCGACCGCCACGCTCACGACGTTCAACGAAGCCGACATGTCGGCGGTCATGGACCTGCGAGCCAAAGTAAACGACCGGTTCGAGAAGAAGTACGGCGTGAAACTCGGGTTCATGTCGGTGTTCGTCAAGGCCGCGGTCGAGGCGCTTAAGGCGTTTCCACTCGTGAACGCCCGGATCGACGGGAACGACGTCGTGATGCAAAACTTCTACGACGTCGGCGTCGCGGTCAGCACCGAAAAGGGGCTGATGGTGCCGGTCATTCGCGACGTGGATGCGCTCGGGTTCGCCGAAATCGAAAAGGCGATTGGCGAAGTGGCGAAGAAGGCCCGCGACGGCAAGATCGGCGTCGCCGACCTGCAAGGGGGCACGTTCACCATCACCAACGGCGGCATCTTCGGCAGCATGCTCAGCACGCCGATCCTGAACCCGCCCCAGGCCGCGATCCTCGGTATGCATTCGATTCAGAAGCGGCCCGTTGCGATCAACGACCAGGTCGTGATCCGGCCGATGATGTACCTCGCCCTCAGCTACGACCACCGATTGATCGACGGCCGCGAGGCGGTCCAGTTCCTGGTGCGGATCAAGGAGTGCGTCGAAAACCCGGGGCGGATGTTGTTCGACGTATGAACGAAAATCAAGTCCTTTTATCACAGAGGCATGGAGAACGCAGAGAAAAAACATGTATCTTCTTCTCTGAGGATTTCTGCATTCTCCGTGCCTCTGTTGTCGATTTTTGAGTTCCTTCCATGCCTGACAAGTTCGATCTCATCGTCATCGGTGCCGGCCCCGGCGGGTATGTGGCCGCGATTCGCGCGGCCCAACTCGGCAAGAAAGTGGCCGTTGTCGAGAAGCGGTCCGGTAAAGCCCTCGGTGGCACCTGCCTGAACGTCGGCTGCATACCGTCGAAGGCCTTGCTCGATTCGTCCGAGTACTTCCACCTCGCGGCCCACAAGCTCGGCCGGCACGGCATCAAAGTGGACGGCGTGAGCATCGACATTCCCGCGATGCAGAAACGCAAAGATGGTGTTGTGAAGTCGTTGACCGATGGCGTCGCGTTCCTGTTCAAGAAGAACAAGATCGCGTCGTATTTCGGTACGGGCAAGCTGCTCGGCAAAGGCAAAGTCGAGGTCGATAACGACGGAACGAAGACGGTGCTAGAAGCCGAATACGTACTGCTCGCAACGGGCAGCGAAAGCACGCCGTTGCCGGGCGTGGCGGTGGATGGACAGACCGTTGTCACATCCACCGAGGCCCTCACGTTCGACGCGGTGCCGAAGCACCTGATCGTTGTCGGTGCGGGAATCATCGGGCTGGAATTGGGTTCCGTTTGGGCCCGGCTCGGCTCGAAAGTGACGGTGGTGGAGTATCTGCCGCGGATTCTGCCGACGTGCGACGGCGAAGTGGCCGCGGCCCTGCCGAAGATTCTTTCCAAACAGGGCTTCGAGTTTCATTTGGGGATGAAGGTGTCGGGGGCGAAAGTCGCGGGCGGCTCGGCCACCCTTTCGGCTGCGGGTTCGGATGGGAAGACTTTGGAATTCACCGGCGATAGGGTGCTGGTCTCCATCGGCCGGCGACCGTTCACGGAAGGCCTAGGGCTGAAAGAGGCTGGCGTCGAAGTGAATCCGAAGACCGGCCGGGTGAAGGTGGACGGCCGGTTCCAGACGAACGTGCCGGGGGTTTATGCCATCGGCGACTTAATCGACGGCCCCATGCTCGCCCACAAGGCAAGCGAGGAAGGGGTGGTGTTCGCCGACATGCTGGCCGGGCACAAGCCGCATGTCGATTACAACCTGGTGCCGAGTGCCGTCTACACCTGGCCCGAGATTGCGAGCGTGGGAAAGAACGAAGAAGAGCTGAAAGCGGCCGGGGTTGAGTACCGGGTGGGGAAGTTCCCCTTTGCCGCGAGTGGCCGGGCGAAGGCGATGGATGAAACCGACGGGTTCGTGAAAGTGATCGCGGACGCGAAGACGGATAGACTACTCGGCGTTCACATTCTCGGAGCTCGGGCGTCCGACCTGATCGGCGAAGCTGTCGCGATCATGACGTACGGCGGGAGTGCCGAGGACATGGCCCGCTGCGTTCACGGCCACCCGTCGTTAAGCGAAAGCGTGATGGAAGCCGCCCGGGCCGCGTGGCTGGGGATGGCGCTGCACGCGTGAACTACTGCCACCGGACTGTCAATCTCCCTTCCTGTTTCGCCTTCCGTTCCAGCATTCTCAGCGACCCACGGGCCAAGGCGAGAAACAGCACCGCCATCGCGGCCAGCAGTCCGATTTCCCACCCGAGTCCGATCAGCCCCTTGGCCCGGAAGAGGACCTGCCGCATCGCGTCCATGCCGGCCGCGAGAGGAACGAGAAGAAACGTACCAACGACCGCGGTCGGCAGCCAGGCCTTGAACACGGTGAGCGGGAAGTTCAACCCGGCGAGGAGATAGACCGGCTCTTGCAACAGGTTGACCATGTGCCAGGCCTCGCGGCCCCAGAGGAGGAAGAGCGACGCGAACATCATCCCGAGGCCGTAAAGCGCGGCAAGCGTGAGGAAAAACACCGCGGCGAAGAGCCACCAGTTCGAAGGGTGAAACGGCACGTCGAAGAACAACACCCCGGCCCCGACAATCGCCGCGGCGCGGATTACGGTGGTGGTCATCCCGCCGAGGGCCATCCCGGCGAGGATCCCCATCATCGGGGCCGGGGCCATGATGTAGAGTTCGAGGTTGCCGCCGTCGCGTTCCCAGTAGAGATGGGCACCCATGCTCCAGAGCACGTTCAGCCAGAACGTGGTCATCGCCGCACCGAGGATGACAAACCCGACGTACTCGGGCGGGGCGTTCATCCAGCGATAACTGAACGCGTAGGCCGAAACGGCCAGCACCGGCAGCAGCGTCTCCTGCACGAGCCAGGTCCGGCTGCGGAACATCCACGCGACCCGGGGATAAGTCCGGGCGAGTGTGGCCTGCGCGAAGAGAACGAGCGTAGGATTCATCGCCGATCCGAATGGGTGAAACGGTGGGGCACCGTCTTTCACGGGAAAATTATCCCGTCGAACGTATACGGGCCACCACGACGGTATATCCCCGGGCTTCGGTGGTGCCGCAATCGCCAAACGTATTGAGAAGGCCCGGCACCACGTCTTGCGGCACCTTGGTCACGAGCACGAAGCGGCCGTCCGGCTTCAGTAGAGTTTTCCCCGCGGCGACGAAATGCCGGGCGATTTCGGAATTCGCGTAATAGGGCGGGTTCGCCAGGATGCAGTCGAACGACGCCGGCGGTATGCCTTCGAACGACGCGGCGGCAATTACGACCGCGTCGGCGAGTCCGTTCGCCTTCGCATTTTGCTCCGCAAGGGTGACAGCCCGGACGTTGCTATCCACGAACGTCACGGGGCAGCCCGATCGAACGCCCGCCAGCACGCCGACCGTTCCGATCCCGCAACCCATGTCGAGAATGCGTTCGCCCGGTTGCACGTCGGCAACTTCGAGCAATGCTCGGGCGCCGTTGTCCATCCGCCCGTAGCCGAAGACGCCGGGCCGGCTGACGAATGTGGCCGAAGGTCCGTCGGGTATTTTAGCGCGGAACGTCACTTCGTGCCGCCGGCGAGGTCGGTCGCCGGTACGGGTACTCCAGAACGCGGTGCCGGCGGGGTCGGTGGGGGATTCCCCGCATTTGCCGAACACCTTTTTGTGCCAGCCCGCAAACGCGGAGTCTTTTTCGTATTCCGAAAGCGTGAGAAGCCTGCCACCCTCCAGGAGTATGTGAAACGCCTGTTCGACGACGTCCAATTTCAGGTCTCGCTCGGCATGTGCGGCTGCCGGGAACAGGACCGTTCGGAACTTTCGCTCGAGGTCCCACAGGTCGGGTGTGCTGACGACTTCCGCGGTTGCGTTCAAATCCCGGAGTTCGTCGCGAAGTCGAGCGGCCTGGTGGAGATCGAGTTGCCAGCAGACGGTTTCGACCCCTCCGAGGGCGGCAACGAGCCGGGCGACGGGCCGGGGCGAGCCGAGCGTTATACAAACCGGCGGCACGATCCGGTCGAAAACCGTCGGCAGGAGGTCGGTCGGGTACGGCATGGGAAAAACAAAAGCCGCGGGAGGATTCCCGCGGCGTGCCCGGAGGGGTGTAAGGTCTCAAGAATGCGTGGTCGGCTCGAACGGGCCGAACATGTCTTCCCGACCCGTACCCGGAGGTTCTGTATCCGGAATGAATGTCTTCGGCCGGTTGACGGGTGGCGAGGCCTCTCCACCGCCTGAGATCGGCACCGCGCCGACGACCGAGGTTAAAGGCTGCGGAACGCCGGCATGATGCACCTCAACCGCCGAGGTGAATTTTGGCGACATCGGCTTGGGTATCTGGGATTTCGCCGTCGGAACCGGCTCCGCTTCGGCGGGTGGAATCGGAAGCCGGGTTCGAAATTCTGGCGGCGGGCAGGCGGAGGCGTATTCGACGCGGACGGCGGGGGTGG
This sequence comes from Fimbriiglobus sp., assembly GCA_036493815.1. Lineage (GTDB taxonomy): Bacteria > Planctomycetota > Planctomycetia > Gemmatales > Gemmataceae > DASXPC01. The sequence continues at coordinate 3,186 of DASXPC010000165.1, read as the reverse complement.
GGCCGCCAAGCCAGACACCCACGGTCACGGCTACTGCTGCCGCCGTAGCCCCGAGCCCTGCCCAGGCCATCGGGTGGCCGCGATAAGCCCGTCGGCAGAACAACCCGGCCACCGCCGTGCCAACCGGACTGATGCGGTCGGCGATCAGGCCACGGATCCCGGTCATCGGCACGGGCGTCGGACGGCCGAGAGCCGCAGCGGATAATCGCACCGCCTCGGCCAACGCATCCTGGGCCGATTTATCGGTCGCCAGCCGCACCTCAAAGGCGGCGGTCTCCAATACGGACAGGTCCCGTGCCGCGTACCGTAACGCGAGGATCGAAAGGGGGTCTTCAGACATTGCGTTCCTCCCACATCGCCCGGAGGGCTTTCACTCCGTCATGCATCCGTGCCAATGCCGTATTGATCGGGCAGCCGAGTTGTTCGGCGACCTCACGAAACCTCAACCCGTCGAATAACCGGAGCCGGATCACCGCTTGCTGCGGGGCGGGAAGCCGGCCCAATAACCCGCGAACCGCATCCGCCGCGTCCGCCCGGGTGGCCTCGGCCTCGGGTCCGTCCCCGGCAGTCGCAAGACCCAATAAAGCCGGCAGGTCCGCCGGGGTGGGCACCCTTCGGTCCTTGCGTTTTTGCAAAACCGCTTGCCGATGCGCCACCGTAAACAGCCACCCGCGAAACGTGGCCGGTTCCACCGACTCGACCCGCCGCAACGCCTGCACGAACGTTTCCTGCAGCGCGTCTTCGGCACAGTGGTGGTCGCGTAACATGCCGAACAGAAACCGGAATACCGGACCTTCGTACCGGTCGAGTAAGGCCCCGAAAGCGGTCCCCTCGCCGGCCCGGTAACGGGTTATCAGTTCGGCGTCCGTCGCCTCAGAAAACATCGCAGCCCCCGGCAGCAAGGGGGAAATTGACACACCTAATCCTAGCCGATCCCTCCCGGAAAGGGAATCGTATTTTGAGACGGACCACCGCCGGCAGTTTCAACTCGATCCCGGCCCGGCGGTGTGGTATGTTTATTCCGGCCTGCCAGACCTCCCGTTTCCCGATCGTCCGGAGCGGGACGCTTCGTTTATCGATACGACGCCTGCCATCCCTGCCAGTACGGTTCTTGCCCCCTCGAGGATTGGAATGCACCGCGGATCTTCTTGCAGTGGCCCGACGCGCCGGGACGTGCTCCTGGCCGGGGGCCTCGTTCCGTTTGGTTTGAGCCTTTGCGATGTGACTGCATCGGCCGCACCAAAATCACGGGCCAAATCGGTCATTCTTCTATTCATGTGGGGCGGGCCAAGCCACCTCGATACCTGGGATCCGAAGCCGGGCGCGCCGATCGAAGTGCGGGGACCGTTCCAGCCGATCCAGACGACCGTTCCGGGCCTGCACATCGGCGAACATTTTCCCCGACTGGCGACGCGGGCGAAACAGTTCGCCGTGCTGCGGACGATGTCGCACACCGACCCGGCCCACCTCTCACCCGTGCATCATTTGTTGACGGGCCGGTTGGCGGCCAAGGTGAATTCCGACGCAGACGGGCCGAGTCGAACGGATTCGCCTTGCATCGGTGCGGTCGTTCAACAGCGGCTGTCGACTCGCGACCCGATTCCCGCGGCGGTGACGTTACCCTGGATCGTGTCGCACCCGGCGGCACCGGGCGGCACGGCTCCGGGGCAGAACGCCGGGTGGATGGGGGCCAAGTACGACCCGTTCCTGGTCACCGGGAATCCGAATTCGCCGTCGTTTGCGGTGTCGGGCCTCGCGACCTCAACCGACGTTTCCGCCGGCCGGTTGGCCGGGCGGGCGGATTTGTGCCGGCTACTCGACCGCACCGGCGGACCGGCGGCCGGATTCACCGACGTGCGCGCCAAGGCGTTCGACCTGCTCGTTTCGCCCGAAGTGTCCCGGGCGTTCGACCTCTCCAAAGAACCGCCGGCGGTGCGGGATCGATACGGCCGGCACCCACACGGCCAGAGTTGCCTGCTCGCCCGCCGCCTCATCGAAGCCGGGACGCGACTCGTCACGGTCAACTGGCCCGACGACGGCCAAGCGTTTTGGGACACGCACGGCAACAATTTCCCATCTCTCAAATCCCGGCTGATGCCCCCGGCCGACGCGGGATTCGCCGCACTGATCGACGACCTGACGGACCGGGGATTGCTCGATGAAACGCTGGTCGTCTGGGTGGGCGAATTCGGCCGGAAGCCGCGGGTGACGAATGGCGGCCGCGAGCACTGGTCTCATTGCTACTCCGCCGTCTTCGCAGGCGGCGGCATCCGAGGCGGGGTCGTTCACGGGGCGAGCGACTCGATCGGGGCGTACCCGAACGAGAACCCTGTATCCCCCGCCGACCTGACCGCCACCATGTACTACGCCTTGGGAATCGACCCCGAATCCCTCGTCACCGACCGTCTCGGCCGAACCCTGACTCTGACCCAGGGCGAACCGCAGAAGTACCTCTTCGGCTGATACGTCATGCTCAGCCTCCGAGAACGCTGCCGGGGATTATGCGACGGGCAGACCCGTCGGGAGGCGTTGCGCGCGGGCGGACTGGCTGCACTCGGATTGTCACTTTCGGACTTGCTGGCCGGCCGGATATCGGCAACCTCACGCTCGCATACGGGAAAGGCGAAGAACTGCATCGTCCTCTTTCTGATGGGCGGACCTCCGCAACATTCGACCTGGGATCCCAAGCCGGACACCCCGGCCGAAGTGCGGGGCGAATTCGGCCCAATCGCCACGACCGTACCCGGGATCCGCATCGGTTCGCTTTTCCCGCAACTGGCCCGGCAGGCGGAAAAGCTTTGCCTGCTGCGGGCGGTGTCCACGGGCGACAACGCGCATTCTTCCAGCGGGTATTACATGCTCACCGGGGTGCCGCACGCCCCGATGAACGCCGAGAATGTGAATCCGGGTCCGCCGAACGACTGGCCGACGCTGGGAGCCCTGGTGCGGCGTCTCCGGGGCGACCGCGACGGCATTCCCGCCGCGGTCCGCCTTCCGATGCACATCTTCAACACCGATTCGTCCATTTGGCCGGGACAGGACGCCGGATTCCTGGGCCGGGCAACGGACCCCTGGCTGTTCCGCTGCGACCCGGCTGCCGGGAATTTCCGCATCCCCGAGTTCACGTTGGCCGCCGACGTCGCCGTGGATCGCCTCGACGGCCGCCGCGACCTGTTGCAACGACTC
>DASXPC010000164.1:0-24304 GCA_036493815.1 Fimbriiglobus sp. | reverse complement strand
GTCCGAATAGAGCGAATGCGTGATGAGATGCAGGAGTTGCTTGAGTTCGGCCTTGAATTCGAGAGTGTCCGCCATGAAAACCTCCGATGAAAGACCGTGCAAAAAGAAATGCGATCCGGTACCGGGTTGCAATTGCCCTGCAGGGATCGGTGGAACGTTGGCGTCTTCTCAGATTTTATCCCCGCGGCAAGGCCACATGAAAAACGGTGCGACCGTACGTGCGTTCCCAGGAGATAGTGCCACCGTGGGCGTCGACGGCTTGCTTGGCCACGGCAAGGCCGAGTCCGATGCCTTCGGATTTGCCGGTCACGAACGGATCAAACAGCGTCTGGGCGATTTCCGGTGACGGCCCGGGACCGGTATCGGCGATGTCGACTTTGACGCAAGTTGGCTGGATTCGCAGAGTGACTTCGACCGAACCGCCCGGCCCGGCGGCATCGAGGGCGTTTCCGATCAGATTGGCAAAGAGATGGCGGAGCAGATCGACATGGCCCGATAAGAGGACTGGTTCGGCCGGGGGCAACCATGTGAGAGCCGTCCCGGTATGCCTGGAGCCGGGGGTGTAAAGCGCGACCGAGTCGGAAATTACCGCAATAAGGTCGAGAGTGGATCTCGGCCCAGAAGTGGGTCGGCCCAAATCGAGAAACTGCTTCACGGCTTCTTCGATTCGGCCGAGCTGACGGCGGGCGATTTGTAACGGCTCCGGGTCGGTCGGGCCGGCTTCCCGTTCGTAGATTTCGACGGCCAGCTTGGCTCCCATTGCGGCGTTACGAATCTGATGCGCGAGTCCGCCGGCGAACTGGCCGATCACCCTTAGCCGTTCCCCTTCCTTCAACCGGTCCTGATACTCTCCGAGTTTGCCGGCCATGTCGTTGACGGCGCGGGCCAAGTCGGCCAGTTCATCGTCCGGCGGCGTTACCGGGGCCGAAGTGAAATCCCCGGCAGCGATGATTTGCGTCCGAGCATTCAACCCTCGAATCCGGGAGACGAGCCGCCCTGCGGACAAAGTGCTCAGCCCGACCGACAGAAGGCCCCCGACGGCCCCGAGGACCAGCGGCGGGCGAGCGGCATCCTCCACGGCCTCCCGCCGCAAGGATTCCGGATAAAGGATGTACAAGAAACCGCCCTCGTTTGGCGGATTCGTTAAGACCAACATTCGTCCCCGGTACTCCGTCCCACCCACCACGACTGCCGGCCCTAAAGATTCGCTTACGGCTAATCCGGCAGGCAGCACAACCACTCCATCAAGCGTTTGGATCCGCCGTTTCGCCCTGTTGTCAAACACAAACTCTGCCCCCGAGAACCCTTTCATCTGCTCGAGTACTCGGGAAGTGAGCGGGAAAGTCGGTGGCTCGGTCAACGTGTGGACGATTCGTGCGAGCTGATTGGCGATCCTCGCCTCGGCGTGCCGGGCCGCCGCCGCTGCGGCCCAAGCCGTTGCCCCCGCAATCCCCAGGAGGAGAACGATCGGCGGGACGAGTAAACGGGTTCTCAGGCCTAAGCGCATGACAAATCCCGAGATCGCGAAAACCCTCAGCCTACCGTATTGGAACGGAAGTTTGCTAAGGTTGCCACTGCTTTGAAATGCGAAATCGGCGTAGCATAAGTTTTCCGAGCCAAGTCTGGGTAGAAAGCCATAGTAATGGGTATTGGAGACCGGCAATTCATCCTAATCGTCTTTTCGGTCAATACTTATGTCAAGTTTCTAATTTGTTTTCCCGCTCCACCCCCTACAATCGGACCGTGGATTCTCTTAAAAAAATTGTCCTGCCTCAAGTTGAAGTGGCCGGCAAGATAGGTAGCATCTATCCTTATCGGTCGTCTGGAGACATTAGAGACCTTAGGTAGATTTCGTCGCCCAGACCGAATTTGTACACGAAAAGGGCCGTTCGGCCTGTCCGGGAAATGTCTCCGGTAGGCCGTCCCCGAATCCGTCCCTGAAAGGGAATCATCATGATGAAGCGCCAAGTGATTGCAGCCGCAGTGATGGGTGCGGCCTGGCTGGCCGTGGTTCCGGACGCGGCCTTCGGGTTGGGCTGCCGGTTCCGTAGCGGGTGTGGCGGTGGGACGTCCGCTTGTGCCACCCCTTGCAATACCGGGTGCGGTACCGGTTGCGGCACCGCCGCGGGATGTGGCACCGTCTCCTACGTCGATAAAGAAATCACGGTTTACGAATCCAAGCCGGTCCAGAAGGTCGTTGACGTGACGACGATGAAAATGGTCCCCACCGTTCAGAAGTACGAATATATCGTGCGGACCCCCGTGACGACCAAGGAGAAACGGACCGTCACCGAGTACTCCATGGTTACGACCCAGCAGCCTTACATGTACTACGTCAATGAAGTCGTTCCGACCAAAATGAAGCGGACGGTCACCGAATACAAGATGGTTCCGAAAGAAGTGGAATACAACGTGACGACGTACCAGCCCACCACGACGAACGAAAAGCGGAAGGTTCAGAAATGGGTCTGCCAGCCGAAGACCGTCACCTCCCAGGTATGCGTTCGCAAAGCGGTCCCCTGCGACTCTTGCGGCGCTGCCGCCGGGTGTGGCAGTTGCGGTACTGCATCCAGTTGCGGGACGTGCAACACCGGCTGCCGATCGCACCGCCTTTGCGGCGGCGGACTCTTCGGGCGCCGGGGCTGCGGAGGAGGTGCCTCGTCTTCTTGCGGTAGCTGCAACTACGTCACCGAAATGCAGACAGTATCGCACGTCGTCATGGAACGAGTTTGCGTGACGGAAGAAATCACCGTACCCGTTACGACTTACAAGCCGATCGTGACCAAGGCCAAGCGGGTCGTCAACGAGTGCGTGCCGACGACGCGGGAAATTGAAGTCACCGTCAACAAGTGCGTCACGAAGCAAATGACCGCCATGCGGAACGTTTGCGAGTGCAAGCCGACGACCAGGGAAATCATGGTCGATGTCGTCCGCTGCAAGGAAGAAAAGAAGACCGGCGAACGAACCGTGTACGAATGCAAGGCTTTCACGGAAAAGGTCAACACGACGGTTTACGAGACCGTTGCCGTCAAAAAGATGGTGAAAGTTGCCGTGGCCGCTCCGGCGGCTCCTTGCGGCACCAGTCCCTGCAGCACGGGTTGCGGTAACACGTGCGACACCGGCCGTCGCCACCGCGCCGGGCTGTTCCACCGCCTCTGCAATCGTTCGAGCCGCGGCAGCTCCTGCGGTGGATGCACCAGCGCCTGCGGCGGCTGCTAATACGACCGCTTCCAACTAACCCCACCACACGCCCCGGCCCCCGGCCGGGGCGTGTTCGTTATCCCAACCCCAGTTGCTTTCGCATTTCGTCAACCTGAACTTTCAACTCCACCACGGCCGCTTTCAGCGATTCCACGTCTTCCACTAACGAATCCGAAAGCCTCGGAATCGATGCCGGTCGGCTTGGAACCTCTTCCTGTTTCAAATGACCGGCTTCGGTCCGCGCCGTTTCCAATTCCTCGACTGCGTGGAATCCGTGCGTCACGGATGCTCCCCGCCGGTTCGGGTCCGTCAGGAAAACCACCAGCTTTCGCTCGGCGAGCGGTGCCAGGATCGACCTGAGGACGTCCAGGTCGGCGATGTCGTCCATTCGGCTGGCCCGGCCGCGGAGGTCGCCGATGCTTTGCGGCCCGCGCAACAGCAGTTCCGCCAGCACGGCCATTTCGACTTTTCCCACCCGCCAGGCCTCGTACAACAGGTGCCGAAACCGGTCCGTTCGGCCGCCGGTCATTCGCATGACCAGGCCTTTCTTCTGCAGGTCTCCCAACACCTCTTCGACGGTGTCATCGGTCAGATCGAGCACCGGGTCCCGGTTCGATTTCTGGTTGCACCCCGTGGTCAGGGAGTTCAGCGTCATCGGATAGGCATCGGGCGATTTCGACGTCTTCTGCTTTTCGATCAATACGCCGAGCACTCGCCGTTCGTGCGGGGACAGCGGCTCGACGGGTGCTGAGACGGGGTCGGACATATCGCGCTCGGGGTCAGCGGGTACGGAACAGTGGCCGTACCATTTCTTTTACGAACCCCCAGGCAAATCCGAAGTGAATGGCGAGAAAGACGGCCGGGATATGGGCGGTGATGATTGCGGGTTGTCCCCGTCCGAGCCAGGCTGCGGCGGCCAGAAGGGCCATTACATACAACCCGAGCGAAATGGCATACACCGGGCCGAAGCTCGGCACTAGCAGCGAAAACATCAGTCCGACCGCCACCCACATGCCCCAGGCCGGTGGGATGAGGGCGGGCAGTGTCAGCGAGCGGGGATGTTTCCGGCTGAGTTTCGCCCGGCCCGCACCGTACCGCGAAAGTTGCACGAACAGGCCCCGCCAAGTTCCGCGTGGGTGGTAGGCGATCTTCAGGCGGGGGTCGAAATAGCACGACAGCCCCGCGGCATACACGCGGTGGTTGAATTCGACATCTTCGCAGGCGTCGAACTGCTGGTCGAATAGGCCGATCTGGTGGAACACGGTCCGGCAATAGGCGATGGCGGTGTTCTGCGGGGGGACGAATTTCGGTTGGTCGGAATAGATGTCGGAATCGGGGTTGTGGCCGAGGCGGCTGTGCCGGGCGACGGCGACGGCCTGCTGGTACGGGGTCGGGTTCGGGGCGTCGAGCGGCTGGGGTCGGCCGAGGCAGTCGGCGTCGCCGAGCCGAAACGCATCGACCAGATACGACAGGTATTGTTTGTCCGGAACGTGACAGTGGCCGTCCACGACCACGGCCACGTCGCCCGCCATGTGCCGGACCGCCAAATTCCGTCCCGCACTGCTGAACCGGTCCGGGTTGTAGACGAGGTGGAGGTTGGCATATTCGGCCTGCACGCGGCGGACGATCGGGACCGTGTCGTCGGTCGAACCGCCGTCGGCCACGATCACTTCGAACCGCCCGGCCGGGTAGTCCTGGGCGAGCAGCGACCGCAGCGTCCGTTCGACCGACCGGGCTTCGTTCCGCACCGGGACGATCACGGTGACGAAAGACATCCGCTCCTCGTACTGTGTCGCGGTTACGCGGCCTTGCGGCAATAAAGCCGGCGCAAGCCGAAGACTTTCAGCGCCGTAAGCACCAGAACTTTCAGGTCGAACCCAACCCCGATCCGACCCACGTAAAGGCGGTCCAGGGCGAGTTTTTTCTTCACGTCGTCGACGTGCGTGTCCGGCGGCAGAAAGACCTGTGCGAGGCCGGAAATCCCGGGTTTGACGGCCAGCCGGCGGTCGTACCCGGGGATTAGTTTCTTCAGCTTGGACGCGATTTCCGGCCGCTCCGGCCGGGGACCGATCAGGCTCATCTCGCCACGCATGACGTTCCAGAGCTGGGGAAGTTCGTCGAGGTGCAGGGCTCGAAGGATCCGCCCGACGGGGATGACGCGGGGATCGTTCGGCGTGGCCCAGGTCGGGCCGGTCAGCCGTTCGCAGTCGTGCCGCATGGTCCGGAGTTTATAAATGACGAACGCCCGACCCCGGCGGCCGAGGCGGCGTTGCGAATAGAGCGCCGGCCCGCGGGAGGTCAGGCGGATGAGCAAGCCCGCCAGGACGAGTACGGGGAGTGACGCCAGAAGCAAGATTGCAGCCAGCAGGAAATCGAACGCGGCTTTGCCGGGGTACGCCCGGTCGGGCAGTTTTCGCCGGGAAGCCGGTACGGCCCGCACCGTCACCCAGGGGATGGTCTTCAGTCCCGGGGGCATGGGCGGTCGGGGTGGCGTCATGGTCCTGGTCGCGGTTGCAAGCCGATTCATGGTGTCCTTACCCGGGCGAGAATCCGTTCGCTTCTCCCGTCGCGAGGGGAGAAGGGCCATTGCTAACAGCCAATCGTCGTTACCGAGCCAATTCGCGCGCGTACTGCTCGAACGCGGCAACGGTAAATGCCGTTACCGTCTCCGAATCCTGAGCCGGGGCGTCGTCCGCGGGCCGGGTGACGACGTAGAGTTTGAATAATTCCCCGGCCCGGAAGTAGGCGAACCGCGGATAGTCCGGGGCGTCCCAGTTGCCGTCGGCGGTCCACGCCCAGCGGACTCGCTGCCGGTCGATACCGGTGGCGGTGGTTTTCTCGAAATCGGCGACGAAGAAGCGGGCGGTACCACCGCCGGGGAGTTCGACCGTCCGGCGGGTGGGGCCGCGGGTGATCTTGTAGCCGCTTCCGACGTAACAGACGTCCGGTGTGTGGGTGGCGACCGCCCCGGGTATTCCGGAGGTGAGCGAAACGACCATCATCTGGCCTAGCGCTGCCGAGTCGTAACGGTAACACGTCACGACACTCCGTTCCTTGATCGGCAGATCGTATTCAATCTTCGTCGCTTCGTAATCCCCGACCCGAACGGTCATCGCGTGGAGGCGGTCCGCCTTGAGCACGGCCGGTGCGACCACTTCCCATCGGCGGGTGGCAGCCCCATGGACCGCGGCCCCGGCGAGGAGGATTACCAGGCAGAGTAGGATGCCGAATCGGTTCATCAGCAGAGCGCCTCCGGAGGCGTGGCCCCGAGGTAGACCAGGCCGGAATAAGGAACTTCCATCGAGGCGAGGCGATCCGTGACCGAGCGGACCCAGGGCAATCGCGTTTCCCGGTACAAGGCACAGATCAGCACGGCGTTGGCCCGGCGAGTGAGTTCGACAGACTCGGCCGAGGCGAGCAGTCCCGGCGTGTGGATTACGACCACGTCGAACGGTGCGGCGAGTTGTTCGAGAAGCGTGTCGAGCTTGGCCCCCACGCAAGCCTTTCGGGCGTCATCGGTGACCCGCCCGGCCGGAAGCAGGTACAAGCCCCCCGGCAGGCCGACCACGGCCGTGACCGGGTCTGCTTCGCCGCGTAACAATTCGCAGACGCCGGGAACGGGATTCGATCCGGAAAAGGTGTGGAGATTCGGGTTTCGCAAATCGAAGTCGATGAGGAGGGTGCGGTGGCCCGCGGCCGCCAGGCTTCCGGCCAGGCCGAAGGCCGTGTACGCTTTCCCCTCGTCCCCGACCGGGCTCGTGACGGCCAGTTTCGCCACTCCGTGTGCGATCCACCTCTGCGAGACGAAGGACCGGAGTTTGTCGATTGCCTCCCCGGCCATCACTCGCCGGGTCGGGTCCACGACGGGGGTTTCGGTCGGGTCCCACGGCACCACGCCGACCACCGGGAGCGACCCCGGGCCTTTCAGGTCCGTCAGCCCGCACACCTTTTTGACCCGCATTTCGTACGTCACCGCCCCGAACCCGATCAATACGAATCCGAGCATCGCGGCCGCAACGGTGGCCAGGATTTGCCTCTTGAAATCCATCTGAATCGGGCTCGAAGCCGACGGCGACGCCCGGACCCGGGGGTCGGATTTCATTTCGAAATCGAGGAGGATTTCCTGCTGGGTAATCCGATCGAGGAGGAGCCCGTGGGCGAGCAGGTCGGTCTTGTCCACGTCCACGGCGGGCCCCTTCTGCTCGTCTTTCTTGTCGAGGGTGCCGTCGGCCTTCCGCGGTTCGGGCGGAAGTTCGCTGAGCGTTTTCTTCGTCTGGTCCCGGAGCGTGGTCGCGGCGCGAAGGCGGTCGTTCAGACTGGAGATTTCCAGCTCCACGTTCGCCAGGGCGACGTCGAGCGGAGCCACCTCGGCGAGCATTTTCGTCTGGGCGTACTGCTTGGCTTTCTTCTGCTTCAGGGCTTCGGCTTCGGCTTCATATTGCTCCGCTTTGATCCGGAACGCCTCGACCGCTTCCGCGTTCGGATTGGTCGCGATCCCTTTTACGTATTGATAGTTCTGCCGTTCTTTCTTCGCCTTGGCCTTCATTTCCTGCACTTCGGAATCCTTGTCCGCGAAGGCCAGCATGTCCGGCGTCGGCTGGGACGCCTTTATCGTTTCGATCCGCTTCAGCAATCCTTCCCGCTTCCGCTGGCGGTCGGCGATGACGGTCGGATACGAGGCGAGTTGTTCTTCGAAGTCGGTGAGACGTCGAATCATCAGGTCGGTCATCGACCGGCGGACCTGTTCGCCCACGGCGATTGGGATGCCGGGAACGGTAACCCCGCCGACCGGGACAATGGGGGAAGTGGATCCTTTCGAATCACCCGGCTCGGGTTGCACGGCCCCGGGAACGCCGGGGATTTCGCCGATGATGCCTTCCCGCTTCCGGATCTGATCGGAAAAATCCGTGCGGGCTTTCTTCACCTTCAACAGCAGTTCGTTCTTTCGCTGTCTGTCCTTCTCGACCACCTCCGCCATGTACGCGTCCTTGACCGCGGTCACGATGGCCGCGACCTCGTCGGGGTTGTTCCCCTTCATGACAATGCGGACGACCTCGGACCCTTCCGCCCAGTCGACCGCGAGTTCTTCGTCCAGAAATTTGACCGGGTCTTTTTGTGCCTTGATGATGGGAAGGTCGGAAATTTTTCGCAGGGCGACCGTCAGCACTTCGTTGCTTTTGATCAGTTTGGCCGTGGTTTTCAGAAAGGTGTTGAAATCGGACCTCGACCGCTGGGGATCGCTTTGGTTCGCGATATACGACGGGGCGGAATCGACCTGGAGTTGGGCGTAGGATTCGTATTTGGCGGGGAAGATGATCCAGGCCAGATAGGCCAGGAGCGCGCCGAGCAGGCCGCCGCAAAATCCGATGGTCAGGGCGTGCAGCCGCAGCCAGGTGAGCACGCGGGTCGGGTTTGGCTCGTCCGCCGGACGAGCCGGCGGGCGGGTTGGCGTGGGCCGCGGGGCGGCCAGCGGGAGGAGGCGGTTGGTGGCAATGGTCGGGCCGGTCATAAGTCATCCGTCCAGGGAATTAGCATTTTTTTACCAGCCGGTTCAGGGCCCACAGTTCGCACGCGAGAAGGCCCAACCCGACCGGCATCATCAGCCAACCGAACGCGTCGTGAAGCGTGTGCATTGCGGATTTGTTCGGGTCGAACGTGAAGGCAATTCCGGTGGCGGTAATGCGGAGGACGTTCGTGACGATGGCAACGGGCACGATACCGAGCAGGAGCATGGCCTTTTCGAACCAGGACCGCCGGGCGAGGAGCACCGCTCCGACGGAAAATGCCGCGAACGTCACGAGCATTTTGAGCCCGTTGCAGGCGTCGGCGACTTCGAGCTTGTGTTCGTCGAGCAGGATCACGTTCCCTTCGCTGACGGCGGGTTGACCGAGTGTTTGCAACAGGAACGTGCTCGACGCCGTGGCCGCAATGCGGAGCGGGCCGCCGACGTTTCGTTCGAGTTCGTAGGGCAGGGGAATCATGAATCCGAGGAACAGGATCGCCGGGGCGGTGCGTTTGAAAAGGGCGGCTCCGCCGACCGCCAGCGTGAGGGCGGCGAGGGAAAGCAGCATGGCGAGGGCGTCGAGTTGATGGAAGAGGATGGCTCCGGCTATGCCGCGGCAAACGGCGGCGAAGGCCAGTACGCCGGCCGCGGTCATCGGCCGGGGGGCCGAGAACCAGCCGGTGGGCGATTCCCCGGCCGAACGCCAGAGGTAATACCCGGCGAACAAAGGCACCAGAAACCCGTGCGAATATTGCGGGTCGTTCACCCACTTGCCGAACAGGAACTGCAAGGTGGGCCAGAACGCCCAACCGGCAAGCCCGACCCCGGCCAATAGCAGCGGGAATCGACCGCGGTCTTTCGTCGGGGGTACGATTTCCTCGGCCATCCGTGACCTGGGTAAAACGAGTAGCCGCAGTCCGTGCGGCGGGCGGGCCGGGGATTCTGAACCAAACGCTTCGAAGCACGCAAGCCCAAAACGGGGCCGGCAACGGCGGGGGGAATCGGAGGTGTCGAACAATTCGACTTATCGCAGATTTGTGCCGGTGCCCGGGGGCAATGGGGTCTGAGTGGGGCTAATCGGTGCAGGGGTCGTGGGCGGGGAGTCGGGCGGGAAAACGACCGGCCGAGGCGTGCTGGCCGGGACGGGGGTCTGATCCGGTATGGAAGAAGGCGGGAGTGCTTTCCCTCTCATCCGCAGATTTTCGGCCGATCCGAGGAGTTCCTGCGTATTGACCTGCCGGGCCGGGACGAGGGTCAACTGCACACGCCGGGTGTCCTCAATCCGGCCGGGCCAGAGTACTTCAGCAAAGAAATCGAGCCCCGGCAGGTCGTACCACCGGGCTTTAATGTTTTCCCGGGTCTTCAGCGGTTCGAACCCGGGGGCGACGGCTCGGAAGTCGTAATACCCGGGATATTCGAAGGAAGTGTCGGCTGGGCTGGGGCCGATCGGGGACTCGTTGACGTAAACTTCGGCTCCGGGCACGTTGGTTTCTACCACGAATCGGCGGTCTACGCACCCGGCGACGAGGCCGGTCGTTCCGGCTAGAACGGCGATTAGGCCCCGATCGACTCGCATTCGGGCGTCCTCCCGACCGGAAACCACAGTTCGTGCTAAGATAACCCGACCCGAAAAATCGGGCCGGACCACGGCACTCGCCCGCATACCCCGCCTCCCCGGCCCCGTCAAGCCGGCCCGGCGGACCGGTTTTCCCCCGGCACGGACGGAACCCGCGGGCTAGAATGCAGTTGGGTGCAATCCGATCGAGGGCGAACGGTGGCTTCTTCCTGGAAGATTCGACATGGCAGCCTGACCGACGTAGGGGTCAAGCGGAGCCACAATCAAGATGCGTGCGCCGTGCAACCCGCGGCGGACGAAGCGATGTGGCAGTTGTTCGGGCATATTTTCATCGTCGCCGACGGTATGGGCGGGCACGCGGTCGGGGAAAAAGCCAGCGCCATGGCGGTCCGGAGCATTCCGCTCATTTATCAGAAGCACGTTCAGACCGAAGGCGTCGTCACGGCCATCAATAGGGCATTCGAAGAGACGAATTCGGCCATTTACGAAATTGGCAAGAACAACCCGGAGTTCAAAGGCCTCGGCACTACCTCGACCGCCCTGTTTCTCAGGCCGGACGGGGCTTGGTTCGGCCACGTCGGCGATAGCCGGGCGTACCGCATCCGAAAAGGAAAGGTCGAACAACTCACGTTTGACCATTCCTGGGTTTGGGAAGTCGCCCGCCGGCAGGGAATCGACCCGGACGAATTGGGCGACTTCAAAAAGAACGTCATTATTCGCAGCCTCGGCCCGGACGAGACGGTGGAAGTGGACATCGAGGGCCCCCACCCGGCCGAGCCGGGGGACGTGTTCCTTCTTTGCAGCGACGGGTTGTCGAATCTGGTTCCGCCGGACGAAATCGGGGCAGTCGTGGCCGCACTGCCGCCGAGCGAGGCGTGCCAGTTTCTGGTCGAACTGGCGAACTTCCGCGGCGGGCCGGACAACATCACCTGCCTCATCGTTCAAGTGCCCGTTCCGGGTCAGGACGTCGGCAACGACGTGAAAGGGAAGAAGCGGTCCGGTGGCGGCTTTGCCGGGAAGGTCAACCGCGCACTCCCCTGGCCGTTTTTGGCTTTGGGCGTCGGGTCGATAGCGACCCTCGCGTCGGTTTACCTGCGGGCGAACGAGTTGTCCGGATCGATACCGCTGTTCCTGCTTGCCGCGGTCGGAATCGTCACGGGCCTGGTGGGGCTGTTCGTCCACCTCAAGAAGTCGGCCGCGTCCGCGCCGGCCGAACCCGACGCCACGTTCGAACTCCGGGTCTATAAGTCCTACACCGTCGATTCGGTCAAGCCGATCTACGACCGGTTCGATGCGACGGAAACGGAGCTGAAGGCGACCCTGAAGGAACGGGACACGCCGCTCGACTGGACGACCTACGAAAAGCTGTCCGCGGAAGCCGTGGCCAAGTTCTCCCGGAACGAGTTTCTCCCCGCGTTCCGTTCGAAGTGTCTGGGGTTCCAGATTTTGGCCGCCGCCGCGAACAAAGACCGCAACAAGGAAGAAGCCTTCCAACCCAACTGGACCGCCTCGGCGGCTTCGAAGGCGCCGTTAGGGAGTTAGCTGACGGAAGTCTAGTTTTGAAGATTATCCTCTCTGCCGTTGAACAAGACTTGGCCGATGCTTGGGATCGCCATTGTGGTAACCTGCCAAACGTCACAATTCATTGGGGATCGATCCTCGATCTTTCGGTCGATGCCGTCGTCAGTCCGGCCAACAGCTTTGGGTTCATGGACGGCGGGGTCGACCACCTCTATTCGCACCATTTCGGCTGGGAAGTGCAAGACCGGCTTCAGGAGTTAATCCGTGTCCGTCATCACGGCGAACTACTCGTCGGAACGGCCGAGATTGTGGAAACGGGCCATCTGCGTATTCCTTTCGTCATCGCGGCTCCGACAATGCGTGTGCCGATGGTTCTGCACGATACGGTCAATCCCTACCTCGCCGCCCGGGCCGTATTCTTGCTTATCCGTCATGGGATTATTCCGTCAGGGGATCTGGCCGGTGAACCCGTGAGTCACGCGGTCCAATCGGTGGCATTCCCGGGAATGGGTACCGGGGTCGGGAGGGTCGGCCCGAATACTTGTGCCCGGCAGGTTCGTGCAGCGATCGAAGAGGTGGTTCTGAAACTTGGGGATAATCCCCGGACTTGGGCAGACGCCCAGCGAAGGCATCAATTGCTTTACTCGGATCGGGTGCGCGATCTCCAGCACGAGTAACAATTCCGATCGTCGATTGTTTCACAGATTATCACCCCCCGCACCCCGGGCCGGCATTGGCCATCACGTTCAGTTGGATCACACTCCGTTCCTGCTCCTTCTCCAAATACGCCCGGCCCTTCTTTACGTTGACGTGGTCCCACGGCAGTTTCTCGCCCATCGGCCGTTGGCGGTGGGTGTAGAAATCTAAATCGATGTTGAGGTCTTTGAACACCTGCCACCAGAGCTGGGGCCGGAAGTGCTCCTTCCAGCCGTCCATTCTCGCGCCGCGTTTCCATGCTTCATAAAGGGCCGGGGCCACTCTTCTGTCGCCGCGGGTGAGAATGCCTTCGAGCAGGCTCGTTTCGATGTCGTGCTGCTTCACTTTCACGTTCTTGTTTTTCTTCTTTCGGTGCAGATACTCCCCGGCCCAGCGGAAATACTCGCGGCGTTGCATCCCGTTCCACTGGTACGGCGTGTGTGGTTTAGGCACGAAGTTCGACACGCTGGCGATCACTTCCTTGTACCGGCCGGTGACTTCCTTGCCGATCTGGCTGATCGTCTCGGACATCTCAATGATGCCGTCGAGGTCCAATTCGCGCTCGCCCGGCAATCCGCAGAGGAAGTAGAGTTTAACGTGGGTCCAGCCGGCTCCGAACGCCGCCCTGCAGCCTTCGTACAAATCCTCGTTCTTGATCTTCTTGCGAATCTGTTCGCGCATGTCGTCCCGGGCCACCTCGGGTGCGAGCGTCAGCCCCGCTTTTCGCCAGCCCTGCATGAGGCCGGGGACGCTGCGGAGTTGATGATTCACGCGTAGGCTGGGCAGCGAAACGGTGACGCCAAGCGGGTGAAACGTCTCCTGCATTCGCTTGACGAGTTCTTCGAAATACGGGTAGTCGCTGGTCGAGAGTGAGAGCAGGCTGATTTCGTTGGTGCCGGTGTTACGGTAGCTGTCGAGCGCGGCCTGCACGATCGTTTCGACGCTACGCACCCGCAGCGGTCGCTTGATGACGGTCGATTGACAGAACCGGCACTGCCAGGGGCAACCGCGCATGATTTCGATGGCGATCCGGTCGTGCGGGGTCTGTATGAACGGCACCACCGGCTTTGTCGGCAAAGGAATCGCGTCCAAATCCTGATTGATCGTGCAGGCCATCACTTCCATCGGCACGTCCGCCCGGGTGCGATTCACCACAGCGAGAGTGCCATCAGCGTGGTATTCGGGTTCGTAGAAAACCGGCGCGTAGCCCCACCCACAATTGCCCACGATCTCGGCAATCATGTCGAGCCGGCGACGGTAAGAGAAATCACCATCGCTGCGGGCTTTCTCTTTTAGCCGCATCCACAGGTCCATGACCCACGGCAACGACTCCTCGCCGTCGCCGATGACGAAGAGATCGACGAACGGGGCGAGCAGTTCGGGGTTCTGGGCCCCCGGCCCGCCGGCGATGACGAGCGGGTCGTTAACGGACCGGTCGACCGAATAGATCGGAACGCCGCCGAGGTCGAGCATGTTCAACACGTTCGTGTAGCTGACTTCGTATTGGAGGCTGAAGCCGATCAAGTCGTATTCGGAAAGCGGCGTGAACGATTCGAGGCCGTAGGCGGGGAGTTTGTGACCGCGTAGGATCGTTTCAAAATCGAGCCACGGGGCGAAGGCCCGTTCGCACGCCCACTGCGGGTCGGCGTTCATCAGGCTGTAGAGCACCTGCAGGCCGTGGTGGCTCATGCCGATGCCGTAAGAATCCGGGAACGCGAGGCAGAGCTTACCGCGGACCTGCCGGTGGTCCTTGCGGATGCTGTTTACCTCCCCGCCGAGGTATTGGGCGGGCGTGGATACGCGAGGCAAGTGACGGGTGATTTCGGCTTTGAGTGCGGAGTTGAGCATGGTGATGCGAAGTCAGGTTCGGGAAGTCCCATCATACTGCTTTTCAGCCGCGGAGCGGCGGCAGTAGTTAGCCAGCGGCATATGTCTCTGGACATCAACCGGATTTCAGCCGCGGAGCGGCGGCAGTTGTTAGTCAGGGGCGTAAGCCCCTGGACTCGTCGAATTCTCGACCTCGGTTTGAACCCCGGAGGGGTGAAAGGTCATTCCCAAATTCGTTCGGGGTCAAAAGTGACATTCTGTTTGCGAAGGAACGTCAGAAACTCTTCTTGGAATGAGACCGCTCGGTGATGCACTTCCTGATTTGCAATGTACTTCATCACCGGTTCGATATTGGAGTAACTGACCCCGAACGCACCGTATCCGTTTTGCCAACCAAAACCGTTATCCGTCGGAATGACCTCGCGTACCCATTTGGAGGAGTTGGCTTTCACCACTCGCAAAACCTCGGCCACCGAATGATTTTGGGTGAGTCGGGCGAGAAGATGCACGTGATCGGAAATCCCGCCGGCCGCGATCAAGATGCCGTCCAGGTTCCGAAATATCCCGCCCACGTAATCGTAGAGCCGCGAGCGAAAGTCCGGAGTGATGGTCGGTTGACGATGTTTGGTGCTGAAGATGAAGTGGTAGTGCAAGCAAGTGTAGGATTGAGGCACGGAGTGGGCTCCTATCGCCCCTCCGGGGCTGAAAGAAGGGGTGGGTTGGTTCGTATCCAGGGGCTGACGCCCCTGGCTAATGACTTTCGCCGCTTCGCGGCTGAAAGGCGAGAATACTGACTATGCAATCAACCCCTTCACCACATTCACGAATAAGTCCGTAAGACGGAAATCCCGGCTCTGGAAGTTTCCTGACGCCCCTGGCTAAAGACTTTCGCCGCTGCGCGGCTGAAAGGCGAGAATACCGATTATGCATCAACCCCTTCATCACATTCCCGTATACGTCCGTAAGACGAAAATCCCGGCCCTGGAAGTTTCCTGACGCCCTTGGCTATTGACTTTCGCCGCTCCGCGGCTGAGGCGAGAAGACCGTCTATGCCAGCAACCCTTTCACCACGTTCCCGTACACGTCCGTCAGGCGGAAATCCCGGCCTTGGAAGCGGTAGGTGAGTTTTTCGTGGTTGAGGCCCATGAGGTGGAGAATGGTGGCTTGCAGGTCGTGGACGGGGACGGGGTTTTCGGCGACGAAGTAGCCGAGTTCGTCGGTGCGGCCGTAGCTGGTGCCGGCCTTCGATCCGCCGCCGGCCATCCAGACGGTAAAGCAGTGCTGGTGGTGGTCCCGGCCGGGCCACTTGGAACCGTCGCGTTCCTCGTTCATCGGCGTCCGGCCGAATTCGCCGCCCCAGACGACCAGCGTCGAATCGAGTAAACCGCGTCGTTTCAGGTCTTTGACGAGGGCCGCGGCCGGCTTGTCCGTTTCCTGGCACCGCTTCCCGAGGCCGCGGATCAGATCGTTGCCCATGCTCTCGCCGTGCTGGTCCCAGCCCCAGTGATAGAGCTGCACGAACCGTACGCCCTTTTCGACGAGGCGTCGGGCCAGAAGGCAGCCGTTCGCAAACGACCGCTCCCCCGGTTTTGCCCCGTACAGGTCGAGCGTTTCTTTCGTTTCTTTGGACAGGTCGGAAATCTCCGGCACGCTCGCCTGCATCTTGTACGCCATCTCGAACTGTTCGATGCGGGTGAGCGTTTCGGGGTCGCCGACGATGTCGTGGTGCATCCGGTTCAACTGGTTCAACGTGTCGAGGCTTTTGCGTCGGTCGTTTCGGGTCATGCCGGCAGGGTTGTTCAAAAAGAGCACCGGTTCGCCCTGGCTGCGCAATTGCACGCCCTGGTGAATCGTCGGCAGGAAACCGCTGCCCCAGAGCGACGCACCGCCGTCCGGGGCGATGGGACTGGTGACCAATACCACGAAGGCGGGCAGGTCTTTGGCTTCGCTACCGAGGCCGTAGGAGAGCCAACTTCCCATGCTGGGCCGGCCGAGGCGGGGCGAACCGGTTTGCAGGAACAATTGGGCCGGGGCGTGATTGAACTGGTCGGTTTGCATCGAGCGGACGATACAAAGGTCGTCGGCCACCGTGGCGAGGTGCGGCAAGAGATTCGACATCTCCTGGCCGGACTTTCCGTGCTTCGCGAACTTGTGCGGTGAGCCGAGGAGTTTCGGTTTCCCTTTGATAAATGCGAATTGCTGTCCCTTGGTGTAGCTATCGGGGCAGGGCTGGCCGTTGAGTTCCACCAGCTTCGGCTTCGGATCGAACAGGTCGAGCGTGCTGGGCGACCCGGCCATATGCAGGTAAATGATGCTCTTCGCCTTGGCCGGAAAATGCGGCGGAAGGGCATCTGCCAGGGCTGGGTCTGCCAACAGGCCGCCGAGGGCCATCGACCCGACGCCGGCAGTGCAATCGTGGAAAAACTGCCGGCGCGTGCGATATTTCAGAAATTCGGTGGAAAGGTTCATGTCCCAACAGTTTACCGCGCCTGCGCGGGAAGGGAATACGCACTCCGCCTTGTCGTTCGGCCCGGCACTCCGATACCATCACTTGTTGCGCTCCTTCCGACATTCCGCCGGTGGACATGCCTGCCAAAAAATACAAGCCCTCCCTCACGGTCGGGCCTCCGTCTATCCCGACTTTCGACCCGACTAACCCGTTTATTGTCCAGTCGGACCGGTCCGTTCTGGTCGAAGTGGATAATCCGAAGTACGGCGAAGCCCGGGACGCGCTGGCCCCTTTTGCGGAACTGGAAAAAAGCCCGGAGCACATCCACACTTATCGGATCAGCAACCTTTCGCTCTGGAACGCGGCGGCGGCGGGGATCACCGCGGCACACATGGTCGACGTGTTGACGCGATTTTCGAAATTCCCCATCCCGACGAACTTACCGCTCGATCTGACCGAAACTGTCTCGCGATACGGTCGGGTAAAACTGGAGAAAAACGACGGCAAACTGGTTCTCGTTTGCGAAGATCAACCGCTACTCGAAGAACTCACGCGGCAGAAAACGGTCCGCGGGTATCTCGGCGAGCGGCTCGACGAAACGCGGCTCGTCATCGACCCGGCCCACCGCGGGATTCTCAAGCAGGCCCTGATCGGCGTCGGCTACCCGGCGGAAGATCTGGCCGGGTATACGGAGGGGTCCGCACTGCCGATGGAGCTTCGTCCCGTCGCGTCGACCGGGCAGGCCTTTCAGGTGCGGGATTATCAGCGGGACGCGGCCGACATCTTCCACGCCGGCGGGGCGGCGCGGGGTGGGTCGGGCGTGGTCGTGCTGCCGTGCGGGGCCGGGAAGACGGTCGTTGGCATTGCGGCCATGTGCCGGCTGCAGAAATCGACGCTCGTCCTGACCACCAGCATCACGGCCGTGAAGCAATGGAAACGGGAAATCTTGGACAAGACGACGCTCGGCGAAGCCGACGTGACCGAATACACGGGCGAGACGAAAGACATCGGCCCGGTCACGATCGCGACGTATCAGATCGTGACGTATCGGCCGGGGAAAAAGCGGAAGAAAAAAAGCAGCGGCGTTGAGGGCGTCGGTGAGGAGCAAAACCCGGAACTACTGACCGAGGATTCAACAGCCGACACCGACACAACCTCGGACGCGGAAACGTCTTCCGACGCGAACGACCCGGCCAACTATCCGCACTTCAAATTGTTCGACCAGAGGGACTGGGGCCTGATTATTTATGACGAAGTCCACTTGCTCCCGGCTCCCGTGTTCCGCGTGACGGCCCAGATTCAAGCCCGGAGACGATTGGGACTGACCGCCACGCTCATCCGCGAGGACGGGCGGGAGTCCGACGTGTTCAGTCTGATCGGGCCGAAGAAATACGACGTACCCTGGCGGGAGCTGGAAACGAAGGGCTGGATCGCGGCGGCGGAGTGTACCGAAGTCCGCGTGTCGTTGCCCGACGACAAGTCGCGGATGGAATACGCCGTGGCGGACTGGCGGCATAAATACCGGATCGCGTCCGAAAACACGCGGAAGGACGACGTGGTGGCCGAGCTGCTCGACCGGCACCCCGACCAGCACGTCATCATCATCGGACAATACCTGAAACAACTGCGGCGGCTCGCCGAGCGGTTCGACTTGCCCATGATTACCGGCAGCACGGCCACGGCCGAACGGGAAGACCTCTACAACCGCTTCCGGTCCGGCGAAGTCCGACACATGATTCTCTCCAAGGTCGGCAACTTCGCCATCGACCTGCCCGACGCGAACGTGCTCATTCAGGTTTCCGGCACGTTCGGCAGCCGACAGGAAGAAGCCCAACGCCTCGGCCGCGTGCTGAGGCCCAAGGCCGACGGCGGCGCCGCCACCTTCTACACCCTGGTCACCCGCGATACCCGCGAACTCGACTTCGCCCACCACCGGCAAATGTTCCTCACCGAGCAGGGCTACAGCTACGCCATCCTCGACGAGCGGGAAATTCTCCCGGCCCGGAGGGCGACCGGATGACCCCCACGACTCGTCTCGCCGCCAAGCTGCACCGCCGGGTCTGTTTCGTCCTGGTGGACGACGCCGTCCTGGCGGAGGAACTGCTGGCAAGGAAGAAGCTGGCGGCTGAAGTCGCGGGCCGGCTGTCCGACCGCGTCCTCCTCATCCGCCCCGGCCGCTCGGCCGCGGTCATCGACGAACTCAAAAAGATGGGCCACACGCCTCAGGTCGTGGGGAAGTAAGTCTTCTCGTCCTCTCACTCCGCGTGGGAACGTGCCGAGGGGGGTCGTATAACACCTGAATGGACTCGACCGACGCCAAGCAGTCTTCATGGTCTTCCCGCATCGAACGGACGCTGAATTCCTATTCCGAATCCCTCCTCCAAACCGTTTCGGATACCCTTGTAAAACCCCGTACGAAACTACCCATCCCGGCGGTTATCGAGAAGTGCCTGGCGACTCTCGGCAACCCGCCGGTGATCGACCGGCGGATCAAAGACCTGCCCGAGGCGGCCCGCATGGTATTGGCGGCCGTTTCCCGAAGCGGTCAGCCACAATGGGGCGTCGGCCATCTGGTTTCGCTCTCGGCCACGCTCGGCCATCCCGACGGGGTGGAACCGGTTAGGGCCCTCTTTCTCGCCGGGATGGCCTTTCCCATTACCAAAGAAGACCCCCGGGAAATCTGGGACTTCGACCTGTGGCTCGCCTCGGCGGGCGGAGTCCGGGCTCAGGTGTTTGTACCTCCGGTCGTGGCCGAGCGGGCACGGGTTGTACCGCTCGAAGTTCTGGCGGTCGAATCCGAATCGCTGCCCGGCAATGGCCGGGAGACGGACGGACTCGACTGGCCGCTTCGGCTTGCCACGGCATGGCAGGCCGTTTCCGCCGAGCCGGTGCGGAAAACGCTGGCCGGTCTCCTGTTCAAAAAGGACCGGGGACGGTTCGACCCGGTGGGTCTATTCGCCCCGCCCGATTCGACCCATTCTCCGGCCGAGAGCGGACTGCTTTCACTCGTTTGGGCCGAAGCGGCCGGGTTGTTGAAGCAGGAAGGCGAAACGCTCACCGCCCCGCCTTTCCCGCCGATATGGGACGGGCCACTATTTCCACTCATCGCCGATCTGACGGCCGCATTATTCCAATTGCAAACCTGGGACCCTCTGGTTGGGGTGACGGAGGCGGAAAACCCGGTGCCGGCCTTTCCGACGGCCATGCTGTTGACGTTGCTGCTCGTCGCGTCGGCCCCGCCGGACCGGTGGGTGTCCCCCGCACACGTGGCCATGTGGCTATGGGAACATCACCCCGGCTGGCAGGGTGGCTTGACGAAGGAAGCGGCTCGTCGCCACGGCCGACCCTGGGTCGATACCGTCCTTTTCGGTCTAGCCCACCCGCTCGGCCTCGTGGACGTTTACCCCCGGCCGGACGATCCGCCCGTCCGCCTTTCACCTCTCGGCCAATCCCTCTTCGCCAACGGTCCCGAACCCGCCGCGGCCCCGGTGCTTCCACAGACTCTGCTCGTTCAACCGAATGCCGAAGTCCTGGCATATCGGCAGGGACTCACGCCATCCCTGATTTCGCTTCTCTCGCGAATCGCCGCATGGAAGGGGATCGGCCCGGCCTGCACGCTCGAACTCACCCAGGAGCAGGCCTACCGCGGGTTGGAGTCGGGACTGACGGTGGCGGAAGTATTGCAAACGCTCGCCCGACACAGCACCCGGCCGGTGCCCCCGGCGGTCGACGACCTCCTCCGCCGGTGGGCGACCAAGCGGGAGCGGGTGACCGTATTTTCTTCCGCAACGCTGGTCGAATTCGGAACGACCGCGGACCTCGATGCCGCTATCTCCCGCGGGGTCGTTAGCATTAAACTCACCGATCGGATCGGGCTCACCGCCGACGGCAAAGAGCCCGATTTTCGCCACCTTCGACTGACGGGCAACCGGGATTACGAATCCCGACCCTTTCCCTGCATGACGGTGGAGTCCGATGGCGTGACGTTGGTTCCCGACCCGGCCACGGCGGACTTGTTGCTCGAACCGGAAGTCTTGCGCATTGCCGAGCCGATTCCCGGCGATCCGCCGGGCGTGCGGCGGTACCGGATGATCCCGGACAAGGTGCGGGCGTCGGCAACAAACGGGACAGGGTTGGACAATCTGGACGAGTGGTTTCAGATCCGGTCGGGTTCGCCCCTGCCGGCCGCGGCCCGACTCTTCGCCGCCGGCCCGAACGCCCGCCCCGCCCGGGTGGAAAAGCTGGTCGTCCTCCGCTTCCCGACTCCGGAAGTGACGGACGGCGTTTGCCAGTGGCCCATCACCGCGGATCGCCTGGCGGACCGCCTTGGCCCGACGACCGTGGCCGTGGATCCGGAAGACCTGGCCCCGCTCGTGGAAGCATTGAACCGGATCGGCGTGCAGGTGGAACAATTCCACGGGGCGGTCGAGTGAGCAGCTTCGGGTCTGAGTTTGTCAACTTGCTTTGAGCCACCTCGATGGCGAGAATTTCTGGCACCAAGGCCGGATGTTACGGGAATTCGCTCGTGAAGTCCGGACGATCTTGTCGGATCGCGTGAGGCCGAACCGAGGCAGAAACTCGCGGTGCACCCTCGCCGAGACCCTTTACTCGGTGCCCGGGAAAACAACAATACCCCCAGAAGTCCTTTCCTTCCGTGGGCCCATTTCATGGCGAACAGTTTCGGCAGCCTCTCCTCCATCACGGTCGGCGGCAAGGCGTACTCGATTCACAAGCTCGCGGCCGTGGAGGCCGCCCACCCGAAGGCCAAAAAGCTCCCATTTTCCCTGAAAATCCTGCTCGAAAACCTGCTTCGCACCGAGAACGGCCTGTCGGTCCGCAAAGCGGACATCGACGCGCTGGCGAGTTGGAACCCGAAGGTCGAACCGGGCACCGAAATCGCATTCACCCCGGCCCGCGTCCTGTTGCAGGACTTCACCGGCGTGCCGTGCATAGTCGACCTCGCCGCCATGCGGGACGCCATGACCGCCCTCGGCGGCGATCCGGCCAGGATCAACCCGCTGGTTTCCTGCGAACTCGTGATCGATCATTCCGTGCAGGTGGACGAAGCCGGGACGCCACAGGCATTCGCCGACAACACCAAGCTCGAATATGAACGGAACCGCGAGCGGTACACGTTCCTCCGCTGGGGTCAGGCCGCGTTCCGTAACTTCAAGGTCGTTCCGCCCGAGACCGGCATCGTCCATCAGGTCAACATCGAATTCCTTGCCCGCGTCGTGTTCGTGGACGAGCACGGAAGCGCCTACCCGGATACGCTGGTCGGCACCGACAGCCATACCACCATGGTGAACGGCCTCGGAGTACTCGGCTGGGGCGTCGGCGGGATTGAAGCCGAGGCCGCCATGCTCGGCCAGCCGGTCAGCATGCTCATTCCGCAGGTGGTCGGATTCCGACTCGCCGGCCAATTGAAAGAAGGGGCGACCGCGACCGACCTCGTCCTCACCGTCACGCAGATGCTTCGCAAAAAGGGCGTTGTCGGGAAATTTGTCGAATTCTTCGGCCCCGGCCTCGCGGAACTGTCCCTCGCGGACCGGGCGACGATCGCCAACATGTCACCGGAATACGGGGCGACCTGCGGCATCTTTCCGGTGGATGCGGAGACGCTGCGTTACCTGCGGCAGACGGGGCGGCCGGAGGACCAGGTGCAACTGGTCGAGGCGTACTGCAAGGAACAGGGCATGTTCCACGACGCGACGACGCCGGCGGCGGACTATACCGATACGCTGGAACTCGATCTGGCGACAGTCGTGCCGAGTCTGGCCGGACCGAGTCGGCCGCAAGATCGCGTGGCCCTGACGGACATGAAAACGGCATTCGCCGACACCCTGCCGAAAATGAAGGCGGCGGCGTTAAAAGCGAAGCCGGCCCCGACCGGCCTGCCCGTCGTTCCCGCCTCGGGTCCGTTCGGCGCGAAGCCGCCGGAACCGGAAACGGCTCCGCCGGGGCAACTCCACGATGGGTCGGTGGTCATCGCCGCGATCACGAGCTGTACGAACACGTCGAACCCTTCTGTGATGGTGGCGGCCGGCCTATTGGCGAAAAAGGCCGTCGCCAAAGGACTCGCCACCAAGCCTTGGGTGAAGGCCAGTCTCGCACCGGGGTCGAAAGTCGTGACCCGATACCTGGCCGACGCGGGGCTGCTTCCCGAACTGGAAAAACTCCGCTTTAATCTCGTCGGTTACGGGTGCACCACCTGCATCGGTAACAGCGGTCCGCTCGCCGAATCGATCAGCAAGGAGATCGCGGAGAACGGTCTGGTCGTCTCGGCCGTGCTCAGCGGCAACCGCAACTTCGAAGGCCGGGTTCACCCCGAAGTGCGGGCCAACTATCTCGCCAGCCCGCCGCTCGTGGTCGCCTACGCCCTTGCCGGGAAGGTCGATTTCGATTGGGACACGGAACCCGTTGGAAAGAGCAGTACCGGATCGGACGTGTATCTCAAGGACGTCTGGCCGACGCTGGCCGAGGTGCGGGCCGTGATCGATCGGGTGGTCACCGACGAATCGTACCGGGAGACGTACGCGAGCGTGTACGAAGGGGATTCGAACTGGCGGGCACTCGACGTGCCGAGCGGCGACCGGTATGCGTGGAACAAGGATTCGACATACATTGCCAACCCGCCGTATTTCGACGGAATGGGTCGGGACCCGGATCCGGTCGCGGAGATCAGCGGGGCTCGGGCCCTGGCCGTGCTCGGCGACAGCATTACGACCGACCACATCTCGCCGGCCGGAAGTATCAAGAAAGACAGCCCGGCCGGGAAATACCTGATCGCCCGCGGCGTCGGCCCGGCTAACTTCAACCAGTACGGCGCCCGCCGCGGGAATCACGAAGTCATGGTCCGCGGGACGTTCGCGAACGTCCGGTTGAAGAATCATCTCGTCCCGGGCGTGGAAGGGGGCGTGACCCGGCACCTGCCGGACGGAATCGAGCAATCGATCTACGACGCTGCCTTGCGATACGAGAACGACAAGATTCCGCTCGTGATTTTAGCCGGGAAGGAATACGGGTCCGGGTCGAGCCGGGACTGGGCGGCAAAGGGGACGAAGCTGCTCGGCGTCAAGGTCGTGATCGCCGAAAGCTACGAACGCATCCACCGCAGTAATCTGGTGGGAATGGGCCTGTTGCCCCTTCAATTCAAGCCGGGCGAAACTGTTGCATCGCTCGGGCTCACGGGGGAAGAAGTCTTTGACGTCGCGGGACTTGTCGACGGCCTGAAGGTGAATTTCGCCGGTGGTGCAAAGGAATTAACCGTTACCGCCCGCAAGCCGGACGGCACGGCGACGACGTTCAAGGCGATCTGCCGGATCGACACGCCGCAGGAGGTGCTTTATTATCAGCACGGCGGGATTCTTCCGTACGTGCTGCGTCAATTGTTGGCGAAATAACACCGGCACCCGTCTGAGGGACGTGCATGCACGAATTGTTCGCCCAGGTGAACCGGGCCGGCGCACCCGGAGCCGCACAACAATTGGGCGCCTTCGCACCGGCCGGCATCTTTATTTGCTTTTACGGC
>DASXPC010000163.1:0-33023 GCA_036493815.1 Fimbriiglobus sp. | reverse complement strand
GTCGGCCCGGGCACGGTCGTCAGCCGAAGCGAAACGACCGTCGAGTGGGCGGCGGCCAACCTCTCGTTAGACATCGTCGCCCCACCGGTCGCGGCCGAGGGCCGCGACGCCGTCTACTCCGTAGTCCTGGCCAACGGCGGGTCGGTCGACAGTTCCCCGGTCACCGTTCGGTCGCCCATTCCCGACGGGGCGACGTTCGTCTCCGCCGACCCACCGCCGACGCTGCGGGACGGGTCGGCCCTGATCTGGTCGGCGGGGGTGGTACCGGGCGGGAAGAAGCGGGAATTCAAGGTCACGGTGAAGCCGGCGAAGAAGGGCACCCTCACGGCCATCGCCTCGGCCGAGACGGGCGACGGCATGAAAGCGGAGCAACGGGCGACCACGAAAATCGACACCGCCGCCATTCGCGTGAAACTCGACGTCCCGGCACAACTCGGCACCGGGGAAAAGGCGACGGCTCATATCACGGCGACGAACCCCGGCGGCATTCCGGCCGAAAACGTCACCGCCTGGGTCACGGCCGGCGGCGGATTGCTGACCGGCACCGAACCCCGGGAACTGGCCGTTGGCACTATCGCCGCGGGCGGGTCGCGGACGATCGATGTGCCCCTCTCGGCCGTCGACGCCGGGCGGTTCGCCGTGCGAGCCAGCCTCACCGCCGACGGCGGCCTCGGCGACAAAACGGAAGTCGCGGTCGAGGTTCATAAGGCCGGGCTGAAGGTCGAGATCGTGGGGCCGGCTAAACTTCCGATCGGCGAAGAGGCGACGTTCGACGTGCGGTTGACGAACCTGGGCGATGCGGCCGTGACCAACGCGGCGGTGCGGGTCGACCTGCCCCGCGGCGTGCGGGCCGTGGCGGCGTCGGCCGGCGGTCAATCCACCGGGGCGACCGCCGGGTGGAAGTACACTTCGCTCCCGCCCAACGGCAAGGCGGCGGTAACGCTGACGGTCGTCGCCGACGACGCGGTGCCCCACGGCGAATTGACGGCCAAGGCGACAGCCAGCCCCGGGCCGGGTCGGACCGTTGAATCCTCCGCCGAGGCCGCCGTCGTCGCGAGCGGGTCGCCAGCCCTCGGCCTCGAACTCGCCGGACCGGCGAAGCCCGTCGCGGTCAACGGCACCGGCCAGTTCAAAGTCACGCTTCGAAATTCCGGCGCCGGTCCCGCCGGGCCGGTGGACGCCGTCGTCGAACTTCCCGCCGAACTCGCCCCGGTCCGCGGTTTCGACTCGACCGGTAAACTCCCGATTGCCCGGATCGACGGCCAATCGGTCATCTTCTCCGCCCTGCCTCAGGTCCCGGCCAACGGCTCTCTCACCCTCGTCGTCGAAGTTCGCGGCGTCTCCCGCGGCTCCGCGACCGTCCGGGCCAGCGTTTCCGCCCCGTCCCTGACCAATCCGCTCCGCGAGGAGCAGGCCACCCGCGTCGTCGGCGGACAGTAACGGTCCGACCTGAATTATTATTCTTCCAGCACCCGGGGGAGTGGTCGCTGGAACAATATCCCGACTCTGGAACCATCCCGCAAATACTGGCCATTATTAAAGTTGCGGCATTTTCATTGCCGTCAATTGTGACGCTCCGAAGTCTTTCCCGCCGCTGGAAGCAAAACGGAAGTGGCCTCCATAAAGTCGATTGCACCCGGCCGATTGAGCGATCACAATCGTGACATGGCCAAAACCAAAGACCCGCTCGACAAGCCCGAGGCGGCCATCGCCAAAATCGCCCTCGCCTACCCGGACGTTACCGAAGATCACCCTTGGGGCGAACGGGCATTCAAGGTGAAGGGAAAAGTCTTTCTCTTCCTCTCCCGGCACGAAGGCGGCCTCAACGCGACGGTGAAACTGCCCCAGTCGAACACCTTCGCCCTGACCCAGCCGTTCGCCAAACCGACCGGGTACGGCCTCGGCAAAAGCGGCTGGGTCTCGTGCCGGTTCGAAGCGACCGACGACCTGCCCCTCGACCTCCTCGAAGACTGGATCGCCGAAAGCTTCCGGGCCGTGGCCCCGAAAAAGGTGGTTGCGAAGCTGGACGGGGGGTAGGGGTTAAGAACTCTTGCGGCCTTACGAAAGTATTTGAACCTATTTGGAAAATCCAACCCGCTCAGCATCTCGTTCCCTCGGTCATACCATACCCCCATGCCCACTACGCTCATCACCGGGGCCACCGGGTTTGTTGGCAGTCATGCCGCGGACCGGGCGTTGGCTTTGGGCCATCGGGTTCGCACGCTGGCCCGGGCGAATTCGGACCAATCTTACCTTAAAGAGATCGGGGCCGAGGTTATTGCGGGGGACATGACCGATCCCGTGGCCGCGGGGACGGCGTGTGCGGGGGTGGATTATGTCCTGCACTGTGCGGCGAAGGTGGGCGACTGGGGGCCGGTGGAAGAATACCGCCGGGTGAACGTCGAGGGCTTGCGGCACCTGCTCGAAGCGGTGAAGGGGACGCCGCTGAAACGGTTCGTGCTGGTGAGCAGTCTGGGGGTGTATGCGGCGAGGCACCACCACGGCACCGACGAATCCGAACCGTTGCCGCAGTTCCACATCGACGGGTATACGCAATCGAAAGTCGAGGCCGAGACGCTGGCACTCGAGTACGTGCGGAAGTACCAGGTGCCCGTCACGATCGTGCGTCCCGGTTTCATTTACGGCCCGCGGGACCGGACCGTGCTGCCGCGAATCGCCTCACGCCTCAAGGACGGCAGTGTCATTTACATTGCCAGAGGGCAAAATGCCCTGAACACGACCTACGTCGGCAATCTGGTGGACGCGATCTTCCTGGCTCTGGAGAAACCCCAGGCCGTTGGCGAGATCTTCAACGTCACGGACGGCGAATTCGTATCGAAACGTCGATTCTTCGAATCCATTGCCGACGGCCTCGGTCTTCCCCGACCGCGGCGAAGTGTTCCGCTCCGGTTGGCCAAGTTCCTCGCCAACTGGCGGGAACGGGTTTACCGCCGGCAGAACCGGCCGCACCCGCCGCGCGTCACGCAGGCGCAGGTCAAGCTCGCCGGGCTGAACCTGGACTTCAGCATCGCCAAGGCCCGGACGACGCTGGGATACGAGCCGCACGTCGGGTTCGCGGAAGGCATGGCCGCGGCGATCGAATGGGCGAAGGCAAATCCTCCGAAAGGTTGAAGGCCGATTCCTCGTATATGATGGAAGAGCGTGGGTTGGCCCTCCGCCACGTGAAAAACAAGGAGCCTTGCATGTCTACCGCCGTTGCCGACGACGTCACGACCGAAATCCTTGAACTGAAAGAGAAGATCGGGGCCACGATCCTGGCCCATTATTACCAGGAAGGCGAGATTCAGGACCTGGCCGACATTACCGGGGACAGTCTGAAACTGGCCCGGGAGGCGACGAAGGTCGAGTCGCCGGTGATCGTTTTCTGCGGCGTCCGTTTCATGGCCGAGACGGCCAAGATGCTGAACCCGAAGAAGACTGTGCTATTGCCCGACTTGGAGGCCGGGTGCAGTCTGGTCGATTCCTGCCCGCCGGAGAAGCTGGCCCGGTATCAGGAGATGCTCCGCGAGAACGGGCGGAAATTCCAGACGGTGACGTACATCAACAGTTCGGCCGCCGTGAAGGCGCTGTCGGACTGGGTCGTGACGAGTGGAAATGCGGAGGAAGTCGTCCGCAAGGTGCCGGCGGAAATGGAAATCCTGTTCGTGCCGGACAAGCACCTCGGGCGGTATCTTCAGGAAGTCACCGGTCGGCCGATGATCCTCTGGGACGGGTCGTGCATGGTGCACGAGATTTTCAGCGTGCACGACCTCGTGCGGATGAAGCGGCTCCACCCGAATGCCGAGACCATCGCCCACCCGGAATGCCCGAAAGCGATTCTGGAGCACGCCGATTACATCGGCGGGACCGAGGCGATGATCCGGCACGTCGGGTCGATCGCCGAACCGAAGGAATTCCTCGTCGCGACCGAACCGAACATGATGTGGCAACTGGAGAGCCGGTTCCCCCGGCATAAATATTTGCCCGTGCCCGGAATCACCTGCAGTTGCAACAAGTGCCCGCACATGGCGCGGAATACGTTGGAAAAGATCCGCGATTGCATGAAGTTCGGAAAGCCGGAGATTACCTGGCAACCGGAGTTCGACCGGGCAAAGGCGGTGTTGGAGCGGAGCCTGTTGAACCCGCCGGCGACCAAGCCGGACCCGCAGGGGGATTGAGACATGGTAATGAAAACGAAACCCAGTTCAAAGAAGCGACAGCCGAAGGTCGGAGCGAACAGTGTCTCGCAGACCGTCTCGGGCGAAGTATTAAAGCCGGAGCAAGCGGCCGCTTTCTTGCAGTTGCCCGTCGAGACGGTTTGCTCGGAAGCAACCGCCGGTCGCCTACCGGGCCGAAACATCCGTGGCGAATGGCGGTTTTCGCGGACGGGAATCGTGTTTTGGCTATCCTCCACCGCGGGATCGTCTCAGCAAAAGCTGACCGACTTTCCCGTTCCGGATGAAACACCTGAAGAACAAGAGGCATTCATAGAATCTCTCCGCCAATACCGGGACGAAGTGAATCGATTGACGGGATTTGGGAAGTACGCCACTCCATGACCTATGTCATCGATACCGATATGCTGACGTTGGCGTTCCGATCGACCCATGGAGTTCGGGAACGAATCGACAGCGCTCGGGTTGCCGACGACGTCGCGATCTCACTTGCAACTCAACTCGAAGTGCTTCGCGGTCGGATCGAATCCGTCTTGAAGGCTGGAGATGGGGTGTCTCTCTTTCGAGCTCAAGAGCGATGGAACCAATCGGTAACGTTTCTCAAAGCGTTCCGGGTCATTCCATTCACTGCCGAAATGCTGACGACATTCGATCGGTTGAGGGTTACCAAACTTCCGGGAAAGCCCGACCTCGCGGACGTACAGATTGCTAGCACGACCCTCGCCCACGGCGCCACCCTCGTCGCGCGTAACACGAAAGACTTCGCCGGCATTCCCGGCCTCAAATTAGAAAACTGGGCCGCTTGAGGGATCCCGTGCCCGCGGAATATGCCTATAGTTTCGACCCGGTCCCCGCTCCGTACGTGACGGCGGATTTGGCGTTGCCGGGCGACCCGGATTGCGCCGTGTGTCTACCCGCCCTGATCGATACGGGGGCGGACCGGACGATTGTGCCGGATTTCGTTCCGGGGCGATTGCGGGCGACCCCGGCCGGTCAGAAGCCGATGGAGGGGTTCGCCGGGCCGACCGTGTCGCTGCCGTTGTACTGGCTCCAACTCCGCATCCACGGCCTGCCCGCGACCGACGTGCTCGTCGCCGCCTGCCAGACCGAACCGTACATCCTTCTGGGGCGGGACGTGTTGAACCAATACCGCATTGTTCTGAACGGCCCGACCCTTCGCCTCGAACTCGAGTGACATATGCCCACTCTCGTACCCGCCCGCTTCCTCGTGCGGTTCTGCCTATCCTGTCCGTACGTGAAGTCGATGCCCGCGACCGGCTCGGCCGGCCCGGTCGGCGACCTGCCCGAGTCGGCCCGGCTCGTGGCCGCCCCGGACCTCGACGGCCTGACGGAATTCGCCGACGTCCGCGTCGGCTGGAACGAACTCGGCCTCGGCGTGACTGCGGTCGTGAGCGGAAAGAAGAACCCGCCGGCCGGCGACCGCGACCGACCCCGCTCGTCGGACGGCCTGACGCTCTGGATCGATACCCGCGATGCCCGCGCCGGCCACCGGGCCACCCGCTACTGCCACCAATTCCACCTGCTCGCCGCCGGCGGCGGGCCGGACAAGGACCAGCCCGTCTTCCTGCAATCCAAAATCAACCGCGCCCTGCTCGACGCCCCGCTCTGCGACCCCAAAGCCGTGCCGTTCCGCGGCATCCGCACCCGCACCGGTTATCGGCTCGACGCCTTCCTCCCCGCCGCCGTCCTCGCCGGGTACGACCCCGACCAGCACCCCCGCCTCGGCATCTTTTACGCCGTCCGCGACCAGGATCTCGGCGACCAGACCCTCACCGTCCCCGGCGAATTCCCATTCTCGGACGATCCCTCCCTCTGGCCGGTGCTGGAATTGACGAAGTAAAACTCGGTGCGGAGGTCCGAACCCGTGACACTCCTCCTACTCACTCCGATCACTTCGACGGCGGGACGGCCGGGATGCCTTGGTCCGTTAACGGATAGACGGTTCTGCCCCGACCGGTGCGGGGCGGCGGGGAGAGGGGACCTCGCTGCTCGTAGGTCAGGCAGGTGCCGGTGCGAACGTTCGCGTTTTCGCCGGGGGCAACGCCCGGCGGCGTCCGCCGCCAGAGATGGTCTTCACTTGCCAATCGGCACCCTTCGTTGAACATGGCAGCGAGTTCCGGAATCTTGAATTCCGTGCATGAGGGGGGGATATCTGCTTCGGTCGGGATCGAGGTCATGTAGAAGTTCATGCCGCTAAGGAGAGTGGCGGTGTAGATCCTCTGGAGGTCGCCACGGGTTTGGGCATAGAGCACGGCGGAGACTTGCTTGCCGGCGAGGTCCAGCGCCGTTTGCTTGACGGGTTGCGGGTCGGCGTAGAGCTTGCCGGCGACGATGCAGTAAACGTTCGACCCGGCCAGGTCGTGATTGGGGTTCTTCGACCGGTATTCCGCGGGAACGTACGGGGGGTACATGAACAGGGACTGCGAGACCGAGCCGTCGACGTGTCGCTCGGTTAGGCAGCGGCCGTCGAGATCCACGGTGATGTGTTGCGGCGGGAAAAACCCCGGGATCGCGGATGAGCCGAGGAGGATTTGCTTGATGAGTTCCCTGTCCTGTGGCCGGCCTTTGCAGGCGATGGCCCCGATGTCCCAGATCACGAACCTCTTCGATTCGGCGACCGTGGTGCCAACGTAGAGCCTCCGGCCCTTCATGTGCTCCTGGGCAATCGCACAGATCAAATCCGGTGTCAGGACCGTGTCGATCTGTTTGGCCAACGGCGAGTTGTCGGCGAAGGATTCGCTCCAGAGGCCGCGGACGTAACGCACCTTGTAAATGTCTTTCGTTTCCAGCTTGGTGTAGAAGGTCTTCATCGGCTCGTCGTAGGCCGAGCCGAGGAACGCGAACGGCGCGATCAGCGAACCTGTACTAATGCCGGTGACGACGTCGAATTCGGGCCGGGTGCCCCGGGCGGACCATCCGTAGAGTGCGCCGGCCGAGAAGGCGCCGTAAGAGCCGCCACCGGATAGGCAGAGGATGTTTTTCTCCCGCCACGGCGGGGCGTTCGGGTTTCGAAGTTTTTTGGCTTCTTCGAGGGCATGTGCCCGCAGCGTCTCGGCCTGCGTTGCCAGGCCGGGAAGATCGATCAGCGAATCGACCTCGTCCTGGGCCGGCTTATCGATCATGTCGCGGACGTTCAGCCCCATCGAGACGGGACTGGGGCATTCATTTCTGGCCGTGCGGGCCGACTGGCACCCGGTGAAAAGAGGGGTCCCAAAGACCAAGAAGAGCAGAAGAGCCTTCTGGCCGGGAGAAAGTGTCATGCCGACGCCCTATTGAGTAACGCAAAACCAAGTGACAGGCCGAACTTAACAAGTCTTTAATTCTCATGCGGTTTGCAGACGTTCCTATGTCACCAAATTTTTTCCAACCTCAATAATAATGCTGGAATGAATCTTGGGTTCTGTCTCCAGTCCTTGTATCGACATGGAGAAATAGGAGAATTGACGAAATCAGCGAAATCGGGTTGATCGGAGTAACTTGCAAAGGCCGTGTTTGGTCAGGGCTCGCCGAACCTGGCATGCAAAGCGGTTCCTCACCTTCTTCGGACTGGGCCGAGTGGGCTTACATCGATGGAAGGAGAACGGCGGCTGACCTTGCGCGTCGAGCTCCCAGTGCCGCGACGAATCGGCGTAAGGTGAGGTGAGGATTAGTTGCTCGAAGAACCGGTTGTCGAGTAACGTCCCGGACATTCATAGGCTCGAATGCTACTCGGCAATACGAGGCGTCCGCAAAGTCTAGCTCGAAACCGGGGAATCCATTCAATGGCGAAGAAGTCGCGAAGTAGCTCCGGCTTGAACGTCCTTTTCATCGGCAACAGTTTCACTTCCCGGAATGACCTCCCCGGCCTGATCGCACGACTGGCGGAAGCCCGGGGCAAGACGATGCACCATCGTTTGGTCTTCGCAGGTGGAGCGCCGCTCCGGGCTCACTGGAACGCCGGCAAGGCTGGCGAGGCTATTCGGAAGGGAAAGTACGACTACGTCGTTCTTCAGGAACAAAGCACGTTGCCGGTTAAGAATGCGGCACGGATGCACGAGAACATCCGATTGTTCGACGCGGTGATCCGCGAAGCGGGGTCGAAGATGGCTCTGTACATGACTTGGGCGCGGAGACAGGCTCCGGAGACGCAGAAGGCTATCACTCATGCCTACACGCAGATCGGGAAAGAGCTGAGTGCCACGGTTGTCCCTGTCGGCAATGCTTGGCAGCGGTTTCTCACCAAGCGCGACCAGCCCGCCTTGCACGACAAGGACGACAGCCACCCGACCCTCGCTGGAACGTACTTGGCTGCGTGCGTGTTTTTTGCCGTTCTGTTCAAGGAAAGTCCTGTCGGGATCGAGGATGACGTCGTAACACTGAGTCGAAATGGGAAATTGCTAATGCAAAAGGTCGCGTGGCAGGCGGTCGGACAAAAACGCAAAGCAGAAAATAAAACAAAAAAGACCGGCCGTGATTACTGAACCGTCGCCCATTCAGTTCAGTGACCGTCGGCCGGTCTGAGGAAACTATACCCGTCGGTCGATAGTCCTGAAAAGTAACGGAAGCCTGTTTTGTCGACGTGATCCCCCGCTTACTTCGTGCGCGGCTCTTTATCAACGAACTTCCAATTTAGCACACTCGTACTATCGGACCCTGTTCATTTCGAACCGGACCATTTTTCTCCTAAATGACGCCCCCAATTAACATGATGAATAGAGCCACGCATGCGGGGCGTCGGGAACAATATCCCCCGAGTTAGGATAGTAGCCTCTCGGGTAGTGTCCTAATTTGAACCCCAGATTTTCACGGTTGAGGTTGCCGCCGGATTTTAC
This sequence comes from Fimbriiglobus sp., assembly GCA_036493815.1. GTDB lineage: Bacteria > Planctomycetota > Planctomycetia > Gemmatales > Gemmataceae > DASXPC01. The sequence goes on along the minus strand of DASXPC010000163.1, from coordinate 24,016 downwards.
GCTTTACTACGGGCTTCCGCCGCCACGGCGACTTGAACCGCTTTCCGGGCCGAGTTCACGGGCGGGAGTTCTAACACGGCGACAAACCGACTTCCCTCTGCGCCCTGTTCGTGTTGCCACGCATAGCACCGGGTTGCTTTCGAGTGGCCGGTAAGGTTGAAGACCTCGACCGTACCTTCCCAGACGGTCCGACCTTGGAACCGCTCGCTGATAGGAACGGATTCGACGTGCGCCGACTCGCACCCGTGAAGCCTGCGGATCGCGTCCCTGATCGCCTTCACGTCGTTCATGGGCTGGCATTCGCCTCATTGACCAGATCGGACACTGACCAGAGTCGGGAGACGACACCCGCGGCCATTGCCGGGGTCATCCGCAGCGTCGCGTGACGCTTAACCAGATTGTAGTACCCGAAGTGAAGGCCCATCGCGGCCTTGAAGTTCTCCAACTTTTTCGAGAAGGCATTCGTCAATCGGGTCAGCCGGCGGCAGTGCATCCGGCAAGTCAAGTTCTGCCGTTCAATGTAGCTCGTGCTGATTCGCCCGGTGGCCGGCTTCCCGGTGATGACCGTTCGGGTGACGGACACCATTTGCGGCGGGCTATACCGGGTACTCGCCGGGAGCGGATCGGCAGTGGAAAAGGACTTTACGATTTGGCCGTAGTCCACATCCCCGCCGAACCCGAGTTCAACTGCTTCCGCGTACGCCTTGAGGGCGTCGCTCGACAACTGGACGCGATTCGTAAGACGGGATGCGAGGTCAGAGATAAAGGCGTTGGCCGTAGTCGCGTCCCGCTTACCGACTCGGAAGCACGGGACCACTTTCGTGTCCCCATCCAGAGCGATGAAGGTCCAAGCGTCGCCGACTTCGGACGTGTCGTTGTCCCGCACGTTCTTGTTTTTCTTCCCGACGTACCCCCAGATTTCATCGACTTCGATTTGCTTGCTCGGGAGGTTGACCATCATTCGATTCAAGAGCCGGGTGCAGCCCTGCCCGACCCGAACCCCCAACCGCATGATCGTGTCCCGGTGGGTATCGGTGATCCGCTCGACCGACCGGATCGAACACCCTTCCGCGAGCATGTTCACGATGGTAACTTGACGGTCGAAGGGGACGACGTTGGCCATGACTGCTCTCCGTGACTAGAAAAAGTGTAATACGTTTATTGACACGGGTCAATGTCAATTCCTCAAGAATTATTCAACGGCGCTATTGATCGATGTCAGGCGCTTAGCTAGACTTGGGTCATGACCAAGCAACAGGACGCCCGAAAAGGGCCGTCGTACCCGTACTACTCCTGGGCACAGTCGCTCAAAATTGCCGACGCAGTTAAGTCGCTCGGCGGTGATCGAGCGCCCGTCAGCAAGGGCGATATCGCTCACCACTTGGAGATGAGCGACGATTCTCAGTCGCTGGCTCAGAGCATTGCGGCCGCGCGGACCTACGGCATGATCGAGGGGCACGGCGAGTACACATTGACCGATGAAGGGAAGCGGTATTTCTACCCAGAGAGCCCGATTGAAAAGAGGCTTGCTGAACTGAAGTTCGTCACAACTCCCCCGGCCCACGAAATGCTTATCCGCCGCTTCGATGGGAACCAGCTTCCCGCGTCGCGTAATCTCGGAACTTTGCTGGCTAAGTTCGGAGTTCCCAAGAGTTGGGTGGACCGAACGGCTTCTCAGTTCAAGGACGCCTGCGACCGTCTAGGGCTATTCGATAATGGGGGGCACTTGCGTTACGGAGTAGCGATGCGGAGTGCGGGGAAACCTGATGCCGCAGTCCCCAGTTCAGAAGAACTAAAGGACCAAAGGAACGGAAACGAAGTTGAGGAGCTAGCCCGCCATATCATCCGACCCGGCATCGCCACGGCCAAATCAACTGCAACTGAACCGTCAATCAAAACCACCGGACCAGAGAACACTGTCTGGTCAGTGAACACACCGGAGGGAACGCTCCGGGTCGAGACGCCGAACCCGTTACCCAAAGCGCTTTGGGTGCGGCTTAAGCGATATGTCCTCAGTCAGAACCCGAGCGAAGAGGAGAAAGACGATGAGAAGAATTGAGTGCGCGACGGGGGACTTGGACCGACCCCGGAAGCGCAGAACATAAAAGACACCACCCACCCCCCGACGTGCGACCAAGCAACAGGGGAGTGGGTGGGAGGCCCTTCCTTGCGGAAGACGCGCCGTGTGCTGGTGCACTTAACTGGGCTTTACATCCAAAGGCCTCGGTGCTGACACACCGTGCAGTTCGATTCTGGCGTCTTCCGGCTCCGAGCCTTTTGTTGTCTTACCAACCCGGGACGCTTCACGCAACACGTCCCGGGTCCAATCGGACAGCTTCTTCCCGGCCCGCCTTGCTGCATCCCCTACCGCTTTCCTTTCCGACGCCAGCAACCGGATCGTGTAGACTGACCCGCGGGCCTTGCTCTTGGTTAACTTCGGACGTCCGGGGCCACGCTTCTTCATGCCAGAAGTTTACGGCGTGGTTTTCGCATTACAAGTAACCGTCTATTTCAAATTAGGACACTACCGCCTCTCGGCGTTCCAAGGGCCTGATCGAAAAATCACGTATAATCGCGAGTGGAATCCCGTGCCACCTTCATCGAAACCCCCAACGAAAGCCACCGAATCCAAGACGCCAAACGTACCCGAAAAACCTAACCCGACTTCCGTAGGGGGACACCGCCGCCTATACTGCAACCGAACCATCGCATCACTTTTGTCCCGCCCACTATTCCTCTGCCGTCAGCAGGCCGCGCTTGACCAAGAGGTCTATTTCCATGAAAACAAAAGCTGTTCTCCTGGCGTTGTCCCTGCTCGTCGCCTGTTCGTTCGGACTGTATTCGTTTGTGAAGACCGAAGCAGTTTCCAATCCTCCCCAGCCTGCAGCACCTAAACGAATTCTGAACTATCAACCTCAGCAGAATGTAGACACGGCGGGTTACGAGGCAGCCCTGTCGGGATTGCGCCCCATCAAGGATCCATCCTCATTGGAAAGCATTCGGGACGCCTTTGCGGACCTGGACCGTCTTGGAATTGCAGAGATCGACAAACGCTTGGCCTCAAACGATCTACCCGTGGAGGATAAGCCGGGACTGTTTATATCCAAGGCCGGTTTGTTCATGTACGGCGGGGATCCAGATGCGGCCTACCAAGTCCTTCAGCAGGCTCGCGCTCTGGTGGAATCGTCCGACCGCCTCGCCGAGAAATGGCTCTACTCGATTGTCTACTTTCAAGGCATTGCGGGCATGCGCCGTGGGGAGACCGAGAATTGCCTTGAATGTCGAGGTGAAGGCGCCTGCATCTTACCGATTCCGCCCACGGCGGTCCATTTGAAGCCGACCGGCTCGCGGCTGGCGATCCAGCATTTCACGGAATATCTCGAGCAATTCCCGGGTGACGTGGGCATTCGCTGGCTGCTCAACGTGGCCTATATGACGCTCGGAGAATATCCGGGAAAGGTACCGCCCCAATATCTCATGACATTCGGTCAGTTCGGACGGGAATTGGACATCGGTCGCTTCAAGGACGTTTCCCACCTGGTCGGCATCACGCGCAGGAACATGGCGGGCGGCGCGGTCATGGACGATTTCGACAACGACGGCCTATTGGATTTGGTCACCACCAGTTGGGACAATGCCCAGTCCATGGCGTTCTATCGCAACAAGGGCGACGGCACGTTCGAGGACCGTACGGAGGCGGCCGGCCTCGGCAAACAGCTCGGCGGCCTTAACCTGGTGCAAACCGATTACAACAACGACGGCTATTTGGACCTCTTCATCATGAGAGGGGCCTGGATGCCGCAGCCGATGCGGCCGAGCCTGTTGCGCAACAACGGAAACGGCACCTTCACCGACGTCACCCGGGAAGCCGGCTTGATGGAACCAGCCAACTCCATTAGCGCCACCTGGGCCGACTTCGACAACGACGGGTTTCTCGACCTCTTCGTCTGTTGCGAAACGGGCCCGAACCGCCTATACCGCAATCGCGGCAACGGCACCTTCGAGGAAGTCGCTGACAAGGCCGGCGTCCAGGGCAAACAGAAGGTCTGCAAAGGGGCCGCCTGGATCGACTACGACAACGACGGCTATCCCGACCTTTTCATGACTTATGCCAGCTCGACTCCCCAGTTGTTCCACAACAACCGCAACGGCACGTTCACCGACGTGACCACAGAAATGGGCATTGGCGGACCGCAATGGGGCTTTTCGTGCTGGGCCTTCGATTACGACAACGACGGCTACTTGGACATCTTCGCGACGTGCTACCATCGAGATATCCAACACGTGGTCGGCGGCATGCAGGGCCGTCGCCCGCCGACGGGCATGGACGTCACACGGCTCTACCGCAATCTCGGCGGCAAGAAGTTCCAGGACGTCAGTGCGGAAACGGGCGTGGACAACGTCTTTTCCACCATGGGCAGCAACTTCGCGGACTTCACCAACGACGGCTATCTCGATTTCTATCTCGGCACCGGCGACCCGTCTTTCGCCATGCTCGTTCCCAACCGCATGTTCAAGAACGTGGCCGGCAAAAGCTTTGCCGAGATCACGACCACAGCCGGTACCGGACATCTTCAGAAAGGACACGGCGTGGCCTGCGGCGACTGGAAGCGAGACGGGAACGTCGATTTGTTCGAGGAACTCGGTGGCGCGGTGCCCGGCGACCGCTACCATAACGTGTTGTTTCTGAACCCGGGCCACGGCAACAACTGGCTCACCGTGAAGCTCGTCGGCCAAAAAACCAACCGGGCCGCGATCGGAGCCCGCATCAAGGTCGTGACCGCCGGGGAGCACCCGCTGACCGTGCATCGTCACGTCAGCAGCGGCAGCAGCTTCGGCGGCAACCCGTTGCAGCAACACATCGGTCTGGGCAAGGCGAAATCCGTGGCGACTCTGGAAGTCTTCTGGCCCACCAGTCAAACCACGCAAGTATTCCACGACGTGGGCGTGAACCAGGCCATCGAGATTACCGAATTCGCCAAAGACTATCGCAAATTAAACTGGACACCCGTACCCATGCCGAAGGAATGAGCAAGGTAGCGCTCCACCTGAGTCCGGGGCGTTACGAAATTTCGGTATTCTTTTCCTGCGACTTGCACATGTCCGATTTCCCGATTAATTTGGTTCAAACGACCTTTCTCCAGGTCTCCCATGACTCATATCTTCTTCGTCCTAACGGCGTTTAGCATTTCTCAGGCGGAACCGACAAAAAAAACTGCCGGTCCATCGCCTCCACTGTTTCCAACCGTGGGAAACAACGATGCCTGGAGCCGACTTCCCCGCGAAGCCCCGCCGTTACCAAATTGGGCCCGCATGCTCGTGGTTTCGCAACCGAAAACCACGGCCGGCGTGCTCGCGCTGGACTACCTCCATCGAATGAAGAATCCGCTCGGCAACGAGTTGGCTGCGAAAGTGCGTTGGGCGGTTGCAAAGGAATTGCAGTGCGATTATGCGGCTCGGTATGCCGAGAGTGATCTCAAACGGATGGGGGCAAGCCAAGCGGAAATTATCGATCTGAAAAACGGAGACGTGAATGCAACCGACCGAATCGTTTTGAAATTAGCAAGGAAACTGACTTCAGCAGGCTATTCGATTACCGATGCGGAAATGAAAGCCGTGATTGAACGATTGGGACCGGATCGGGCCGTCGCACTCGTACACACAGTCGCATTTGCCAATTTTCACGACCGCATATTGCTCGGCCTTGGTGCGACCGTTGAAAACGGTGGGCCATTCGCCGCCGTTGATTTCAAATTCGATCCTTCTCAATCGGCATTGATTTCGGCACCGGCTCGACCGGATTGGGAGACCGTCAAAAACATCTTGCCCAATAAGTCTTATCACGCCCCCGAAGAATGGAAAGACATTGGTTTTGATGGATTGGAGAAGGCATTGAAATCCCAACAGGCCCGAAGTTCGAGAATATCGTTTCCCGATAAGAGTCGATTTGAAAAACTTCCCGCGGACGTAAAAAAACAGACTGACAACATTATTTGGATGAAGGTCAGTGCCGGTTATCAACCGGAAATGACCATGGCGTGGTTTGCGGCCTTTCGAGCGTTTCAGCAGGAAGGGCGGTCCAATTCCGTTTACAGCAGTTCGCTGTTCTGGGTTGTGACCCGAACCAACGATTGTTTTTACTGAATGGGTCATGGCAACATGATGCTCGCGGTCGCGGGCTTAAAAGATGATGAAGTCAAAGCTCGAACAAAAAAGTTAGCACTCGGGGAATGGGAAGAATTTTCTCCTGCCGAAAGGCAGGCCTTTGCCTTTGCCTCCAAGCTGTCGAAATCACCATCCGAGGTCAATCGGTCCGATGTTGCGGCACTTGTGGAATCATTCGGACCTCACCGTGCGATTGACATTATCTGGTATTCGTCGTGGGTGAATTACATGACTCGCTTCGCGGATGCTTTCCAGCTTCCCCTCGAGCGCGGAAATGTATTCGCAACACCAAAACCACCTGAAAAACCAGAAGTGAAAAAAGGCGTTGAAAAGAAAACTGAGGTCAAGAAATAAACCTTGAATTTGTTCGGAAACGACTGGCTGCGGTCACTGCGGAATGCTGGTGAGGGATCGCACAGCAGGTGCTCGGCCAGGGGATTGAGGTGCTTGGCCGCCTCGGGATATGCCATCGCCGGTCCCACGATGCCGGGAATCCTTTCGGGGACGGTAATGTGTGCCGTCGATGCGTGCCCTCGCTTTTTGGATGCTGTGTCGAATGCCCGCTCGTGGGACCGGCTTGTGTGCCGGTCCCACCTTGGCATTGGCGGTTTGTCGGGGGGGCACACCGTTGGGGACCGCAGGGGCTTGGGCGATTGGGCAGTGGCAACAGGCCCGCTGACCCCGAAGATCACAACATCGCCAGGGCGGTTACTCCATCGCCCGGAACACGGTCAACCTGATGTCGGTGCCGACCACATAGTTGACCGTCTTCGGTTGCTGGCCCTTGAGGGTCAACTTGACCGGCACCTTCAGGTTGGCGTCCATTGGGGTACCCTCTCCGAGCACTTCGTAGGCGTCCAACTTGGCCCCCGCCATCCAGTCGAAGTCCTGGGCCACGATCGGCGGCGTGTCGGATTGCAGGCTCTTGATGGGCCTGCCTGCCTTCCAGGCGTCGAGGGTGGTCTTGAGGGCTTCCCGGGCCTTCTCGGGCTCGACCGACTTTGCCACCGGCCGGTCGCCGCAGCCGACGGCCAGCAGGCAGACTAGCGCCCAGCCACGGTTAGTAGTCACCCAGCACCTCCCCCCCGTTGCGGGTGCCGAGCGCCCGCCAGGTGGCAAGGTCCACGCTGTCGCGGACGAACCGCACGCTGCCGTCCCCGAACTGCACGTTCACCCCGCCGGTGTGCCGGCTGCTCGGCGGCATGGTGGCCTTGCCGACCACGAAGAACCCGCACGACCGGGAGTTGGGCGGGCTGATGTGCAGGTAGCGATGTTGGTGGTGCATCCACGGGGCGCCCATGAACAGCGGGAACTGGGTGGACAGGTCGGCCGTGTTCACCGCATTGCAGATGCTCACGGCTTCGTCGGCCGTGGCCGGGTTGGCCGGGCTGAAAAACACGTCCTCGATCGGGCTGACCACGGCATTGGACCCGTCGGCCAACAGCCGCTCGCTATAGAAGGCGGTGTTCGAGGTGCCGTCCGAGATGTCGCCGAATTTGTAGAACGTGTTGATGTAGAACGGGCCGTTGCTGTTCGCCGACCCGGGGATCACGAAGAACGGCAGAGTACCCGAGTTTGCCATGTAGTTGGTGGCCGCCCCGGACGCCGGGATCGGGTTGTCCTTGTCCGACGGGCAACGGAAGCTGCCGACGATGGTGTTCCGCGGCACGTCGTTGGCCGTGTCCTGGGGCTGCTTGCTCCAGTCGATCAACTTGTAGACGTTGTCCTGTTCGATCTGGGGCAGGATTTGGGCGAGGACGCTGAACTGCGAGCCGGTACCGCTCGTCGGCATTAACCCGCCGGACGGGAGCCGCCCCTGGCTGTCGTAGAAGTTGTGGATGGCCAAGCCGATCTGTTTGAGGTTGTTCTGGCACTTCATCCGGGCCGCGGCCTCGCGGACCTTCTGGACGGCCGGGAGCAGCAGCCCGATCAGTACGGCGATGATTGCGATCACCACCAGCAACTCGATGAGTGTGAACGCACGATAACGTTTGAGCATGGCGACCTCGAAGAGAGAGGAATCGATAAATGCCGAACGCTAGAATCGCGAAGCGGGGGAATTCCCGCCATAGAGATACGTGATCATACTGCATGGCAGTTGACTTTTCTCACGAAAAAATGATCCAGCACCGAAATGATAATTTGGGCGGATCGATTGAGGGAGAAGGTCGGAAATGCGTTTCAGAGGAGCCGCGCACGAAGTAAGCGGCATACACTATCCGCCGCTTACTTCGTGTGCGGCTCTTTATCAACGAACTTCCAATTCAACACAAAAGGGATCATCGAGCAGAATTACTACTGCAGCGGAAGGAATACGGCGGGGAGAAGGCAAATCCGGCCCAGCATTTGCAACCGCAACTTCGCTTTCGGGAGCAACTTTAGCGGTGCTGGGCGGCGGGTTGATTCTGCCTCAGAATGTACGTCCCGTCCACGCCCAGTCCGGTCCACGTCTGCTTCAGTCCGGCCTTGCCGGGCCAACGGACGGTCACCGTGTCCACTTTCGTCGTCGAGTCGAGGCCGACGGTTACGGTCAACTCACTCTGGCTGAGGTATCCTTTCGCTCCCGTCACGGTCCGGATCATCGTTTTCCCACCGGCTTCGACCACGACTTCCGCCCCGATCGCACTCCTGTTGCTCGTCGTCCCGTCGCCTTCGAGCGTGAGGCGAATCCAGTGGTGGCCGAGTTTTTGGTCGTTGCGGAGCAACCGGGCCGGGCCGTCGTTATCGGTCAGGACGACGTCGAGGTCGCCGTCGCCGTCGAAGTCGAGGAAGGCGCACCCCCGGCCGATGAGGGGTTGGAACAGGTCCGGTCCACTCGCGGCCGTCGTGACGAGTTCGAACGTGCGGACCTCATCCCCGGTGTTCCAGAAGAGTTGGGCCGACTGTTTGTAGGTTTGGCTACTCTGCACCCGGTGAATGTCCGGGTCAATGTGGCCGTTGCAGGTTAGCAAGTCGAGGCGGCCGTCGAGATCGTAATCGAAGAAAAAGGCCCCGAACTTGAGCGGACCTCGACTGGGGCCATCGAGACCGGTCGTGGACGCCTGATCGGAGAAGAGTAATCGGCCCGGGTTGATGAGCGACAGAAACGAATTGGGTTCGTTGGCGAAGTTGCCGATCACCACCGCCGATTTGCCCGGGCGGTATTCCCCCACATCGATTCCCATCGCCCCGCGGGGGGTACCGAGGGCGTAGGCTACCCCGGCAGACATGCCGATTTCTTCGAATTTCCTCCCGCCTTTCCCGTCCGGTACGTTGTGGAAGAGGAAGTTCCGCACCGTGTCGTTCGCCACGATCAAGTCGGGCCAGCCGTCGCCGTCGGGATCGCAGACGATGACGCCGAGCGATTTCCCGACCGGCCGGAGCTTGGCGTTCGCGTCGGTTCCTTCCGGCTCCGCCACCTGGATTCCGCTCGCCGCACTCACGTCCTCGAACGTCCCGTCTCCCTTGTTCCGGTAGAGAACGCAGTAACTTCCTTCGAGCGAAGTCGGCTGCAGGTACGTCCGGCCGACGCCCGTCAGCGTGGAGTGGATGCTCAAGTCAATCGCCGGCGACCAGGTGCAATACCGGCAGACGAAGAGGTCGAGCTTCCCGTCGCCGTCGTAGTCCACGAACGTGGCCGACGACCCGAACGGGATCGGCGGGGCGTGGCGGAGAAAGGCTTCGGCGGAAAGGTCTTTCGGCCAACCGCCCGCCCCGCCAACTTTCGCGGTTGCCGTGACGTCGACGAATCGCTTGCCGCCTTCGTTGTGAAACAGCCGGTCCCCGCCGACGCCGGTGACGAAAAGGTCGGGGAACCCGTCGTTGTCGTAATCGCCGACACAGCAGCCGACGGCGTACATCGACACATTTAATCCCACGGCAGCGGTGACGTCCTCGAACGTTCCGTCCCCCTTGTTCCGGTAGAGGGCCAGGCAGGGGGCTTGAGTCGGGCCTTGATGGCCGGGCCAGGGGCACCCGTTCGTAAAGAAGAGGTCGGGTTTGCCGTCGCCGTCGAAGTCGATCACGGCGACGCCGCCGCCCATCGTTTCGGGCAGAAGTTTCTGCCCTGCCGCCCCGTTAAAGTGCGTGAACCGCAAACCGGCCGACGCCGTGACGTCCGTGAAGCGGACGTCGGGCACGGGCACCGCCCGCCGTTCAGCCGTGCCCCCGACGTCCACGGCCGGGCCGACCGGAGTCCGGGAATTCTTCGGGCCGACGAGCCGATAGACGCCGACCGCGATCCCGGCCGCGAGGACGACCCCCACCACCCACTTCACCGGCCGATTCATGATTCGGACTCCTCGGGCACGGTTCAGTCTATAACTGCTACGCGGAGGACACACCGAACGTTCATCCCCGACCCGGTGAGCCATGACTCCATTGCCTCGTTATCTCGCGGCGGCGTGCCAGACCGATTTTCCGAACCCGAAATCCTGGGCTGAAATCCCCAGCCGGGTGAGTCACATGCTCGCCACGGTGGATCGGGCCGTGCTCGGGTATGCCCCGTTCGGCGACGTGCGGCTCGTCGTCTTCCCCGAATTCGCCCACGCCGCCCCGGTCTACGAAACGGTCGAGGAACTGCACGAAAAGCTCGCCGTGCCGTTGCCGAACGAACAAACGGACCGCTATCGCGAGAAGGCGAAAGAACGGCACGTCTACATTCAGAGCGGCAGCTTCCTGGAACGCGACGACAAGTACCCTGGCCAGGTCTTCAACACGACCTGTCTCATCGGCCCCGACGGGCTGCTCTACAAGTATCGCAAAGTCAACACGTGGATTCCCTGGGAAGTCCACGCCAGCCCGCACGACATTCCCGGCTATGCCGAGCCGTTGTTCCCCGTAGCCGAGACGGAGATCGGCGTGCTCGGGGCGGCTATTTGCTACGACTGGCTCTTCCCCGAGGCGATCCGGGAACTCGCCCTCCAAGGGGCGGAGGTTCTCGTCCGCGTGTCTGCCTACATGGACCCGTGGGGGGCGACGCCGCCGATGGACTGGTGGACCGTGGTGAACCGGTGCCGGGCGCTCGAAAACGTCGCCTACGTCGTCGCCGCCAACCAGGGAGCGAGCCTGGACCACTACCCGCCGTTCTCCTGGCCCGGCGGGAGCATGGCGGTCGATTACGACGGCCGCATCCTCGCCCAGGCGGACCCGGGACCGGGGGAAAAGATCGTGGTCGCCCCGATCGACATCGCCGCGCTACGGGCCGAGCGGGACCGGCGGACCGGGCACCACATGCTGGGACACCTGCGAACGGAAGCGTATCCGAGCGGGCGGGCGCCAATCTACCCGGGCGCGGGGGCGAAACCGCCGAGCATCGCCGGAAACGAGCGGGCGATCAACGAGGGCAAGAAGCGGTGGCGGCAACGATAACCTCGTTCCCGACCGGCAGTCGGGAAGCGGGATTATTTCTTCTCGAACCGATCCGTCGGGTAGTGCACGATGGCCTCCGCGGCGGCGTTCGCCGCGGGGTGTTTCTCGCGGTAGGCCTTCGTCGCCGCGGCCCTGGCCAGTTCGTCCGGCTTGAACAGGGCGTGCAACTCCCGGTGAATGCACGACAGGGCGAAGGCCAGGTCGGTCTTCGCGTCCGGATCGGATTCGGTGCCGTACACCTCGGTTAACGTCTTTCGCGCTTCCTGTAATGCCTTCAACCGTGGAGAATTCGACGAGGGGGATTTCCGGCCCAGGGCCGTGACGGCGTCGGCGAATCGAACCGCAGTCGCGGCCCGCTCTGGCGATCGGGCCGCAATCGATGCCACCAATCCCGCGATTTCCTGCACCGTCCCCGCGACCGGCTCTTTCCCGGCCGGCGCCCCGGCCCCTAATTCGGCGAAGCACTGACTCAACCCGTAATGCGCCGGCAGGTCTTCGGGATCGACGGCCAATGCTCGATCGTACGCGGTAATGGCCCGACTCAGGATTTCGTGTCGCGCGGCCGAGCCGAACGGCTCCAGTTGCGCGCGGCGGAACAGCGTCTGCCCCAGCCGGTCGAGCACGACGTAGTCCTTCGTGAAGTTCATGTTCCGCTCGACCGGCTGGTTGGCCGGGTCAACAATCTTGGCGAACTGATTGGCCGCCTCGTCCCACTCGGCCTTCGTTGTGGCGTTCTCGGCGGTCACGAGGCCCGAGAGCCACGCCCGCAGCCACCACGGGGCCGGCGGGTCGCACGTGCCGGACGCGACGACTTCCTTTGCCGCTTCGTTCAACCGGCCCAAGTCGAGGTAGACGCGGGCGAGGTTGGCGTGGCTGTTCCACTCGGCATCCTTGACGCCGAGGGTCAGGAGTTTCTCGAACGCACCCTCCGCCTGACGGAGGTTGCCCTTCTTCTTTCCCATACCACCTTCGAGGTAGCAGCCGATGCCGTAATCGTTCCACCGTTGCCAGGCGGGCTGAATGGGAGATTCCTGCTTCGGGACGTCGCGACCGCCGGCGAGGGGGATCTCCACCGTGTCTGAGGCCATGTCCACGACGGGTAATTTCGGAACGGCACGGTCGAGCGGTTTGTAGACGTACGCCATGTACGGCTGGTCGAACTTGCGATATCGCAGGCGGGCCGTGAAACGGATCGAACCGGTCGCGTCCTTTGGCACGGTGAACTTGTAATGAACGACACTCGCCGCCCCGGGCGGAATCTGGTGGTCGTAGAGCGGGGTGAAGATGTCCTGCGGGTTCCGCCGGTCGATCCGGTTCCCATTCCGGTCGAGCATCAGCACATTGACGAAGTACGACCACTCGTCCACCGCCCCGGTGTCGTCCGGATATCGGGTCGCCCCGTTGCGGCCGATCACCCTGCCGTTGTTCGTCGCGGTGAAGTCGACCCAGATTTCGTTCGAATCGACGGTGCCCTGTGAGAACAGGTGCCCGATGTTCAGCGTGCGGACGACCGTTTCGATCAGGTAGGTTTCGCCCGGCACCAGTTTAGTAAGGTTGGGCCGGAAGACGGCAAGCGAGTCGTCGTTCACCGTTCCGTCCGGGTGAATCGTCTTGGAGCCGAACAGGTCAATCCGCACCTTCCGGTCCTTGAGGAAATCGGTCGTTACTGCGATCGATCGATCGAACCCGGTCGCCAGGTGCGCGTATTTCGGGTCGTGCTTCAGGAGTTCGAACACGCCCGTGTTCGCGGCGGGGAAGGTATGGTCGTGGACTTTGCGACCGCCGGTGCCGTCGTAATCCTTGGCACCGAAATCCTTGCTCGGCTTCAACGGCATGTGGCAGTCGGCACAGTTGTTCTTCGCCTTATCCGGGAAATAGAAACTCCGGCTGCCATTCCCCATTCCCGACAACACGAATGCGTCGTAATGGTTCTGCCCGCGAAGAAAATCCTTGTAGTGCGTCAGTTCCACCGGCAACGAGACTTTGTGGCAGCTCGAACAGAACTCGGCCGACTTGTGCAGCGGCCTTAACATCGTCTTCTTGTGAAACTCCGGCTTCGCCTTCACCATCTGGTTGTTGATCCACCGCAGAACCCGGTTCTCGCTCGTCGCGAACGGGTAGAGTTGCTGCTCCTCGATCGTGAAGGCGGCATTGCCCTGGGGGCCGTGGATTTCCGTAATGCTGTGGCAGACCGAGCACGTAATTCCCGCGTGCCCGGTCGGATGGTTCTCGAAGTCGAACTTCGGGTCGTCGAACTGCCCGCTGAGAAATGGCACCGGGTCGTGACACCCCGCACACCAGCGGGACGACTTCACGTTTCCGTCCCGTTTCATCCCCATCTCGCGGGTTTCCTTTACGCTGAAAAGGTACGTGGGGTTGTTGAACGAGCTGAACTTGTGGGCGCTGTGCAGGTGGTCGTTGGCGATGTCGGCGTGGCAGGACACGCAGTATTGGTCGTTCATCAGCACGTCGGCCGGGATGAACTTGCCGTCGCCGGTGCGGACGAGCGAGGGCTCGAAGTACTGCACCCCCTCGGCCGAGCCGACCCGGGCGGCGGCCCGCGGGTCGTACCCGTGCATCACAGTCATGACGGCGAGCAGAATGACCACGATGCCACCCCAGGCTTTGCCGTAGCCCCACTTGATCCGCGGCCCCGCCTTGCGGTGGCCGATGTACACGACGACGGCCAGCACGGGCACGACGACGTGCAGCCAGTAGACCGTCGAGCGGGAAAGAGTTCCCGTCGGGAGCTGCGGCAGGCCGTCCAATTGGAACAGGGCCAAACCGGTGGCGATGGTCGCCAAGCCAAGGCCAAACACCATGAGTCCCAGTCGCACGGCCTTGCGGTTCGGCCGGCGACGCGACGTGACGTAGTGACTGAACCCGAAGACGAGGAACGGAGCGACGCCGAGGAGGCCGACGGCCCCGTGAGCAAGGAACATCCAAAATGTGAACGGGGTGGTGTAAAGCGAGGCGGGCCGATACCAGTTCAGAAAACTGACGCCGGAAAGGTACGCCCCCGTGGCGCCCAGGAGAGCGAAGCCGGCAAAGATGAACCATAAGAGAGGCCGGAGCCACGGCTTGATGGCCGGCTCGTACGGCGAAGGCTTGCGTCTAGGGGCAGGCTGGGTAACGGGAATGGGCAGGGGACGCGGTTCGTTCGACATTGTCAGCACTCGGCGCCCGGCCCGGGAGGGGGGCCGATTCACCGGCTTATTTTCCCATAAAATGTGCCTTCCGCAATATAAAAGGGTGTTCGGCCGCACCCAGTCCTTCCGCTAGCCGCCGGTCACTTCGACCCTGCCGAAACTCTGGCCCGGCAGGCGGGCGGCCGCGTCGTCTCGTCAGACCGAGAGGCAACCAGGTACCCGAAAATTGCCGGCGGAGCAGTGGCTTCGGCAGGCCAACTTTGCACACTAACGGGAATCGGTCTCGGAATGCTTCGGAACGCGAAGATCGGGCACCCGCCCGACATCCGAAACCGGAAATCGAACTCAACCGGGCGATATGGCTACACCTCCATCGGCACCGCCGCCGTCTCGTCGCCATCGGCCGTGGATTGTACTCGCCGCCCTCGCAGGCATTTGCATCTGTGTGTATTTCCTGTTCTTTCATGGCGTGAATCCGCCTGTCAATAACTACGTATTGGCGATGTCCGCGAATGCCCGTGGTGTCGGGCGGATGGAGCGGTTCGAGTATGCGGAGGCCGCCACGGAATTCGAACAGGCCGCGAAATTGGCCCCGGACTGGCTGCCGGCCCGCATCAACCTCGGCATCGCCCTGTTTAATCAGAACGACCCGAGCGTGATCGCCGCCGCGCGTCAAGTGTTTCTCGAAGTGTTACAGACCGACCCCGACAACAAGCACGCCCACTACTGCCTCGGCATTATCGACGCGAGCGACGGCCAAACCGCCGACGCCTACGCCCACTTCAGGGCCGTCAACACCCTCGACCCGAGCGACGCGTACACCTGGTACCGACTCGGGATTACTAACCCGACCGGCTCGCATTCGCCGGCGGCGGCAGAGTGCTTCGCGCAAGCCCTCAAGCGGAATCCCTACCTGAACGCCGCACGCTACAGCTTGTCCTTGTGCCAGATTGACCCGAAGCGAGCTGCCACTTTGATTGCGGAGTTCGAAGCCTTGAAGAAAGCTGCCTGGGAGGCCACGGTCGAAATTCGTTACGGCGTGATGGGCCATTACGCCGACGTGATTGGCCGCGACCCGACGCGAGAAGGCAAACCCGCCGTCGGCCCGCTGCCGTCATTCGAACGGATGAAGAATTTCCGTGTGACGTTGGCCGCCGGCGTGAGGTGGGCCACTCCCGCCGACCTCGACCCGGTTCGCCGGGCCGCCCGGGACCGCTTCGGCGCGACGATGGTGCTGTTCGACTACAACGGCGACGGCAAGCCGGACGTGTTTCTCGCGTCGGCGGTTGTGGACGGCGGAAAGGTCCGCGATCTGCTGCTCCGAAACGACGGCGACGGCGGGTTCACCGACGTGACCGCCGCCGCAGGCCTTGCCACCCCCCGCCCGAGTCTGGGGGCCGCCGCCGGCGACTTCGACAACGACGGCCATCCGGACCTCATAATCACCGGAGCGGGCGAACAGCACTTGTTCCGCAACAACGGCAACGGCACCTTCACCGACGTGTCGGCTGCAGCAGGCGTGGACAAGATCCCCGGCACTTGCCTTGGCTGCAACTGGGTCGATCTGGATCAGGACAGCGACCTCGATCTGGTGGTGTGCAAGTTCTGCGACGGTGATCCGGGTACGTTCACCGCCGAGCGTCCCGGCGGCGAGTTGTTGCTGTTCGAAAACGTCGGGATCGCCGAGCCAGGCAAGTCCGGGCTGACGACCGCCTTCCTCCAGAGCGACAAGTTGCGGAGTCTCAATCTCGGCGGCAACGCGGTCGCGGTCGTCGCCTCGGACCTGGATGGCGACCGCGATGTCGATCTGCTGCTTTTGACCGGAGGCGGACCAGTGGTAATCGACAACGATCGGCTGATGCGGTTCAAGCGGAAACAGCCCAGTTGGCTAGTCGGCGGATTCCAAAATTGGAACGGCGGCCTGGTACTGGACGCGAACCATGACGAACGGTCGGACCTGTTCCTCATACGTGCCGGGGCCGCCCCGCTGCTTTGGCTCTCGACCGGCCCAAGTGACTTCGTCCTCGGGCGCACCGACAGTCCGCCGCTGAAGCAGGCGGTCGGAATCGACCTCGATCTCGACGGCTGGGACGACGTGGTCGGCGTCGGTGCGAACGGCAGGCTGGTGTTGCTTCACAACCAGGGGGACGGCCGACTTCAGGTCATGCCGGAAGCAATCGGCTTCCGGGACGTGGCGAATGCGGTCGCCGTGGCGGACGTTGACGGAGACGGACGACCGGACGTGCTGATCGCGACCGAAAGCGGGTTGGAACTGCTCCGCAATACGGGCAACGGCAACGCGGGAGTGTGGATCGACCCGACCGGCCGACGGGAACATGAGACCGACATGCGGACGAACGCCGACGGCATCGGCACGCGGATCACCGCCCACGCGGGGTCGCGCGTCGCCGGAGCGGAGCGAACGACGGCGTCCGCCGGACTCGGCCAATCGCTCCTACCGACGGTTCTCGGCCTCGGCAAGGCGACCGCCGCCGACGTGGTGCGGTTGCGATGGCCGGATTCGGTGATCCAGGCCGAACTCGGAGTGCCAACCGGACGGGTCACCCGAATTGCCGAGACGAACCGCAAAGGCAGCTCCTGTCCGATCCTGATGACCTGGGACGGCGAGCGGTTCGCGTTCGTGACGGACTTCCTCGGTGCCGGGTCGCTCGGCGAATCCGGCCCGGACGGCAGCACCCGCCCGCCGCGGCCCGAAGAGTCGGTGAAGATCGAGCCGGGTCAACTCGTGGCGAAAGACGGTCAGTTCGTCCTCAAGATCGCCGAGCCGATGGACGAAGTGTTGTATCTTGACCACCTCCAGCTCGACGTGATCGACCATCCGTCCAAGACCGTGGTGTTCCCGGACGAGCGGTTCGCCTTCAGCCCCCCGGAACCGACGCAGAAACTGCTCGCCTTCGCCACTCGGCACACGCCGAAATCGGCGGTGGACCACAACGGCCGCGACGTGTTGCCCTTGCTCCGCGAGCGGGACCGGCGGGCGGTGGACGGGTTTGCCCGCCGCAACTGGCTCGGTTACGCCGAAGACCACTCGCTCTCGCTCGACTTCGGCGAACTGCCGGCGGGCGGGAACTGGTGGTTGGTTTTGGCCGGTTGGACCGAATACGCATTCCCGGAGTCGATGTACGCCGGGACCCGCGCGGGAGTGGACCTGAAGCCGCCGGTGCTCGAGCGGCAAACCGCCGCCGGCGAATGGGTGCCGATGGGCGAACTCGGCATCCCGGCCGGCCTGCCCCGTGTAATGACCCGCGAACTGCCGAAGGAGTTTCGCGGAGGCCGGCTCCGGATTTCCACCAACGCCCAGGTGTACTGGGATTACGTGTTCGTTGCCCAGGCGGAGGCGGTGAACGCCGTGGTTCCGTTGGACGTGGCAAGTGCGACGCTCGCCGCACGGGGTTTCGCGCAAGAGGTGTATCCGAACAGCCGACCGCCGGTAGCCTACGATGACGCCAAGACGGAACCCGTGCCCGTGACTCGGTGGAAAGGAAATCTGACCCGACTCGGCGACGTGACGGAGTTGCTCCACGCGACTGACGATCGGTTCGTAATATGCGGGCCGGGCGACGAGATCACGGTGCGATTCGAGGCCACGAAACTCCCACCCCTGAAAGACGGCTGGGCGCGGTCGTTCGTGGTCCGGACCAACGGCTACTGCAAGGACACTTCGCCGACGACCGTGACCGGCGGGGAAATCGGCCCGCTGCCGTTCCGGGCGATGCAGAATTATCCGCACTTCGGCCCCAAGTCGCCGCCGAGAACCGACGCGGCCGAATGGCACACCCGCCCCGCCGGGCGATGACGGTGGTCGCCAAAACCGGTACAGTCCGTTAGCGGAGTGCGGCCGCAATGGGATGCGAGTAGAATAAGTACGATCGCATGAGGGTTGGGAATGATCGGTAGACTGCGGGGCCGGAAGGTATGGATCGCACTTACCACCGTTTGCATCGTGGTCGTGGCCGGAGTGTCGATCACTGTTTGGCAGACTCGCAGGGTGCCACTGCCCCCAATCCCCCACCCCGACCCGTCATCGTTCACCGATCGGGAAGTGCAACAAGACGTTGCCAATGCAGCCCGAAAGGTTGAGTTGGAGCCGCGATCCGCGGCCGCATGGGGGGAGTATGGGATCGTCCTTCGGGCGTACCGCCAGCATCCGGAGGCGGACTTGTGTTTCCAGACCGCCGCCGACCTCGACCCGAACGACGGGCGGTGGCCATATCTACTAGGCCATCACTTGGTTGAGACCGACCCGGAGTCGGCGGTCGTCTGGCTACAGCGGGCGGCCGGCGGAACCGTCCCCGCGGACGCTCGGGACACGGTGCAGGCGCGGCTGGCCGAAGCCCTCCTCGCGGCCGGACGACCGGCCGACGCCCTGATTGCCCTCGGTTCGGACCCGAAATCCCCACGAACCCGCCTGGCCGCGGCGCGGGCCGCAATGGCGACCGGGGATGACCGGGCAGCGGCCGAGTTCCTCGACGACTTGACGGATAATCCGCTCGCCGCCCGGAAAGCGTTGTTGCTCCAGGCCGAGATCTGCCGTAGACAGGGTCGCACGTCCTACGCCGACTACCTGGGCGAACGGGCGGCAACCATCCCGGAAGGGTCGTGGCCGGACCCCCTCGCCGACCCGATTCGCTCGCGGGACCGCAGTCCGGGTGGGCGACTGGACGAAGCCGCCCGCCTGTTACGGGCCGGCCGACCGGTCCAAGCCGAACAGTTGCTCCGGCCGCTCACCACCGACCCGGCCTCCACCGACCCGCGGCCGTTCGTCGGGTTGGGCGAGGTCCGCGCGGCGATGGGTGACCGGAAGGGGGCGCTGACGGCGCTGACGGAAGCTATACGGGTGGACCCGAACAATTTGGCGGCCAACTACCAGACCGGATTACTCCACTTCGAAATTGGCGAGCAACTGTGGGCAGCCGGTCGGGCGGACACCGCCCGCAACGAGTTCCGCCAAGCCGTTGTCTGGCTGGACAAGGCCCTCACCGTCAGCCCGGACTTCGGCAAGGCGCTACTCCTCAAGGGTGCTGCCCTTCATCGCTTCCTGGGTCGACCGGAAGAAGGACTAGCACTCCTCCGTCGGTTTGTCCAACTCCGACCGGAGGCTGTCGAAGGTCATTTACTGCTCGGGCAGATACTGGCGGAGAGCGGGCAATATACGGCCGCCACGGCCTCGCTCCGCCGAGCCGCGGAACTCGCCCCGAATGGCGATCACAGGGCCGTCGACGCCCTCGCCAAACTCGCCCCGCCGGGAAAGCGATAGCGACTACTTCTTCAGCGCTTCGAGTGCTTGTCTCGGACGTGGCTCATTCGGATGGGCCAGCTTCACGGCCTGCTCGGCGGTACGGATCGCCTCGGGTTTACGACCGGCGGCGGCCAGTACGTCCGCGAGAATCAAATATCCTTCCCACTCCTCCGGCCGGCAAGAAATCCCGGCGCGAGCGACCTTCTCGGCTTCCGTGAGTTCGCCGAGCCGGAGCAACGCCTTCGCACGGTACATGTATCCCGGGGCAAAATCCGTCTTGAGCCGAACAGATTCGCCGAGCGATTCGGCCGCTTGAGTGAGTAACCGTTTGGTCTCGCCCTTGCGCCCTTCGGCTTCGGCTCGATCCGCCATGCCCAAGCGGGCCAAACCGAGGAACGAGTGGGCGGTGACCAGGCGTTTGCCGTCTTCGCCCCGCAGAATGTCGTCGGCGACGGCGACGGCGGCCGGATACTCTTTGACGTTCACCAGCGCGCGCAAGAGAATCAGCTGGGTTTCGACCGAAGGATACTGGTCGGCCAGAGCAGTCGCCGTTTGGACCGCCGTCCGATAAGACTGGGCGGCCTCCTGTTTGGCGTACCGATCCATCAGCGCCCGCCTCCCCCGCCGGAGTTCGTGGAACGGCGCCGTGAATGGATTAGCCCAGGAGTCGTCCGGGGGGAGCAATCCGGCGGCATAGTCGAACCCTTCGGCGTCCTTCACTTTCCCGGCCCGGCGACTCAATTCGGCCATCGCAATGGCCGACTTCCTCCGAGCGAACGAGCTGGGCGCGAGGCCGAGAAGAATGCGGCTTGCTCGGTCGGTTTCCCCCCGGTTGGACAAAGCCACTCCCATCCGGTAAGCAGCCCACGGGTTGGCCGGATCCGTGGTGTATGCCTGTTCGTAAAGCGGCGTGGCTTCTTCACCGCGCCCGAGTTCGGTCAGCAGATCGGCAAGGGAAAGGATCGCGACCGTCCGGTGAGTTTGGGACGCGGAAGTGATATCAACAACTCGCCGGAACAGCCGAACCGCTTCCTCGATTTCGTCCCCGCCACCACGATCCAACGTATTGGCAAGCAGGTACGGCCACCGGGCGTCCGTTGCGTCGAGACGCATGGCCTGGCGGTAGCAGTCTTTCGCGGGTGTCGACTCGTAGTGGGCGTCGAACGCCATCCCCAGTTCCCCCCAGGCGGAACTGTTCGCCGGGTTTGCCAGAACCCGCTGGCGATATTCCTCGATCAATTTCCGTGCCGCGGGGTCGGTCAACTCGGCAGGAACGAGCGGAGGTTCCGGGTGTCCGTCGATCCCTAAATCCCCTCGCATGAAAAAGTAACCGGGGGCAACGGCAACGATCAGGGCCACGAGCGTCACCGCAATGACGGTACGAGGTCTCATGGCACCTTTCCCGTCCCCGGTGACAAGACGACCCAATGGTTGGACGCTCCGCCCGGGAACACCTCCCGTTTGCCATCCGGCCACGCCACCTCGATCCGATCGTAAGCGGTGGCGCCACCGATCCCGAACAGCGGACGGGAATCACTCGCACACAGGTAACTGTGCGCCGACTGGGCCACTTGAATCCACGTGCGGCTGCCGGCCGTCACCCGTACTTCCGTTCCCAGTAGATCGCGGCCCCCGCGAGTCGGGTCCGTCACCCGCACCCCGACCCAGTGGCCGCCGGGGGCGACGTTCCGGTACAGTCGGGCGCGGTCGCCCACGCTGAAGACGAGCAGGTCCGGCTTACCGTCATTGTCGAAGTCGCCGAGGGCAAGTCCACGTCCCACATTCGCCCGTCCGCAGAACACCGGCTGTGCTTCCGAAACATCTTGGAACTGTCCGCTCCCGGTGTTTCGTAAGATCTGATTCCGTTCGGCATAGGGCTTCCAGAACGCCGACAGGTGCTCGGCTTCCGGGAGCGTGGGCGCGCGGTGGACCCGGCCGTTCACGTAGGCGATGTCGACCCACCCGTCCCCATCAAAGTCGGCGGCGACCGCCCCGAACCCGGTCCCCCGCCACGCCGTCCGGACGGCTTTCATTTCCTGGGTGCGGTCCCGGAACTGCCCGACCGGCCCCTGCTGCCAGAGGGTGTGCGTCTCGTTCCCGAGGTGCGTGACGAAGAAGTCGCTCAAACCGTCTCCGTTGTAGTCGCCGACGGCGATGCCCATGTTGGCGTAGGGCATGCCGTTGTCGGGCAGCGCGATCCCACGAGACATCGCTTCGTTCTTGAAAGTCCCGTCCTTCTGGTTGATCCAGAGGTGGTTCGGTGTACCATCGTTGGTCACGAGCAGGTCCGGCCAGCCGTCTCCGTTCAGGTCGGCCGCGTACACCCCCAAACCCGGGGCGGCCTTGGTCGCCAGCCCGGCCTGCACCGTTACGTCGGCGAACTGTACCACCTTCCCCGCCCCCGGCCCCAAGTTGTGGAATAACCGCGGGATGGTTCCAGGGAACGTCCGAGGCCCGCAGAACTCCCGCTTGCCGTCCGTCCCGTTGCACGGCCACGACTTGTCGTAGTCGAGGTAGTTCACGATCACCAGGTCGAGACGCCCGTCCCGGTCGTAATCGAAGAACGCGGCCGATGCGCCCCATTGCGTATTCACGATTCCGGACTCGGCCGTGATGTCCCGGAACTTGCCGCTGCCTTCGTTGTGCAGCAACCGGACACCGCCATATTGGGTGATCAACACATCCGGCCGGCCGTCGTTGTCAATGTCCCCGATGGCCACGCCGACATTCCACCCGTCGAAATCCAGCCCGCTGCCGGCCGAGGCGTCCCGGAACTTGCCTTCGGGCGTCTGAAGGTAGAGTCGGTTGCCGACCCCGCTGTTCGGGCCGGCCCCTTGCAGGAGAAGGATGTCGAGTCGGCCGTCGCCGTCGGCGTCGAACATCGCCCCGCCGCCGTACATGGACTGCGGCATGAAGTACGTGCCGGTCGGACCGCAGTCGTGTATGAAATTCAACCCGACCGCGTCGGTCACGTCCTCGAACCAGTCGGCGGCGGCCGGTCGGATCTTGGCAGTAGGTTTGTCGGACGGCGGTGCACGGTTGCACCCGCCCGTCCCAATCACCACCCCGGCCGCCACAACAAGAACGGCAAGTATTATTCGTCCGCCGTTGATTGAGACATTCCTCTGTCGCCACGTGCGGGAAGTTGGTCCATTCATTTCTTGAGAATCTCCCCGTACTTCATGTGATCGCGACGCTGGCCCGATATGCCGCGTTCACACTATCCGAATTGGACCAGGCTGCCGTCCCCCGTCGATCGTGATTAGCAGACGAAATCCCATCATCAACCACAAGGCACAGGAGTCGTGGTCGACGCACCGATTCGCGCGTGGAGGGGATTGAGTCGAGCGACTAACGCGACAAGCTAACAATACAAGTAGTACGATTGAATCAGGAATTAACCTGAAAGGGGGTCGTAATACCGTTATTCCACCCTTGTCACCTTGTCAATTCTACCCCTTGATGTGAATCTCAATCTCGTTAGTCTGCCCGGCCTCGATCACCCGCGTCTCCTTACTCTTCGAGCCCCACTCCGGCGGGATGTAATCCACCGACATCGGATCGTAATCGGAAATGGTACCGCCGCCCTGGTTCGGTTGGTCCTTAAACTTCTGTTGGTAGCCCTTAATCTGGATTTGGGCCGCCTTGGAGAGTTTCGCAGCATTCGCAGTCTTTTTCATCGCGGAGATAGAAATCCTGTTCGTGCCGACCATCGCTTGCCCGTTGAACTCGCCGTCAACGATCTGCATGGTCGAAGGTGCACGGCCATCCATAGCGAAGATGATCTGGCCCTTTTCGATCGGTTTGCCATTGAAAGTCACTTTCCCTTTGACGTTCGCGTACTTTGGCTTATCACCATCTCCACAGCCAACGACGGTCACGAGGATGAGGAACGGAATGGGTATGAGTGAATTTTTCATGGCAAGTAAAGAAAATGGGAAGAGGTAAAGACCTTTGAAAAACCCTTTGCCACCAAAAAAACCCGTCAAAAAAGGGTTTTTTGAAGGGCAGATGGTTTGAAACGGGATTTTCAACAGGCTGAAATTAGGTAAATTGCGGGCCGGCTCCCGTTGCCGGCCCGCAACCGAAAGGT
>DASXPC010000162.1:0-12517 GCA_036493815.1 Fimbriiglobus sp. | reverse complement strand
CGGGGCCCACGTCCAAAGCGTGCTAATGTCCGTCCTCCGCACCTGCACCCAGCGACTCCTCGAACCGTTCCAATACCTCAAGAACGCCCTCTGCGCACCCAAGCCGATCTTGGTTCCTGTCGGACGGTAAACAAGTACCTTTTTTGTAGAACAGGGGAAGGGGGCCGAACCGAACGGCCAGCCAGTCGCCCCGATCCGTGACTTTCAGATAATGGACCGACGAAGCGAGTAATGCAATAACGAGACCGACGACGAGAACAGGGAATCGGACCGTTGAATTTCCGAGAATCGTGGCGAGGATCAGACAACACCCTGCCGTGCCATAAATGATCCAGCAGAGCGGAGCCGTTTGCGTGTGGCTGTACTGCGGGTTGTGCGATGTCATTCCGCGGCCCTCCCAGACGGCTCATTTCCACCCTCGGCGTTAAGGGGTTATCGATTGCGGTTAGTTCGAAGCGGTTCCCAAAACGGAACTCAACTTTATGCTACGATCCGATTTTCGGAGGGTCAGTTTGTTACGGACTTAGATTCTCGAAATTCAGCGGGCCGTGTTCGGCGAATCCGACAACTCCAACTCTATCCCTTTTCGACTCATTTTGGTTGTGCTAACATTGGTTGAACCCTAGTGCCGTTTGATAATAGATAATTCCTGAATCTGGTCAGAAAATGGCCAACACCAAGACTTTCTGACAACGATTGCAAGGTCGCCCGATGCAGACTACCTGTACTACGTCAGGGAGCCAATTTTCGGCGGAAATTGGCGGGCCCGGGACGGACCGCGGTGTGATTTATCGGTGGTTTGAAGCCCATGCCGGCCAAACACCGGACGGTGTCGCCGTCGGGCTTGAAGACACCGTACTGACTTATGGCGAGTTGAACAGGCGAGCCAATCGTCTGGCGCGACGCCTTCGTAATCTGGGTGTTGGCCCCGAAGTGATTGTGGGCCTTTGTGCCGAGCGGTGCCCCGAATTAATTATTGGGATTCTGGGCATTCTCAAGGCGGGTGGGGCCTATCTACCCATCGACCCGGCTTACCCCGCGCAACGCCAAGTGTTTTTATTGTCGGACGCGAACGTTACCGTCCTGCTCACGCAACGAAATCTGTTGGATCAGTTGCCCCAACATGCGGCACGGGTCGTTCTGTTGGACGAGACGGCCGACCTTCCCGCCGACGATACGAATCTCGACGTTTCGGCAAGTCCCGATGACTTGGCTTACGTCATTTATACGTCCGGATCGACTGGGAACCCCAAGGGGGTTCAGGTCACTCATGCGAACATCACCTGGCTTTTTGAAAACACCCACGCTTGGTACGCGTTCGGACCGCAGGACATTTGGACCCTTTTTCACTCGGTGTCGTTCGACTTTTCAGTCTGGGAATTGTGGGGCGCACTCGCCTACGGTGGTCGTTTGGAGGTCGTGACCTACCGCGTGAGCCGGTCTCCCGAAGATTTTTACTGCTTGGTTCGAGACAAGCGGGTTACCGTCCTGAACCAGACTCCGTCCGCCTTTCGGCAGTTAATTCGTGCCGAAGAGGCGGTGAACGGCAAAGCCTCCGATTTAGCCTTGCGGTACGTGATCTTCGGTGGCGAGGCATTGGACCCGCAAAGCTTGCGGCCGTGGTTCGACCGTCACGGGGATCTTGTACCGAAACTCGTCAACATGTACGGAATAACGGAAACCACGGTTCACGTCACTTACCGACCGTTATCGAAAGTTGACCTGGTTGGTTCGGCGAATGCGGGCACTCCGATCGGTCGCCCAATCCCCGGCCTACGCGTCCATGTGCTGGACAAGGATTTTCGACCGGTGCCGGTTGGCGAGACGGGGGAAATCTACGTCGGCGGGGGCGGGGTCGCACGGGGGTATCTCCACCGTCCGGACCTGACGGCCCAGCGATTCGTGTCCGATCCATTCGACGCTCGGCCGGGTTCCCGGCTGTACCGCAGCGGCGATCTGGCCCGGGTCCGGCCCGACGGCGACCTCGAATACCTCGGCCGGGCCGACGATCAGGTTAAGATTCGCGGGTTCCGTATCGAGTTGCACGAGATCGAAGCCGCCCTGGCGCGATATCCCGCGGTCCGGGAATCGGTAGTCGTCGTACGGGAGGATGCGATTGGCGAAAAGCGACTAATCGCCTACGTCTCCGGAGCCGCACCCGACCCGGTCGCGATCCGACATCGGTTGGCAGAAGAGTTGCCCGAGCACATGCGGCCGGCCACGATCGTCGTACTGCCAGCCCTGCCCTTGAACGGTAACGGCAAAATCGACCGGGCCGCCCTTCCCAATCCCGAGGAAGCGAAACCTGCGTCCGGGCGGGTCAACCTGGCCGGAAATGAAGCCGCTGTGGCAGCCGTCTGGGGCGAAGTACTCGGCTGCGTGGCCGGTCCGGACGACAACTTCTTCGATATCGGGGGCAGTTCGATCCATCTAGTCGAAGTCCATGCTAGGCTCCGAGTACGGATCGGTGGCGACCTGTCTTTGGTCGACCTGTTTGAACACCCGACCGTGCGGTCCCTAGCCCGTCATTTAGACGGCCGGGTCGGTCGTGTTGCCGCCCCCAACCCATTCGGGAATCGTGCCTTAAAGCAGCGTGAAATGCTCGCAAAGCAACGCATGGAGCGGGAGGCACGCCGATGACCGGTCCGGTCCGGCCTCACGGCATTGAAGGCGGCGTGGCCATTGTCGGAATGGCCGGGCGGTTCCCGCGCGCGCAGAACGTCAATGAATTTTGGCACAACGTGCGCGACGGGATCGACTGCATCTCGCGTTTCACGGCGTCGGACATCGAAGTTTCCGGCTCCGCGGAAAAGCTCCGCAACCCCGATTACGTGGCCGCCCGGTCGGTTCTCGACGACGTCGAAAACTTCGACGCCGCCTTTTTTGGCATCTTGCCCAATGAAGCCGAACTGATCGACCCCCAACACCGGGTGTTCCTGGAAATCTGCTGGCAGGCTTTGGAAGACGCGGGCTACGTGCCGCAATCCTACCCCGGCGAAATCGGGGTCTACGCCGGGTGTAGTGCGAGTACGTATTTCCTGAGGAATCTTTGCACTGACCGGCGGTTCATCGAACGGTTTGCGGAGTCTTATCAGGTCGAACAGTACAGCACCCTGATGGGGATGCTCCCCGACTGTCTGGCAACGCGGGTGTCGTACCGGCTCGGGTTGCGCGGCCCGAGCATGACACTACAGACCGCGTGCTCGACGTCGCTCGTGGCCGTGTGTCAAGCGGCCCAGAGCCTGTTGAATTTCCAGTGCGACATGGCGTTAGCGGGTGGTGTGTCGATCACGTTTCCCCAGCGTCGCGGTGCCCTCTACCAAGAGGGTGGGATGATTTCACCCGACGGCCACTGCCGGGCGTTCGATGCCAATGCCAACGGCACGGTCTTCGGTAGCGGTGCCGGAGTTGTATTGCTGAAGCGGTTGGAAGACGCGGAGGCCGACGGCGATCACGTGTATGCCGTGATCCGGGGATTCGCCGTCAATAACGACGGATCGACGAAAGTGGGATACACGGCGCCGAGCGTGGACGGACAATCCCGGGTCATCGCCGCCGCCCATGCGATGGCCGGGGTAACCGCCGACTCGATTTCGTACGTGGAAACGCACGGCACCGGCACGCCCTTGGGCGACCCGATCGAGTTCGCCGCCCTCGACCGCGTATTCCGGACGGCGACCACCGATCATGGATTCTGTACCTTGGGGACGGTCAAGCGGATCGTCGGCCACCTCGACGTCGCCGCGGGCGTGACGGGCTTGATTAACGCCATACAGGCATTGGTCAATGAAACCATTCCCCCGGCTGCCGGATTCGAGAAACCGAACCCAAACATCAATCTGACCGACAGCGCTTTTACCATTCTTCCGAATCAACAATCCTGGCCGCGAAGCGACTCGCCCCGCCGTGCGGGTGTCAGTGCGTTCGGCGTGGGTGGAACGAACGCACACGTCGTACTCGAAGAGGCTCCCCTTGGGACGACGGTCCGGGAGACGGCGCCCGCACACCTTCTAGTACTTTCTGCCCGGACGCCGGCTTCCCTTGATCGATCGACGAAGAATTTGGCGGCCCACCTGACGGCGCATCCTGATCTCGATCTCGGCGACGTCGCCCATACTCTCCAGGTCGGCCGTCGTCCGTTCGAACACCGGCGGGCGGTGGCTGGTGTCGACCGCGAATCGCTCATTCGGGCGCTCGAAGGCGGGGCCGGTGCCGAAAAGGTCGTCACCAGTTCGGTACGTAAAGCCGATCCTCCGGTCGCTTTCCTTTTTCCGGGGCAAGGCGCCCAGCGTCGATTCATGGCGGCCGGGTTGTATCGCGACGACACGGGCTTCCGGGCCGACTTGGACGCGTGTGCGGATATCTTAACGCCGCACCTCGGGCTCGACCTCCGGACGGTGCTCTATTCAGAGGGCGATAACGGCAATGTTCGCGATGTGACGGAAACTAGGTTAGCGCAGCCGGCCCTCTTCGCCGTCGAATACGCAATGGCGAAATACTGGATGCGGCGGGGCGTCCAGCCGCGGGCCATGATCGGTCATAGTATCGGAGAATTCGTCGCGGCCTGTTTGGCCGGTGTGTTCTCGCTCGACGACGGCCTGAAAATGGTCGCCGCGCGGGGCCGGCTGATGCAGGAACTCGCACCCGGTTCGATGCTTTCGGTTCGGTTGCCGGAAGCGGAGGTCCGGTCGCTTTTGAACGGCGAACTGTCACTGGCGGCGGTGAATAGCCCCATTCTCAGTGTGGTGTCCGGCCCGGTGGGGGCAATCGAACATTTCAACGAAGAACTGACCCGTCGTGGCGTGAGCGCGCGGCGACTCGCGACCAGCCACGCGTTTCACTCCCGGATGGTCGAACCGGCCGTTGACCGGCTCGCCGAACTCTTCGGTACGTTCCGGTTCCGACCGCCGACGCAACCTTACATTTCGTGTGTAAGCGGGACGTGGGTGGAGGACGCCGAAGCCACCGACCCGTTGTATTGGGCCCGACAGTGCCGTGAAGCCGTACAATTTGCCCGAGGGGTGCAGACCTTGGGGGCGTTCGTTGAAGGGGGATTATTACTCGAAGTCGGCCCGGGTCGGACGTTGAGCACCCTTGCCGCCCAGAACCTTGGTCGACCCGCAGGCGTTGCGATCGTCCCTTCGCTTCCCGAGTCGCTCGACGGACAGTCCGACTCGCTATCAATCCTTCAAGCGGCGGGCGTACTTTGGGTCAACGGGATCGAACTCGATTGGCCGGAGTTTCACGCCGCTCCCCGTCGCCGCTGCTCATTGCCGACGTATGCATTCGACCGGAAACGATATTGGATCGATCCGCCCCCGGAAATTCCACTTACGACAACGGACACCGCGGCCCGGAACTCCGGGACGACGGAAATGAACAACCAAGACGCACAAAAGTCGGAGAGTGAACTAATGCGAGACACGGCTCCCGCCCACCCCACGGCAAGTCGGACGGACCGCATCCGGTCTGCCCTCGTCGTTCAATTCGGCGAACTTTCGGGGCTTCCGATTGCCGAACAGGACGCCGGGACAAACTTTCTGGAACTAGGTTTCGATTCGCTCTTCCTCACCCAGGCCGCCCAGGCCTTGCAGTCAAAGTTCGGCGTGAAAGTCGCATTTCGTAAGCTGCTCGACGAATTGTCTTCCCTCCAGGCGCTGGCCGTCTATCTCGACGCGCAACTCCCGCCCGATGCGTTCGCCGAATCTGCACCGACTGTTACTCCCGCACCTGCGGTGCCCGTCTATTCTGCTCCGAGCGATGTTGGCACGCAGGGTAGTTCGACCACTGTCGAGGCGGTTGTCCGGGAACAGCTCCAAGCCATGCAACAGCTCATGGCCAGGCAATTGGAAATGCTCCGCGGTGGCGCCGTTGCCGCATCGAGTCCTGTAGTACCAAGCCCGACGCCAGTCGTTCCCGTCAGCACGTCTGCCCCGGCGCGGGCCACCACACCGGCAGCGGCAACCGGGACCGACAGGTTCACGCCTTTTCGACCGGTTCAGAAAGGTTCGAATGACGGGCTGACAGAGCGTCAGTCGCGTTATCTGAAAGACCTGATCGGCCGTTACACGGCGAAGACCGCCGGGTCGAAACGGTTGACTCAGTCCCACCGTCGGACCTTGGCAGACCCGCGAGTGGCCGCCGGATTCCGGTCGCAATGGAAGGAGATGGTCTACCCGCTCGTGGTCGACCGCTCCCGCGGCTCGCGACTCTGGGACGTCGACGGCAATGAATACATCGACATCCTGAACGGGTTCGGGCCGATCATGCTCGGCCACGCTCCCGAATTCGTCACGACGGCCGTGTCGGAACAAATTCAACGCGGGTTCGAGATCGGCCCGCTGACCCCGCTGGCGGGTCAGGTCGCCGACCTGATCTGTGAAATGACCGGGATGGAACGCGCGTCTTTTTGTGGGACGGGGTCCGAAGCGGTCATGGCGGCCTTACGACTCGCCCGAACGGTCACGGGACGGACCCGAATCGTATTGTTCGCCGGCTCGTATCACGGCAATTTCGGCGAGGTGCTGGTCAAAACCGCCCCGCGGGGAAGTACGCGGTCGTCGTTGGCGGCGGCACCGGGTATCCCGCCGGAAATGGTGGCTAACGCCACCGTGCTCGAATACGGTTCGTCGGAATCGCTGGATTACATTCGCGCCCACGCCGAGGAGTTCGCTGCCGTTCTCGTCGAACCCGTGCAGAGCCGGCACCCCGCGCTCCAACCGGTCGAGTTCTTACGGGAAATCCGCCGGATCACCGAAAAGTCGGGTACCGCACTCATCTTCGATGAGGTCGTAACCGGCTTTCGGTCTCATCCCGGAGGCGTCCAAGCCTTATTCGGCATACGGGCGGACTTGGCGACCTATGGCAAGGTGATCGGGGGTGGCATGCCGATTGGCGTCGTGACGGGTTCGTCGCGGTTTATGGATGCGCTCGACGGTGGGTACTGGCAATACGGGGACGAGTCGTTCCCCGAAGCGGGCGTCACCTTCTTCGCCGGAACCTTCTTCCGGCATCCGCTCTCCCTTGTCGCCGCGCTGGCAGTCCTCCGTCACCTGAAATCCAGCGGCCCAGATCTCCAAAAGACTTTGAACGAAAAAACCACACGTTTGGTCGGAGAACTGAATCGGCTCTTCGAAGCCCGAGGCGTGCCCACCCACATTGATCACTTCGCCTCGTTCTTCTACTTAAGCTTCCCGCCCGATCAGCGGTTCGGCAGTTTGCTGTACTACCACCTCCGCGAGAAGGGGGTCCACATTCAGGAGAGTTATCCCTGCTTCCTGTCGACTGCCCATACCGATCAGGACTTGGAATTCGTTCTGAAGGCGTTCCGCGAAAGCATTCACGAGATGGAGGAGGGGGGCGTTTTGCCCGGTCCGTCCGAGGCCCAGCCCACGACCGTTACCGCGCAGCCGACAACCGTCGAAGTCGCCCTCACACCCTCCCAATTGGAGATTCTGCTTTCCGCGCAAATGGGCGACGAATCGTCATGTGCCTTCAACGAATCGTTCACGCTCCACTTGCGGGGCACCCTCGACCGCAAGGCACTCGCTTCGGCTGTCCAAAGCCTCGTCGACCGGCACGACGCACTCCGGGCGACCTTCGATACGACGCGCGGCATCCAGCGGATTCACAGTCACGTGGCGGTCGATGTGTCGGTCGTCGACCTTTCCGGCCGACCCGAGGCGGACCGCTCGGCCGAACTGCACAAACTGATTTTCGACGACGCGGCCGTCCCCTTTAACCTCGAAACCGGCCCAGTGGTTCGTGCTTCGCTCGTCGCATTGACACCGGACCATCACGCACTCGTTTTTACAGCGCACCACATCGTTTGCGACGGATGGTCGGCGAACGTTTTGCTCGATGACCTCGGGAAACTCTACACAGCCGCCCGGGGAGGGGTTGCCGCGACGTTGCCGGCCCCCTCGCGGTATGTCGACTACATAACGCATCAGGAAGAATGGGCCCGCAGTTCGGATTTTGCGACTGTCGAGGCTTATTGGACCCGGCAGTACGCCAGCCCCGTTTCGCCATTAAGCCTCCCCATTGATCGGCCGCGCGCGGCGGTAAAATCGTCGCTCGGGGACACGGTCCGTCACACGATCGATCGGACGGCCTATCAGGAAATCCGCCGGTTCGGCACGAAGCAAGGCTGCACGCTCTTCTCGACGCTGTTGGCCGGGTTTGAGATTCTCATTCATCGACTGAGCAGCCAGTCGGATTTCGCGGTCGGGATTCCCGCGGCCGGTCAGTCGAAACTCGAAGGCGAACCACTCGTCGGGCACTGCGTGAACTTTCTGCCGTTGCGGTGTACTTTCGAGGACCGGGAAACCGTCGGCCAAACCCTCGCCCGTGCCAAGACACAACTTTTGGACGCTTACGACCACCAGGATTACACCTACGGCACGCTCGTTCGAAAATTGAACATCCCGCGAGACCCGAGTCGATTGCCGCTCGTGGAAGTGCAGTTCAACGTGGAACGGTTGGGCGGCCGATTGGAAATTCCCGGGCTTGAGGCCAAGGTCGATCCCAACCCCAAGCGGTTTGTCAATTTCGACCTGTTCGTTAACGTGGTCGAAACGGAAGACGGGCTGGTTCTGGATTGCGACTATAACACCGATCTTTACGACCGCGCAACGGTTGTCCGCTGGCTCAAACATTATGCGACGCTTTTGCGGGGGATGGCGGTGGGGACGGATCGAGCCGTGGCCACCATACCGCTGATCGAAGATGCCGAACAGCGCCTCGTGGTTTCGGAATGGAACGCAACCCGCAGAGATTTTCCGCGGGAGAAGTGCGTTCATCAATTGATCCAGGAACAGGCCGCCCGGACTCCGAATTCCGTCGCAATCACCGCCGATTCGCGTCGGTTGACGTATGGCGAACTTGACGCGGAAGCCGACCGCCTCGCCCGAAAATTACGAAGCCTGGGAGTCGGCGCGGGCAAAGCGGTGGCAATTTATTTGGACCCTTGCCCGGAACTGGTTGTCGCTGCATTAGGCGTTTGGAAAGCCGGTGGGTGTTACGTCCCCTTGGACCCCGCGTACCCGTCGGAACGGGTTGCCGCCGTGCTCGAGGACTCCCGGCCCCACGTCGTAGTTACCCAGAAATACCTCGCTCCCGAACTGCCCCCGCTGGCGGCACCGTTCGTATTACTCGATGTGGATTCAGTTATAGACGGGCCCCCAATCGACCTCGACCGGTCCGAAGGATCGGCGAAACCGGATGACTTAGCCTACATCATTTACACGTCCGGTTCGACCGGCCGGCCCAAGGGGGTCGAAGTCCCGCACCAGGGGGTTGTCAACTTCCTGACTTCGATGGCGCGGGAGCCGGGTCTTTCGGCGGACGACACGCTATTGGCCGTGACGACGTTTGCATTCGACATTGCCGTACTCGAATTGTTTCTCCCGTTGACCGTCGGGGCCCGGGTGGTCATGACGTCCCGCACGGTCGCTGCCGACGGATACGCTTTGCAGGAACTCCTCGTCCGCTCGGGTGCGACCGTTCTCCAAGCCACTCCAGCCACTTGGCGTCTCATTCTCGAGGCGGGTTGGCCGGGTAACCCCCGCCTGAAAGCTTTATGCGGAGGCGAGGCGCTTACCCGCGACCTGGCCGATGCCCTGTTGCCGCGATGCGCGTCTCTGTGGAACATGTACGGGCCAACCGAAACGACTGTCTGGTCGTCCGCCCTTCGCGTCGAACCTGGAACATTCCCAGTACCAGTCGGCCCGCCGATCGCCAACACGACGTTTTACGTTCTCGACAAAAATGGCCAACCCACGCCTGTCGGCGTTCCCGGCGAACTGTATATCGGCGGCGAGGGAGTGGTAAGAGGGTATGCGAATCTGCCAGGCCTTACGGCCGAAAAGTTCGTACCGGACCCGTTCGCCGGCGATTCCCGTTCGCGACTATATCGGACCGGCGATCTGGTCCGGTTCCGCCCTGACGGAGCATTCGAATTTCTCGGGCGTCTCGACACGCAGGTAAAAATCCGA
Source organism: Fimbriiglobus sp. (assembly GCA_036493815.1). Lineage (GTDB taxonomy): Bacteria > Planctomycetota > Planctomycetia > Gemmatales > Gemmataceae > DASXPC01. Next base: position 2,522 of record DASXPC010000162.1, on the reverse strand, counting down.
GGGTTCCGGATTGAAACCAGTGAAGTGGAATCCGCTCTCGTCCAACATCCCGCCGTGAGTGAATGCGTCGTCGTCGCACACGAATTCTCTCCGGTCGACAAACGGTTGGTCGCCTACCTGGTTGTGAACGGTTCGACACCGGAAGTTGGCGAACTTCGTGGGTTCGTCGCTACGAAACTACCGCCCTACATGGTCCCGGCAATTTTCGTGCCTCTCGACGCACTCCCCCGTACACCGAACGGAAAAGTTGACAGACGATCCCTTCCGAAACCCGAAAACTCGATTCCGAAAAAGGAGGGAGAATACGTCGCACCGAAGAATTTGACCGAGCGAAAACTGGCCGAAATCTGTGCGGAGGTACTCGGACTCAAACGGGTGGGCGTACAGGAAAGTTTGTTTGATTTGGGAGCGGATTCGTTGCACATGTTTCAGATCGTGGCCCGAGCCTTTAACGCGGGTATCAAGGTTACTCTCAAGCAAATCCTTGCTCATCGGACGGTTGTTGCGATTTCGGAGGAACTGGAAGCCGCTAAATCCATAGAAAAGGACTCGGCGTCTCCCCCGCTCGTTTCGATCGCGAGGGATCAATACCGTACCCAGAGAAATCTCATCACCGCAACCGAAGGCCGAACGAGGCGAGACGTTTCTAATGAACGATAAAACTCTCCCAATGAACCCGCTTGACGTTCGCGTTCCGCCCGGTCATATAGAATCGGACTCGAATCAAAAGCTGGACGATGAGGTCGACGTTCTGCCGACAACTTTAGCACAGCGTCGGTTTTTGGATTACGACCGCACCCATCCGGGAAATCCCGCTTACAACATTGCCATCCGAATTCAGTTGGAGGGGAAATTCGAACCGGCGGTCATGGAGCGGGCGGCGAACGAACTGGTCCGGCGCCACGAAATGCTCCGAACTTTTTTCTCCGACGTCGACGGCGAACCGGTTCAAGTCGTTCTGCCGAATCTGAAAGTCTCTTTGACAATCGTAGACCTTCGGGAAGTCCCGGAGGACGACCGCCCGGCAAAAGTCGACGGGCTCAGCAAAGCGGAGGCCCGGACCCGGTTCGATTTATCCCACGTCCCACTCCTGCGTTTCAAACTATTGCGGCTCAGTGACAGTCATCACATTCTCCTCATGACGATTCACCAGACCGTCTCCGACTGTTGGTCGGTGGGTATCCTGTCGCACGAACTGGGCGTTCTTTACGCGGCGTACAAACGGGGGGAAGAGTCACCGCTCCCCGAACTGCCCTTGCAATACGGTGATTACGCCGTCTGGCAAAAGAAATGGATTGAGAATCACGGCCTCGGTAATCAACTCGATTTTTGGAAAAGTCAACTGGTAGACCTTCCGGTATTGGAAGTGCCGACGGACCGGCCCCGTCCGTCGATCGCGTCTAATAACGGTGACATCTTTTCGGTCTTACTGCCGAAGAGTTTGACGGAACCTCTCAAGGAGTTAAGCCACCGCCAGGGGTGCACGTTTTTCATGCTATCGCTTGCGGCAATCAACGTGTTGTTGCAACGGCTAACCGGCCGGACCGACATTCCCGTCGGAACGATTACCGCGGGCCGCACCCGGGTTGAAATGGAACCGCTTATCGGTCGTTTCATCAACCCCTTGGTTATCCGGACCGACCTTTCCGGAGACCCGCTGTTTCTCGATTTGCTTGCGCAGGTTATGAATCGAGTAATCGACGCCCTCGAAAACCGAGACATTCCCTACGAATGCGTCGTCCAAGCCATTAAGCCGGCTACCGACCCGACCCGGCACCCCGTATTCCAAATCAACTTCGTTCACCAACGGGCGTTCGTTCGGCCCTTGAACATGTCTGGGTTATCGTTTTCGGGCATTCCGTCTGTTTCGGCGGGAGCCATATACGACTTGTATTTCTTCATGGTGGAACGGCCGGAGGGCTGGCGGCTCTCTTGCGAATACAACACGGACCTTTACGAGCGGGAATCGGTCCGAAAAATGATCGACCATTATCGTGCGATTTTGGAGGGGATAGCAACCGATGCCGCACGGCCGATATCAGCACTGCCATGGGCCACTTCCGCTTCTCCATCCAGTAATCCACAGCTATTAATTACACGGCAAGATGAGACCAAACCCGTTGTTAAGCGATCGTTTATTGCACCGAAAAACGAAACGGAAACCAAACTGGAATTGCTCTGGCGGAAAGTCATTCGGGCGGAACGGGTCAGTGTCGACTCGGATTTTTTCGACGAAGGCGGCCACTCGGTCCTTGCCGCACGACTATTGTACATGGTCCATAAAGAATTTGGCGTGCAGTTATCGTTCGGGGCGTTCCTGAAGGCTCCGACGATCGCAAAACTCGCTGAGCGGTTGCAACAGGGCGAAGAAGTTTGGACGGATCGGATCCTGGTCTTTCGTAACGGGAGACCGAAGCCACCCCTTATCATTATTGACCCGTTTCACCGTTACCACGACGTTGCGAGTTATTTCGGTCCAGACTTTAGTGTTATTGGTCTATCGTCGCCGCCGGTTCGCGATT
>DASXPC010000161.1:0-4872 GCA_036493815.1 Fimbriiglobus sp. | reverse complement strand
CAAGGATCCGGCCGAGCGTTTCCAGAGCGCCCGCGAGGTCGCGGACCTGCTCGCCGATTGCGAAGCGCAACTCAAGACCCATGCCGGGCTCAAGGATCATTCGCGCATCCCGGCCGGCAGACCCGTCAGGAAGCGAAGAGGCCGCAGGCTGAAGAGGGCCGCGGCGGCGCTCGCCGTCACCCTCTTGATTGGCTGCGTGTGGGCAGCCCCGTTCGCCCTTCGGTACGTCAATAACACGGCACAGATCAAGATTGAGCAGACGGATGGCTGGGAATCGATCATCGCTTATAACGATCAGGGGGTGGCCACCGACACCTTCAGCGTGAAGTACAGCCCGACGATTGACTTGCCGCCGGGTCGGTACAGGCTCGAACCAATCCTCACTCCGGGCCGCGCCATCGCGAGCTGGGAATTAACCACCTCCGGCCTGTTTTCCTTCGAGATGGGTACGATCACCGGCCCGTCGTCGCCGGTAATCGTGGTGAAGCGCGGCGAACGGCTGACCATCCGCGCGGTGTTGCGCGAAGCGCCATCGGTCCAGCCGTCGCCGAATCCTGAAATCGGCTTCGTGCCGCTCTTCAACGGCAAGGATTTGACCGGCTGGAGCACCGCACCCGGACATGCCAACGTCTGGTCGGTAGTGGACGGAACCCTCGTCGGCCGGTCACCCGCCGGAAAGGACAGCTACAGCTTTCTTGGCACGGAGCGACAGGACTACGCCGATTTCCACCTCTCCGCGGAAGTAAAGATCGGTGCCGAGGGCAACAGCGGCATCTACTTCCGGGCTGCGGCCAATACGCCCAGGCTCCCCCTGGGTTATGAAGCACAGATCTGCATCCAGAAGGGGGCTGGGAATCTCACAGGGAGCATCGGCCTCAACCTCGGAGGCACCTGGCAAACGCTCGCCCTGGTGACCAAGCCCACCCACCAGCCCGACCAGTGGTTCACATTCGAGATCATTGCCCAGGGCACGCGACTCGAAACCCGCGTCAACGGCAACGCGGTCGCGACTCGCCTAGATGCGGTGCGGCACTCCGGCGGCATCTTCCTGGAGGCGTCTCCCTCCACGCCGCGTGTCGAATTCCGCAACATCAAGATCAAGGAACTGCCGGCGGAAGTGCCGCCACCCCCCGCAGCCGGCCTGATCGACTTGATCCAACTCGCCCGCCCCGAGGACAGTCATGGAACCTGGGCCGTCGAGAACGGCAAGCTCGTGCATCCGGCCCGCAAATTCCCCTACGTCACCTGTGTCCCGATCGCGGTCAGCGCCCCGGACGAGTACGATCTCGAGGCCGAGGTCGAGCGGACCGCGGGGGCCGATTACATCTCGTTCGGCATGTCCGCCTTCGGCCGGCAGTTCATGGTCGGGCTCGACGCCTTCGGGGAGTGGGCTGGGATTGCGGACGTGGCGGGCGAGGGGCTCGACCGGAACCCGACGCGGCGGAAAGGCCCCTGGCTGATCAACGGCAAGAGGCACACCTTCCGGTGCGAGGTCCGGGCGAGCGGTGTGCGAGCGTGGCTCGACGGGCGGCCGGTCGTCGAGTACCGGGACGGGTTCGAGCGCCTGAGCACGAAACGCCACGGCCTGCCGGCCGGCGCCAAGTTCGCCCTCGTTTGCGAGAACGGATGTGGGTTCACCGTCCACCGGCTCACCCTGACGCCCCGCAAGGGTTTGGACCCTCCGCCCCCGCTGGCGGTGGCCCCGTTCGACGCGGCGAAGGCCAAGGAGCTTCAAGAAGCGTGGGCCAAGCACCTGGGCGTGCCAGTCGAGTTGACGAACGGCATTGGCATGAAGCTCCGGCTTATCCCCCCCGGGATCGCCCGGGGAGGGCATTGGTCGGGGTTGTGGCCGGGGCCCGGCCGCAAGATCGACCGGCCGTACTACCTCGGCGCATGCGAGGTGACGGTCGGGCAGTTCCGCCGCTTCGTGCGCGAAACGAATTACAAGACGACCGCGGAACTGACCGGGAAGGGCGGGTTCGGGCCGAAGAGGTCGTTCGCACCCGAGCACGTCTGGAGTAACCCGGCCTTCGCCCCGGGGGACGACTACCCGGTCGGCCTCGTCACCCGGGCGGACGCGGCGGCGTTTTGCGCCTGGCTGAGCCGGAAGGACGGGCGGACGTACCGCCTGCCCTGGTCGTACGAGCGGATGTGGGCCGCCGATGCGGGCGAGGTGAGCGCCCCCCTGGTGGTTCCGGACGATTGTGCCTGGCACGACAAGAATTCGGCCGGCCATTCGCACCCTGTGGGCCAGAAGAAGCCCAACCCTTGGGGGTTGTACGACGTTCACGGGAACCTCGCCGAGTGGGTGTACGAGCGCCGCCGGGCCGGCCGCCCGGTCGACCCAGCCGACGGTTCGCCCCCCGCCAATGAGCACGACGTGCACTGGGGTGGGGCATTCACCAGTCCTCCGAAGTGGATCAGTGGCTCGACCCCGCACGACTATGCCTTGTACGACATCGGATTCCGCGTCGCCCTGGTCGGCGACCTGAAGCCGAAGCCCCCACCGCCGCCAGCCGTCGCCCCGTTCGACGCGGCGAAGGCACAGGAGCACCAGGCAGCGTGGTCGAAGTATTTGGGGGTCCCGGTCGAGTACACGAATAGCATCGGCATGAAGTTCCGGATCATCCCGCCGGGCGAGTTCTCGATGGGAATGACCAAGGACGAGATCGCGGCTCTCACGAAGGAAGCGGAAGGAGAGATGAACAAGGACTTCTACGCCATACATTTCTCCTGGAGCGGACCGGCCCAGAAGATCCGCCTCACGAAGCCGTATTACTTCGGTAGGGTCGGGGTGACGGTCGCGGAGTTCCGCGCCTTCGCGGACGCCACCGGGTACAAGACCAGGGCCGAAAAGCGGAACGCGGAGGGCCAGGGCCGGAACACGATCCCGACCTGGCGGGACAGGGGCCTGACGATCGACGGCGAGGTGTCGTGGATCAGCTGGAACGATGCCCTCGCCTTCTGCCAGTGGCTGACGGCGAAAGAGGGGCTCGAATACACTCTGCCGACGGAGGCCCAGTGGGAGTTCGTCAGCCGCGGGGGGATCACCGGCCCGCTGCCGTCTCAGGCGAATATCCGCGCGGCCGGCCGGGGGCCTCATCCGTTCGGCATCATCCCGAGCACGTTTGCCGAGTGGTGCCTGGACCCCTGGGACCCGGACTATTATCGGCGCGGGTTCACGGACGACCCGCTCGGCCGCACCGTAGCCGGTACGAATCGGTCCAACCGGGGCGGACCGTTCACCTACGGCGGGCACCCGGCCGTTCGGAAAAGTGCACACGCTGACACGGTTCTCAGCGCGCTCGGCTTCCGCGTCGCGATCGTCGGCGACCTGAATCCGAAGCCGGCCGCGGCGCCGGCGGCCGGCCCGAAGCCCCCGGCGCCCGCCGTTGCTCCGTTCGATGCACCAAAGGCACAAGAACACCAGCGGGAATGGGCCAAGCATGTCGGCGTGCCGGAGGAAATGACCAACAGCATCGGCATGAAGTTGCGGCTCATCCCGCCCGGCTCATTTACCATGGGAAGCAGCCCCGCCGAGGTGGATAGGCTCCTGAAGGAGACCGAGTACAAATCCGCGCCGCCCTGGGTTCAAGAGGGTGTCCGTAGCGAGGGCCCGGACCGCCGCGTCACCATCCGCGAGCCTTTCTATCTTGGGACGTACGAGGTGACGGTCGGGCAGTTTCGAGAGTTCGCCCGCGCCACCGGCTACAAGTCCGAAGCGGAAACGAACGGCGGCGGTTCCATCTGGGATATTGGGGCCAAGGACTGGCGCCGCGATCCGGAATACATTTGGACCAATCCGAAGTTCGCGGCCAGCGAGTCGCACCCGGTCGTATTCATGACGCCGAAGGATGCGCGCGCCTTCTGCAAGTGGTTAAGCGAAAAGGACGGCCGCCGGTACGAGATTCCGACCGAAGAGCAGTGGGAATGGGCGTGCCGGGCCGGTACCGACACTCGCTGGTTTTTCGGCGACGATGCCAAGGGCATGAAGGAATTCGGCTGGACGATGCCGCTGGCCGATGGCCTGAACCACCCGGTCGGCCGGTTGAGCGCCAATCCATTCGGCCTCCGCGACGTTTACGGCAACGCGATCGAATTAGCCTTTACGCCGCAAGGCCGACCGATGGACCGGGGCGGCGACGCCGGGATGTCCGCCTGGCGGTCGCGCTCGGCGAGCCGCTACGAGGCTAACCATCCGGACGAGACGAACTTTCGCCGCGGATTTCGCGTGGCGGCGACGGGCAACCTGAAGGGAAGCTCCAGCCGGACGCCAACAACCGCTCCGCCTCCCCAAGAAAAGCCGTGATTCCACTTCGCGAGTCGGTGGAGTGAGCGACTGAATAAGGTCCACACCGGAGAAATTTCCCGCCGAACGACAGCCCTCTATCACGTCGGCTTTCGAGTCGTTTGCAGCATCGAGAATCAGGTTGGGGAAGGACAGTAAGCGGGGCCTCGCTGCCTTGCAAGAATCGCCATTTGGTAGCCGCGGCGGCGAGGGCGATTCCCGGCGCTTCTCCGCCCTCGCACTTGCAGACGAACCCCATCGCCCTGAGAATGCCAACGGGCCTTTTCCCAGGTGCACCATGGCAACCGTCGTCGAACTCGATCGGGACCGCACGCGGCAGGCCTACGACCGCGCCGCCGACCGCTACCTCCAGTCGTTGCCCCTGGAGCACTTCATGGAATCGACGGACCAATCCACGCAGCGCGCGATCACGGTCGAAAGCCTCGAACTAAACCGCGTTCGAGCTGAAAGCTGGAGTTTCCTGCCGGTTGGGTTTGGGCTAGTCTATGGAGGGTTTTGAGCTCGCACACCGAGGGATCACGGATGATCCGTCCCGACACCGCGAAATGGCACCAGACACCGGA
>DASXPC010000160.1:0-37076 GCA_036493815.1 Fimbriiglobus sp. | reverse complement strand
GCGACGCTTCTGCGAAGCGTCGCTAAACTGTATTATTATTTTGCTCGTTGACTCAACAAATATCCCAAGAGGTCGTAAAGCTCGCCCTCCTTCAACTTATCCGCGACGTCGGCGGGCATGGGCGAAGTCGTCAAAAGCGTTTGCTTGTCCACGGCCCCTTTTGGCAGGCGAATCTCTTTCCCGTCCTGATCGGCGATCACGTACACGTCGCCATCGGTTTGGCGAAGGAGTCCGGTGACCACACGGCCGTCCGTGGTTTCGAATCGCGAAGCGCGGAAGTTGGCGTCGACGTTGCGGTTCGGGTCGAGCACGTCTTCGAGTAGCCGGTCGACCCCGCGGATGCCGACGCCGTCGAGATTCGGGGCGACCTTGCCCCCTTCGTTCGCGATCTGGTGGCAGGCGGCACAGGTTTTAGCGAACACCAGCTTCCCGGCCGCGATGTCGGGCTTGGCCTTCGCGAACCCGGCCGCGCGAGACTTCATGATCGCCGACAGCCGAGCGTCCGGGCTCGGCAACCCCTTCGTCAGCTCGGCCACACGCGCGTTCGCGTTCTCTACCTTCGCGGCCTTGAGCGCGTCGAGCACCGGCTTCTCTTGCAAGAGCCGCGGCGACGCCTGCCCCGCCTTCACTGCGGCGAAGAGCAAAACCGCCCCGACCCTGTCCCGGGCGAGGCCGGTGGCGATGCCGAGCGAGAGCTTGTACGGGGCAGTCTTGAACGCGTCGGTCAGGACGGCCTGGTCGACAATGGCGCGGGACGAACCGAGTACGGTTGCGGATCGTTCCCGAAGAATTGCGGGCGTACGGGTATCGGCGATCAATCCGCGGGCGATCTCACGGGCCTGAATCGGGCCGTAGGCGGCCATCACGTCCAGCGCTTCGGCCCTCAAACCGGTGTCCGTATTGGAATTCACCGCCCATTCTTCACACAGCTTGGCAAACGGGTCCACGCCCCGCACGGTCGGGTCGGCGATCAAGCCGGACGCCTGTCGGAGTACAGCAACGACGGCTCGGGATTCCACCGGGTTTTTACGGTCAATGTTCAGGAAGGCATTCTCTAATTCACCGCGAATCACCCCTTTGGCGTGCGTCGCTCCGGCGGCTTGCGCGCCCCGGAGGAGGGCTTCGGCGGCCCGAAGTTGATCGATCTTTGTGGCGCGGGTGGACTGGAAGACGGACGACCAGATCAATTGAGACCCGCGCCGCCCGATGAACTCGGCGAGCTCCGCGTCGCGATTCCGGGGCAATACCATTTCCTTGTACGCCTCCGCAAGATATTTCGCCGAGCGCTCGGTCGGGATACCGAGTGCGACGTCGGCTACGACTGGATTATTGTGGGGGATATCTGCTTTCGACCAATCGTCGATCCTTTGCAAACTGTTCCGCAGCGCCAGCCGGGCGGCGTATTTCAGGTGCGTGTCGTCGGCGGGGATCGTCGGGATAAACGTTAGGAGTGGTTTGATGTTATCAACATTGGGGAACTCGGCCATGTTTTCGAGGAGGGCCCGCGTCCATTGGGGGTGATCGTTCGAAAGAAAGAGCTTCACATCCTTTTTTACGACCGCCTCCGGGTTATTCTTGGGGTGTTCGCGCTCCCACTCAGCCTTTGCCCGTTCGATACGAACCAAATGGGTAGCGACGAATGCGTCGATTCGTCCAAATCCTTCACGCAGTCGATTAGCCTTAAAATCCCTGACGTATGTCACCCACATTCGGTGAGCAAGATAAGTATCTGAAGGCGACTCAACCTTCCTTTGTTCGTCATCCTTCCGATGAATGAGTTCTTTCGTCGCGGCGAGTCGGACCGCAAGATTCGGGTGGCCCAACAGGGCGTCAACATCCTCCCACTTCGCCGTCGTCAAGTCTTTGAACGCCGGCGTCACAGGCTTGCCCGTCCACACAATCCGCCAAATTCTTCCCCGGTCCTTGTCCCGGCCCGGGTGGTGCAAATCGACTTCGTAGTGCCCGATGATCTTGTTGTAAAAGTCGGTCACGTACAGCGCCCCGTCCGGGCCGAGCTTGATGTCGGTGGGGCGGAACCAGGGGTCGCCGCTGACGAGGAAGTCGGGTTGTTCGATGCCGACGGGGGTGCTGCCCTTCCAGACGATTTTGTCGAAGTTGATGCGATTGGTGACGACGTTGCCGAGGAACATGGTGCCGAGGTATTCCTTGGGGAACTGGTCGGCGTCGTACCAGACGAGGCCGCAGAGGGCGGTCGATCCGTGGGCGTGGCGGGTGACGTGCGGGGCGTAGCCGAGGCCGTCGTGCGGTTTGCCGAAGCTGTCGTACCAGGCTCCGGGGATGAGTTGGGTGATCGGTTTCGTGTGGCAATCGGCGGTGTAGAGGTTGAACCAGGGGTCGATGGCGATGCCGAACGGGTTCACCTGGCCGTGGGTGTACTGTTCAATCCGGCTACCGTCGGGCCGGAAGCGGAACGTGTTGCCGGACTGCATGTGGACTTCGTGGCCGTCTTTGCCTTTCACGTGCGAATCGTTCAGGTAGCCGTGGCAGGCGTAAACCCAGCCGTCGGGCATGAGGGTGTACGAATTCGTCATGCCGTGTGTGTCGCGGGTGCCGAAGCCGGTGAAGAGGACTTCGGTCTTGTCCGCCTTGCCGTCGCCGGTGGTGTCGGTGAGTTTCCGGATTTCGCCGACACTGGAGACAATGCAGCTTTTGCAGTCGGGCATGGGCAGAATGCCGATGGGGATGTTGAGATTGTCGGCGAAAACCTCAACCTTCCGGGCTTTGCCGTTTGGGGCGAAGTCGGAGAGAATGAAGAGCTTGTCGGTGCCTTTTCCGGCTGCCGCGGGAAAGGGGTAGAGCCGGGAAGTGGTGACCCAGAGGCGGCCCTTCGCATCGAAAGCGCACTGCATCGGCTTCTGAATGTCCGGTTCGCTCACCACCAGTTGGGCCGCGAAACCGGTGGGGAGCTTGAACGCCTTCAATTCGTCGGCCGGGGTTTTGGCGTTCGTCGGGGCGATGACGGGTGGTTCCTGGCTGAAGGCTGCCATCGGAAACAAGAACGCGAACGCGACAAAGATCGGACGCATGGGGAGGCCTCGGGGCGGGGAGGTAGTTTAGCGAGAATTGGTTGGATTTTCCCTTGCGTGGGGTCGAGTGGTCGGCTATAGCCCGGCCGAACTTGAAGCGAACTCGGCCGGAATTTCGGCCGCCCAGGGAGGGGTTTCCATGGCTTCTCGATTGGTTCGGGCCGGTGCGTTGGCGGCGTGCGGGCTGGCCGTGGGCTCGGCCGACGCTCAGCAAGTGCAGGCGAAAACCACGCCGCCCGTCGCGCCGCCGGCCGCGGTCGAAACCGTCTCGGCCGCCCAAAGGCCCATCGCTTACGTCTACGGCAACGTCCCCATCACCCGCGAACAGCTCGGCGAATTCCTGATCGCCCGCGGCGGGTATGAAAAAGTCGAACTGCTCGTCAACAAGGTCCTCATCGAGCGGGCGTGTGCGGAAAAAAACATCGTCATCACCCCGCAAATGATGGAGGCCGCCCTCAACGACGACCTCAAGGGGCTCGACCTGAAAAAAGACGACTTCTGCAAATTCATGCTGCCGCGGTACGGCAAAACGTTTTACGAATGGATGGAGGACGTGATCAAGCCCCGGTTGCAACTGGGCGAATTGTGCAAGGGCCGGGTGAAAGTCTCCGACGACGACCTGCGGATTATGTTCGAACACGAGTACGGCGAACAACGGAAGATTCAGATCATCATGTGGCCCGCGAGCGACCCCTTAAAGGCCATCAGCGAGAGCTACGCAAAACTCCGGCTAAGCCAGGAAGAGTTCGACCGGGCGGCCCGGGCCCAGGCGAACCCCAGCCTGGCCGGGGCCGAAGGCAACGTTCAACCGGTGCGGATGCACTCCACCGGGGACGACAAGGTCGTGGAACGGGAAGCGTGGAAATTGAAGGAGGGGGAGATCAGCGGCATCATCCAACTCGGCGGCCAGAACGAGTCCGACCCGAAGCGGGGGTGGATGGTGATGAAGTTGCACAAAATCATCCCGGGCGATGCAACGAAGATTTTCGAGAAGGAAAAGGCAGCTCTTTACAAAGACGCCTACGCCAAAAACCTGGAAAAGGAGATTCCGGTGTACTTCAAGGAGCTGAAGGAAAAGGCCGGCGTGACGATCCTGCTGAAAGGACCGCCGGCGGAATGGCAGGTGCGGGCTGCCGCCAAGAAAGTATTCGAGGGCGTCACCAGCGGCACCGGCCCGGTGCAAACGACCGGCGGCACCGCGGGGGAATATAAAAAGTAGTCCGAAGGGCTTTTCGGAGTACGAACCGTCGGGCAGACCCGACGGTTCTTTTGTTTCCGACGGTCAATAGTACCAGTTCAGACGGACTTCGGGTTCGACCTGGAACGGCCGGGGGCCGGTTACGGGTGTGCCGACGCCGAGCGTCATCACGGCCGACTGCCCGAACAGGAAGTGCGTCCCCGCGGTCAGCACGACCAGATCGTCCGCATAGAACGGGCCGGTTCTGTCCCGGTGGTTCAGTGGTGTCGTGACGTGGGTTTCGAACGTCGGAATGATCGCAAACGTCCCGTTGGCTGCCTCCCGTTCGAAGGCCCGGAACCCGACGCCGAGGTCGTTGGCGAGTAGCGTCACGTCGGACGATTGCGTGGGCACGATCACGCTATGGAACGCATGGAAGTACAACTTGTCGAAGTTGACGACGTAGCCGACGAAGGGTTGCAGCAGGACGTCGGACGGCGTCACCGCGTCGGCGGGGGCGGTGACCTTACCGGTCGGGGCCGTAATCACCAAGCCCGTCGAAAGCAGGTTGCCGGTCTCCTCGTTGCGGAACAGGGCGTACTTGAACAACACGCTCATGTCCCCGACGGCGGACCCGCCGAGCCCGTCGCTCGTCGACGCGATCTGGCCGGCAAACACTCCCTGCCCGAACGTGGAGTCGATCACACCCTGGTTCGGTGTGCTCGAAAAGCTCTGCGAACTAAAGTAAAAAGGCACGCGAATCCCGATCGACGCGCGGCCGTCGAGAATCGTCTTTTCAATCCCCGCCGTCAGGACTTGGGCGGTCATCGGCGAAACGAGAATGTCGTTGAACGAATCCGGGAAGCCCGTCGACCCCGGCATGATCGGTCCGTTCGCGGTCGACAGCGTATTCGTCCGCGACGCAACCGGAACGGCCACGCGGTAATAGTAGTTGTACGTCGCGTAAACCCGGTCCTGGGGGATGGGGCTTTCGTTTTCCGCGACTTTAACCCCGGCCCGGGTGAGGAGAAGGGTCGCGACCCGGAGAGTGTCGGTCGATTGGATGGTAAATGGCACGTTTGGTTGGTCGGGATTTCGCACTTGCAAAGTCAGGGTGGTTACCGAATTCAGATTCCCGTACGTGTAGTACCCCGGGAAATCGCCCATCATCGGAGCCTTCCAGTTCACCCTGCTGCTCAGGCTGAGGCGGGCCGGCCGGTTCGCCGGTTCGGTCAGGGTGTCGAGCGGCGATCGTCCTTGCGGGTTGGTCGCGGGCGGGATCGGCGTCACCGGGGGAGGCGTTTGTTTGTTCGGATCGGGCGGTTGGCCGACCGTCCAGAGAATTTCGTTCGGGTCGGTTGTACCCCCGTTCGAATCGGCGGGGGTCTGCGCCTGCGACACTCCGGTAGACAGAACCAGAAGCAAACCCGGGAGCAGTCGTTTAAGCCAGTCCATGGCGATGTCGCTCGGGATGGGAGGGACGGGTTGCGCGTTCCGGAGCGTTCCCGTAAATCGGATCGGACGGGAAGGGGGGGAAGCTTGAGAGGATTCGGACGACTGACGGGATTCGACTACTTCGGATTCAGAAAGAGTTTGAGGGCGGGAATCGCTGTCAGCTCAATCCGGGTCTTATCGTAATCCGGTAGGCCCTTGGCCTTTTCAATCGACGACGTCACTTCCCCGCGGAGTTTTTCAATGTCGTCGGTGGGGAATAAGGGCTTGCCGTTTTTTTTTGTATCGGCCGCGACGGCCAGAACGGCAGCGAAATAGCCGTATTCCTCGGCCGTTTTCAGGGGCGGCTGCGTATACGATCGGGCATTTTTCACGGCGAGCAGCGCGTCTCCGGCCTGACAGCGGGCCAGTTCCCGGCGAAGTTCGATCTCCCGTATCCGGGCGGGTGGAGCGAACGCCAACGCCTCGTTCCACACGGGGACCACGTCCGCCAAGCGGTTCAGGCCCGTTAACGCAGCGGCCCATTGCTCGCACACGATGCCGCCCAACTCCCGCACTTCCGCCTGGTGGTACGGGTCGGCATCAATCCGCTTGGCCTGGTCGATTGCCGCGCGAAACAACGGAAGGAATTGCTCCGGCGTCTGCTTTTGGGAGTTGTATCCCGACACGGCCTGACGCAGGAGCGTGTCCACGTATTGAATCCGGTACCGGACGACGCCGGGATGGTCGGCGACGATCCCGCCGCACTGTTTTGCGGCGAGTGCCAGCCACGTTTCCGCCTCGTCGAACTTATCCTTCACGAACCACATCTGTCCCACTTTGTCGGCGAAAATGACGTATTCGAACCGCAGGTCGTCGCTATCCGGGTACCGGTGGACGATCCGCTCGAACGCCCCTTTTGCGGTCGTTAGGACCTGGGGAAAAGTGGGGTCGTTGTGGACGAAGAGGTACGTTGCAAAATTCGTTTCGAGTTTCGCGAACTGCCGCTCGGCTTGCAGCGGCGGGTTCGGACCGTTCACGATCGGAAGGAGCAGGGCTTCGGCCTTGCGGAACGACGCGGCCGGGTCGGGCCGGCCCTTCGCCAGTTTCGGATGGGCGGAGCAGAGGCCGGCCAGGTTACTGAGACTCGTGGCCAGGTCGATCCGATGTTCGTCCGCTTTGCTCCGGTCGACCAGAATTTGGCGCAAACGAATGGCTTCGTCGTACGCCGACGCGGCTTTCGCCTGCTCGTTCTTCGCCCGTTCCGGGTCTCGGTCCCGGGCCAGTTCGGCAATCCGCTCGTGCGTGTTCCCCAACCGGTTCGTTGCCGAGGCAAGGCCGGCGAGGGCCGCATCGTCGTTCGGCTGGGCTTCGTAAATCGCGTCGAAGATCGTGCGGGCGGATTGGAATTCGGCCTCCGACTGGTCCGGGTTTTCGAGTTCCGTGTACAGCAACCCGAGCGTGTTGTGGACTTCGCCCCGTTTGTACCGCAGGCGGGGTTCGTCGCCGCCGCGGGCGAGAAGTTTCTTGTTGAAGTCCACCGCGGTCTCGAGCAGCTTCCGCCGGACCTCGCGGAGGTCGTCGTACTTCTTCAGCTTGTCGTTTTCTCCGAGCCCTGCGACGAACTGATCGATCGCGTCTTCGGTGAGGGCGTTGTTGTCCTTGGCTGCCTGGTTGGCCCGGCGGGCGGCGTCGTTGGCCCGGCTCGCTTCATCGTTGGCGTTTTTGGTGTCGTTGTTGGCCTTGCTCAGTCTGAGGTTATAAATGGTGAAGACGACGACGAAGACGAGTCCGAGGCCGGCCAGGACCAGCCGGAGGCGGGCGCGTTTTCGGCTCTCGGCCGCTTGCGTCTCCGCCTTGGCCCGATCGACCTCGGCCTTCCGGAGCCGGGCGTCGAGCCCGTCGCGGTAGGCGGTCATCGCAGCGGCGACGGCCGTGGCGTCGGCCGGCCGGTCCAACGGGTCGGACGACAGGCACCACTTGGCCAGTGCGATCAACTCGGCGTCGGCCCCACACGCATCGAGCCGGGCGTATGCGTCGCTCAGGTGGCCGAGCGTCGCTTTGGCCCGGAGTTCCGTCGCGGTGCCGGCATACGGCGCGGTGCCGGTGAGCATCTCGCACAGAATGCCCCCCAGGCAGAACACGTCCGCCCGGGCGTTGATCCGGTCAATCTCTCCTTTGGCTTGTTCCGGTGGCATGTACGCCAGGGTGCCCATTGCCGACCCGGCCAGCGTGTGCGATTCCGGATCACGCTCGGACAAGATCGGGTCACTCGCATGCTCCGATTCTTCCCGATTCGCCGCGGCGGGTTGGTCGGGGTCGGCGTTCGGGTCCGCGATCACTTTCGCCAAACCCCAGTCCATCACCTGCACTTCGCCGAACGCCCCGACCATCACGTTGGCCGGCTTCAGGTCGCGGTGGATGACGTGCTTTTCGTGTGCGTAAGCGACGGTTTCGCAGATTTTCTCGAAGTACGTAATGAGGCGGGTGAAATCGGGGCGGTCGGCGGCGGCCAGCCGGGCGGCCAACGTCCGGCCGCGAATCAATTTCATTGCCATGAACGGCCGGCCGTCCGGGAGCGTTCCCAGGTCGTGCACCGGCGGAATCCCGGGGTGCTGTAGTTGCCCGGTGATACGGGCTTCCTCGATGAACCGGGCCGCGGCCACCCCCCCGGCGGTGTAACGGTCGTGGAGCACTTTCACTGCGACGTCCCGGTGCAACCGGGTATCACGGGCAAAGTAGACCGCCCCCATCCCTCCCCGGCCGATTTCGGACTGCAACGCGTACCGATCGATCGCCTCCGGCAATACGCAAAGCGGTTTGCCCGGGCGGTCGTCCTGGATTTGTGTATTCGGCGATACCGGTGCAAAGCCGGGCAATGGGGGGGATGGGGAATCGACAACGGTTCCGGGGCCAGGGTGCGGTGTCGTGCCGACGACGGTTCCCGTCCCGATGGTCCGAATCGGTTCGTCGCTCGGCATGCCGGCCTCCCTTCTTTCGGGCAATTGTACCGCGCGGGAACACGGTTCGATCGCCCACCGCTCCACCGCCGCGGATTGCGGGACCGACCGGCAGACCTTATACTCGAATCTACGGAGGAGGTCGGGCGACATGGCCGAGTTGCATGCGGCGTACGAAAATAAAAAAACGGGGGTGAACAAGTCGTGGCTGAACGATTTGCCCCGGGACCAACCCATCAAGATCGGCCGGCTGCCCGAACTCGCCGACTGGGCGATGAAGGACGATGCCCTGATTTCGGGCCTGCACGCCACCGTGACGTGGGACGGCACCAAGCTCCACGTCGAAGAACGGGACCCGCCGCCGACGAATCCGATCTATTTCCTGTCGAAAAAAGCGAAGAAGTTTTCCCTCGTCCCCGGGGAGTCGTTTGTCATCGGGGGCACGACGTTCACATTTAAAGACAGCCGAGACGAGGACGGATCGGGTCGCAACGGGCTCGAACGGACGGTGCCCGCCGAGTTGCAGTTCAGCCGGGGGGAACTGAAGGAAGTCGGGTATTACAACCCCGCCCAGACGCTCGCCGCGTTGGAAAAGCTGCCCGACGCCCTTCGGTATGCGACGGACGAGGTGACACTGCTGGAACAGATGATGGGAATCCTTTTGCAGGCCCTCCCTTCGGCCATGGCGACGGCCATTGTGGAACCGCGGGCCGACATTAAGTCGAGCCGGCCGGTGTCGGTCATCTACCCGGCTCAATCGACCCGCCTGTTCAACCAGGCCCCATTCCGGCCCGCCCGCAAACTTGTGGAGAAAGCCCTCCTCCAGCAGCGGCGGAGCGTCCTCCACGTCTGGGCCAAGGGTCTCGAAGACAGCACGCAGATGACGGTCCGTTTCAACGCGACGACCGGAATACCCTGGGCGGTCTGCACGCCACTCGACGACGGCTCGGGGCAGGGCGTCTACGCGGACGGCATTCTCCCCCGCGACCCGCATGCGACCGAAAACCTGCTGAACGACCCGGAATTGCGGGACTATCAGAAAGTGATCGAGCTGTTTGCGAGCCTGATCGAATCGACCCGCCGCTCGCACCAGTTCCAGGAACTGCTTTCCACCTACGGGCGATTTCTTCCCAAACGGGTGCGGGCGAAATCCGAACCGAAGGTTCTGGAAGCGAAACTCCAGCCACGGGTCGCCCCGGTGACGGTTCTGTTTTGTGACTTGCGGGGATCGAGCCGCGTGGCCGAGGACGGGGAAGGGGTGTTGGAGCAGACTTGGCACACCGTGGCCAAGGCCCTCGACGACATCACACGAACGATAACCGACGAAGACGGGATCGTGGCCGGGTTTCAGGGGGACGCGGTGATGGCGTTCTGGGGCTGGCCGGACGAGCAGGCGGATCAGGTTTCACGGGCCGCCCGCACCGCACTGCGTATCCGGGAACTTTTCGACCACCGTGAGAGTTGGTTGCACGCGTTCGGGTGCGGGATCGGAATCGCACACGGAAAGGCGGTGGTCGGCCGGCTCGGCGCCCGCGACCTGGCCAAGGTGGACGTGTTCGGCCCCGTCGCCAACCTCGCCTCCCGGCTCGAATCGCTGACGAAACAACTGGGCACGCACATTCTGGTGGATCAGGCGGCGGCCGAGGCACTCAACGCCACCCCTTCGGGTCGGGTTGCCTGGCGGACCCGGACACTGGCCCGGTTCCGCCCGGTCGGCATGACGGCCGACACGCGGGTGAGCGAACTACTGCCGCCCGCGGACGACCTCTCGGCGAAATTCACCGAAAAGACTCTCCGCGTTTGGGAAGAAGCGGTCGCCCTGTTTCTCGCCGGCGAATGGGACCAGGCGAAGCAACGACTCTCCGTGCAATTCGCCCGAGACCCGGTAGGGAAAATACTGCTCGAACACATGGCCTGTTACGACGGGACGCCCCCGGTTGATTGGGACGGGGTCATCGGGTTGGAAGTGAAGTAACGACCCGCCCGGCCGGTTGTCCCGTGCCCGCCGAGCCGATAGGATGCGGCCGGTGACAAGCGACCGTCACACGCGGATCGTCCCCATGTTCTTCTACCTGCTCGCCGGCCATGCCTTGGCGGATTTCGCCCTGCAAGGGGACGCGATGGCGGCATGCAAGTGCCGGAAATCCTCCCACCCCGCGGCCGTCGGCGTCCCGTGGTATTACTGGCTCACCTCCCACACACTTCTTCACGGAGGAATCGTTGCCGCCGTTGTTCGGGCCTACGGGTACGAGCAGCACGTGGCCGTCGGTTTCGGCATCGCCGAAGCCGTCGTCCATTGGATCATCGACTACGCCAAATGTGCCCGGCTCTTCGGCATCCACGTCGATCAATTCCTCCACGTCGCCTGCAAAGCGGTGTGGGTGGGCCTGCTCATGGTCTGGTGGTAAGGCGTTGAGGCGGGGCCGCCCAATATGCTGCGGGCCGGCTTGGCGATGTTCGTTTAGAACGTGAGGGTTATTTCCAGGAACCCGGCGACCAATGGGCCGGCCTTACCGGTGAGTTTGTCGTACAGGTCGCGGAACCCGCCGGTGGGCAGGAGGGTGGAAACGCCGCCGGTGATGATGACGTTGTTGTTCAGAACCGGCCGGTATTCGACGGCCGTACTCAAATCTGCCCCGATGTCGCGGCTGATGTTGCTCTGATACACGAATTGTTCGAGCGCGTTCGTCTTGTCGAACCAGAGGAAGTTGACGTTGTTGACGACCCGGAACCGGGGCGTCACGTCGACGTCGACGCCGAGGTTCACGAGCCAGAGGCCGGGGTTCACGAAATTGCTCTGGCCCTGCAGTTTGCTCGACCGCAAGTCGGCGAACAGGCTGTTCCGCTGGACGAGGTTGACGCCGAATAGGCCGATCGACTGGCGGTTCCAGAAGCTGGTTTCGCCGGCGAAGTTAGTGTTGTCAATAATGCCGTCGAAGCCGGTAGCCTTGCCGTTGTTGACGTTCCCGTCGCCGGAAGCCCAAAAGCCAGACGCCCGGAAGCGGACGTAATCGCGGTCGTAGGAGAGTTCGAGGGCGGCCATTTGGGCGGAAATCGACTGCGGTTGCCCGGCGATCGGGTTCATGCTGTCCCGGCCGAGGGCCCAGTAGAACGCGTGAGAAATGTTATACCGCCCGATGTGCCCGTCCCCGGCGAAGCCGACGTACGCCGCTTCGACCCGGTGTGGTTGGAACACCCCCGCCGGATCCGGGCGGACCAAAAACCCGTTCTTGTCGTACAGCGTATCCGGCCCGTCGTTGTTGTAATGGATGCTGCCTTGAATCGTGTACCCGGGGACGACGAAGTCCTGATGGTACCAGTTCGCAATGACGATGTTCTGGTTCCGGTCTTCGAACGTGTTCAGCCCGCTGTTGGTGTCTTTTTCCTGTTGCCGGAAATACGCGAGGTTGAACTGGTCTTGATTTCCGTTGGCCGTGCCGAAGAGGCGGACGCCGCGGTTGGTGTCGCTGAAGATAAACCCGCGGAAGTCGCTGGTAAACGGCTGCGACCCGACGCGGACCGAGACGAAATCGTATTCCGGGCTGTAATCGAAGAGTTTGTATTCGCCGAACCATTCCTGCAGGGTGGTCCAGGTTCGACCACGGGTCGTGCCGGCCCGCACGTCCGGGCTGACGACCGCCAATTCGTCCGCAGCGAGGTAGTTCACGTCGAACGCGGGGGTGAGCTTGATCCGCCAGTCGACCGGTTTGAATGCCGCGTCGCCGTGAAACAGGTCGGCGGAGAGGGTGATCAGTTGGGAATAGCTGAACTGGTTCGGTCGGCCGAAAAATTCGGTCTGACCCGGTCGGGCCGTGCTTTCGAAGGGTGTCGTCGCCGTCGGAACCTGACGCCCTTCGAACACCGCCGTCGTCGAACCCGTCAAATCGAGAAACGTATTCTGCCCGTAGATCGGAAAATCCCCTTTGAGCACGTTCTGGTTGTACGGGTCCCATTTGGCGCCGAGCACGTACGGGTAATCGAACACCCACGGATGGCCTTTCCCGTACCGGTCCCATTCGGGGAATCCGAGCCGCCAACGGTCTTCGTTGGTTTGGTATTCGTCATTCGAACCCGACCGCGGGGCGATCCGTGTTGGCCCGGTGAACCCGAGTGGGGGTAGGTCGGCCGAGACGGGAACGGGCGCCGCCCCGACCGGGATTACCGGAGCCGCGGCCGGCGGTTTCGGCACGAGTTCGCGATCGAGTGGCCGATACGGCGGAGGCGTTTCGTTTGCGGAAACGGTTACGATTCGCGTCGCCGTCAAATCGGGCAATTGGATTCCGGGCGTGGCCAGACGCGGTCCGAGTGAGACCGTGGCCAGTTCCACGCTCGGCGTGGCCTGGGTTGCCCGCGAGGAAACGTGAGGCCGCAGGACCCCCGGGGCAGGCAGACGCGCCGGGATTACCGAAGCGTCGGTCTGCGGTTTCGGTAAGTGAGTTCGATTAGACGGAGGCAGCTCGACCGCGGAAACGGCTACGATTCGCGTTGCCGTCAGATCGGGCAATTCAATACCGGGTGTATCAAGACGTGGTCCGATTGAAACCGTGGTCCGTTTCCCGCTCGGCTTGGCCAGGATTGCTTGGGATGTCAGGTGTGGAAGCAGGACGCCCGGGGCGGGCAGGCGCGGTCCGGGCAGGTACGGGACTTGGGCTTGGCTTGCACTGGCCAAAAACATGGCCGTGATCGCGGCCAGAACGAAGCCGGGCGAAAACGCGTGTATGGGATGGCTTCGCCCCACCGCATCCTCCCCGGGCGCAGGTCCGTACGTCTGGGGAGTTATCGTCCATGAACTGGTTAAACCTTAAGGATTATGCCGGATGTAGGAGTCGGTGAAAGTCTTCGCATTCTGACGAGACTTCAATAATTCACCCCAATTCCGTCGATTCGGGCCCATGAGATTGCCGAAGGAAAGGATTGCGCGGTTTCCTTTTTCGGCCGTCGAGGTGCCTCACATGTCCATGCGACGGCGAACCTGGGTGGAACTCCATCGGCTCGAGCCGCGAAATCTGCCGAGCGTGACGGCTGCCCTTGCGGCCGGCGTTCTTTCCGTAACCGGTGACGCCGCCAATAATTGGATCGACATCTATCTGGACGGGACCGACCTCGTCGTGTCGAACAAAGGGGAGACCGTCGGACGATTCGATTCCGCTTCCGTCACCAGCGTGACGGTCAACGGCAACGGCGGCAACGACGTCCTTCGCGTCGAACCGGACGTAACTCAGCCGGCGACGCTCACCGGAGGATCGGACCCCTCCAAGCTAAAAGCCGGCGGTGGGAACGCCACCTTGCAGGGCGGAGCGGACCGGGATGTACTCGTGGGCGGTGCGGCCCAGGACAGCTTCGACGGCGGCGCGGGCGAAAACCTCATCGAGCGACTACAACCAACCGATCCGTACGTTGCAAACCCGGCCGACCGGGTAGCACGCGATGCCCTCTTGCCGAATCCCGATCTGCCCGGAGCCCCGCAACAAGTCATTTTGACGAGCGACCCCCAGGGCGTGAACGAAGTCGAGGCGTTGCTATCCCGGGCGGCGGCCGCGTCGGCGAGCAACGACGGTATCTTTGCCGTCGTCGATCGCAACGGCCGAATCCTCGGCGTCCGGGTCGAAAGCGGCGTCGACCCCGCCATCACCGGCGACCCCGCCAAGCTCGCGTTCGCCATCGACGGTGCCGTGGCCGAGGCCCGCACCGGCGCATTCTTCGCCAGCAACCAGGCCCCGCTCACCTCCCGGACCGTCGGATTTATCAGTCAAACTCCGATCACCCAACGAGAAGTCGATTCGAACCCGAACATCCCCGATCCGAACTCCACCGATCGCGGCCCCGGCTTCGTGGCCAACGTGAACATTGCCGGTCACTTCCCTCCCGGCATTGCCCTGACCCCGCAAGTCGACCTGTTCGGCATCGAATACACGAACCGGGACGGGTCTTACGCGACCGGACCGGACGGGATCATCGGCACGCCCGACGACGTTCTGCTCGACCAGCGGTTCGACATCGACCCGACCTATGTTCCTCCGGGACAGAGCCTATTTCCGCCCGATTCCTACGGTTCCGAATCTGGCGTCTCCCCGCGCACGGCCAACGGAATTCCGATCGCCCAGTCGCGGGGTATCGGCACCCTGCCAGGCGGAATTCCGATTTACAAATTCGGGCAAGTCGTCGGGGGGATCGGCGTCTTCTTCCCCGGGAAAACCGGGTATGCCACGGAAGAAAACTCCTCCAACAGTTCGACCTTCGATCCGACCAAGCCGGACCGGACGCTGGAAGCCGAGTTCATCGCACTGGCGGCCGTCGGCGGGGTCAACGGAGTCCTCCCCGTCGGCACGCTCGGAGGCGTCGCCCTGCCTGCCGGTTTCGGCATCCCCCTTACGGACCCGGGCCGCATCGACCTGGTCGGAATTCAACTCGACGTGTTCGGCCCGGGCGGCCGGGAGGAAGGTGTCGATTTCATCCGACGGGAAGTCGAAACCAATCTCTTCGGGGCTGGCAACCCGAACGACGGGACGGACCAAGTTGTTGACGCGGACGCCAACAATGACGGCGTCGCCAACGACCCGGTTACTTTGCGGGACGGCGTGCGGTCCCCGGACGGCTGGCTGGTGGTTCCGCACGACGGCGTGGGGATTTCGGCAACCGAAGTGACGCAAATCATAAATAACGCCATCAACCAGGCGAACCAGACCCGGGCCGCCATTCGCCTCGGCATCGGCGAGCGGGCGAAGATGGTGTTCGCGGTGACCGACAAGACCGGGGAAGTTCTGGGACTTTACCGGATGCCGGACGCCACGATCTTCTCGATCGACGTCGCGGTGGCCAAGGCGCGAAACGTGGCCTACTTCGCCGACCCGACCAAACTGAATCCGCTGGATCAGGTGTTCGGCATCCCTGCCGGGGTCGCCTTCACGAACCGCACCTTCCGATACCTTTCCGAGCCCCGGTTTCCTGAAGGGATCGACGGGGCACCCCCCGGCCCGTTCTCCCAGCTCAACGACGACCCGGGCACCGACCCCTTCACCGGTCTGCAAGTCGGCCCTCGCTTGCCGGCATCGGCGTACCAGAGCGTGCTCGGCCGCGATGCGTTCAACCCCGGCACAAACTTCCACGACCCCAACCCGTCGACCCGGCAAAACGGCATCGTCTTCTTCCCCGGCAGCGCCCCGCTCTACCGCGGTGCGAACCTCATCGGTGGCCTCGGCGTTTCGGGCGACGGCGTCGACCAGGACGACGTCGTCACCGGTGCCGCCGGCCAGTTCTTCCAACCCCCCACTTACCTCATGGTGGACCAATTCACGTTCAACGGCGTCCGGTTGCCCTACCAGAAAAATAACCGCAATCCGGAAGGATAGTACGACGGTGCGGGGGTGCGCGGGCCGTGGATTGTTCTGGATCGCAAAACCGTTCAACCGGGATCGCACGTCGGTCGATACGCACGAGACGGGGAGGATTTGCCGTGCGTACCGTCTTAATTCTTGGAATGGGACTTTTGGCGACCGGCTCGGCCTCGGCCGGGGACGAACCCTTCGCCGCCCGGACCTTCGGCCACTTTTTCGTCCGTGAACACACCCACGAACGGGCCGGCACCGCCGGTTCCACCCGGTACGCCGCCCCGAGCGTTTCCGTGAACGAAACCGGCGGATACATCGGGGGCAATCGACTTCGCGCCACACCGGGGACCGCCATCGTGCCGAACCCCGGCACTTTTGGCTGGGACTACGTCGGCTTCGGAAAATACCCCGGTCGTATTTTCCTCGGATTCGGGCCCGACCGTGCCCATCAACGCCCCTTCCAAACGAAATACCACACCGACCCGCCAAGGTAACCGACCCGCCGTTTCGTCCGAAAACTTTCCGTGACAATGCCCCATCGAACTAAATTCCCGAATGCTCGGGCTTTAACGCCTGGGCTAGGTGGGATATCGGTCCGGAAGGCCGGCGAACCATACTTGCCACGCGTCCGTCCGGATATCGTGGCGGAATGCCCTCCCATACCGCGGAAGACGCCCGACTTCTTGAAGACCGCCTCGGCCATCACCCCTGGCGTCGCTGGGGGCCGTACCTCGCCGACCGGGCCTGGGGCACCGTCCGCGAAGACTACAGTGCCGACGGCAACGCCTGGAACTTCCTGACGCACGACATGGCCAGGTCGAAGGCGTACCGCTGGGGCGAAGACGGCATCGCCGGTTTCTGCGATCGATACCAGCTCCTCTGCTTCGCCATGGCGTTATGGAACGGTCGGGATCCAATCCTGAAAGAACGCTACTTCGGTCTGAACCCGTGGGAAGCGAACCACGGCGAAGACGTGAAAGAGTATTACTTTCACGAAGATGCGACGCCGACACACTCGTATCAAAAACTGCTTTACAAATACCCCCAGGCCGCGTTCCCTTACCGTTGGCTTCTGGACGAGAATCGCCGCCGGAATTCGCACGACCCGGAGTTCGAACTTCTCGACACCGGCATTTTCGACGACGACCGGTATTTCGATGTCGAAATTGAGTACGCGAAAGCCTCGCCCGAAGACGTGGCGATGCGGGTGAAAGTCTGGAACCGCGGTCCCGTGCCGGCGGCGGTCCACGTTCTGCCGCACCTGTGGTTTCGGAACCGGTGGTCCTGGGGAAAATCACCGACACCATCACCGCGGATCTCGCTCGAGTCCGGAGCCGCGATTGGCTTCGTCGCGGACGAGGCCGATTCGGAGCCGCTGCGAAACATCCTCTTTCCGTATCGGCTGGGGAAGCGGTACTGGTACGGTCCGTCGGGCGGCAGGCCGCTCTTCACGGACAACGAATCGAACGACGAGCGGCTTTACGGGGTCCGCAACAAAAGTCGATACGTCAAGGATGCGTTTCACCGGCACGTCATCGGGGGCGAGGCGTGCGTCAATCCGGACATGGTCGGCACGAAGGCGTGCGTCCATTACGAATCGACGGTTCCACCCGGCGACTCGGTCGTTTTCCATTTCCGATTGACCGACCGGGCGATGGCCGACCCGCTGGCCGACGTGGGTGGAATTGTCGACAAACGTAAGGCGGAGGCGGATGAGTTTTATGCGGCCGTGCGACCGCCGAAGGCTAGCGACGACGAGGCGATGGTTCAACGCAAAGCCTTCGCCGGCCTGTTGTGGACGAAGCAGAGTTACTTGTTCGACGTGGCCCAGTGGCAGGACGGCGACAACCCGGACGCTCCGCCGCCGCCGGAGCACCGGACGATTCGCAACCAGCACTGGCAGCACTTGAACTCGATGCGCATCCTGTCGATGCCGGACAAGTGGGAATACCCCTGGTTCGCCGCGTGGGATCAGGCGTTCCATGCGGTGCCGCTCGCTGTCATCGACCCCGAATTTGCGAAGGAGCAACTCTGGGTGTTGATGTTCGAACAGTTCCAGCACCCGAACGGACAGATCCCGGCATACGAATGGGAATTTTCCGACCTGAACCCGCCGGTGCAGGCGTGGGCCGTATGGCGGGTTTACAACATGGACCGCATCCGGTCCGGCACGGCCGATCGCGAGTTCCTCGAAAAGTGCTTCCACAAACTACTCATGAATTTCGCCTGGTGGGTGAACAAAGTGGACCCGGGCGGGAACAACGTGTTCGAAGGCGGATTCCTCGGCCTCGATAACGTAACCGTTTACGACCGCAGTCGACCGTTGCCCGGCGGGGCCAGACTCCTTCAGTCCGACGCCACCGGCTGGATGGGGATGTACTGCCTGAACCTGATGCGGATCGCCCTCGAACTCGCCATCGACAACCAGGCCTACCTCGGCCTCGCCGTCAAATTCTTCGAACACTTCGCCTACATCGGCGCCGCCCTCAACCGCGTGGACGACGACGGCGTCACCCTCTGGAACGAGGACGACGGGTTCTATTACGACGTCCTCGACCTCCCCGGCCCCGGGTTCGAACAGTTCCGCGTTCGCTCGCTCGTCGGCCTCATCCCACTCTTCGCCGTCGAACGGCTCGAAGAAAAGTGGCTGGACAAGTTCCCCCTGTTCCGCTCGAACGTCGAATGGGTGATGGCGAACCGGAAAAACCTAACCGACCGCTGCATTACCACGCTCGACCGGCACGGCGAAACGGTGCGGGTGTTGAAGGCCATGACCGAAGCCCAAATGCGGCGGGTCCTCGCACGAGTGGCCGACGCGGCCGAGTTCCACGGACCGTTCGGTTTGCGGAGCCTGTCGAAAGCCCACGAAGAGCACCCCTTCCGTTTCGACGGGGCGACCGTCGGTTACGAGCCGGCGGAAGCGGTCACGATTCTGAAAGGCGGCAACTCGAACTGGCGGGGCCCGGTCTGGTTTCCGGCCGCGTTTTTGATGATCGAATCGTTACGAAAACTGGCGAAAGGGTTCGGGCAGGAATACACGTTCCCTGCCGCGACGCACGACGGCGGGGAGACGACGTTCGGTGAAGTGGCGAAATCCCTCGCCGACCGGATGATCGGAATCTTTTCACTCGACTCCGAGGGCCGCCGGCCCGTCAACGGCCGCCGCGCCAAATTCGACACCGACCCTCACTGGAAAAACCACATCCTGTTCTACGAATACTTTCACGGCGACACCGGCGCCGGTCTCGGTGCGTCGCACCAAACCGGGTGGACGGCTCTTGTGGCAAGCCTGATCGACGAATGGCGGAGATGATCTCCGATACGAAAAAAAGGGTGCCGTACTCGTGCACGGCACCCGCTCGCAATCAACCGAACTGGTTGATCGAATCAGGACTTCTTCGAAGACGTTTTGGGGTGATCTGCCGGCCGGCCCGGCCCCTTCTGGTCGAACCACGGGAAGTGAAACTCGAACACCGGCTCGTCCACGTCGAATACCCGCAGCAATTGCTCGCGCTCGTTCGCCGGGAGCGACTTTTCAGCCTTGACGTCTTTGCGAATGTCGTCGCGCGTCCCCTGGAACTTCTTATCCGTAATCTTGCCGTCTTTGTTACGGAATTTCACTTCTGCCTTCCAGTGGTTCGCGTCCACGCGGGACAACTGGATCGCGTCGAACGACTCCCACGCCGATTCGTCGTTCTGTTTCATTTGCCGCATGGTGTTGTCGAACATTCCCATGAGCTTATCGTCGGGCACCAGGCGGAATCCGAATGGCTCTTCCGAAGTGGCAAGGGCTTGATGCTCTCCCACTTTGATTTTCGAGGCCACAGCCTTACCCCCCCGGACGAGGCTCACGGCGATTTCCGTTCCCGGCTTGGTTGCCCGGACCAGTTTGATTAATTGTTCCGGGGAATAGATCTTCTGATTGTTGAACTGCAGAAGAACGTCGTCGGGCTTCCAGCCGGCTTTATCGGCCGGCGAATTCTTGGTCACGAAACCCACAACAATGCCTTCCCCTTTGGGAATGATTCCCGGCATCTGGCTCCATAGTGCCGTCGGCATCGGCGCGACGTCGATCCCCAGATACGCCTGCTTCATTCCGGAATTATTCGCCGTAACCGGCGCGTTTTTTTTGGTCGGGGTATCGTACGCACGTACCGCGCAACACACGGCAAGGCCGGTAACTGCCGTCAACAAGAGTGCACGTCTCATCACAAATCTCCTTTTCAACGAAAGAGTTCGACCGGAATTGCCCATCCGTCTCGCTCCGACAGCCAGACGGCCGCTCCGCGTCGTTTAACCCGCCAGTTGTGGTTCCGCCACTCCTTCCATCACCCAATTCCGGGCTTCATCGGCATGAAACGTGTTGAAGTCCCGAATTTTGGCCGTGGTGAAGATGCGGCAAAGCAAGGCCATGCCGCTTTCCCATTTCTTCTCGCCGACGAAGGCCAACCGCTCGATGTGGTCGAAATGTTTCCAATCGAATTTGATGTCCTCCCACAGTGCTCCCATGCTCCAACCGTGGAAATCGTGCATCAGGATGAGCATCCGGATTTTGTGATGTTTTCTCACCAACCGATTCACGATGGGTGCGAATTTCCTGTAATCCTTCCTCAACAATTTGTCGCCGAGAGTGATCTCCAGGACTTTCCCGTCCGCGATCTCGTGGAGGACGGCTGACATAACATGGCTCCTTTGCGACATGGTTGCTATTCCGCCTGACCGTTTGTCGAAAACAGGCGCGACCAGTATTGATTGACGCGGTTTCCGCCCGATTCACTCTCACGCTTCGACGCGGGCGGCACCCGCCGCGATTGAGACCGGGAGTCGCCCTCGACCGCGTCCCAATCCACGTCGAACGGACTCGGATGCGTCAGAACGCGGTCCAGTTCCTTGCGGGTCACCCAGACGCCGCGACACCGCGGGCAGAGGTCGATTTCAACTCCCTGCCGATCCACCGGCACTAATTCCGTCTGGCACGCGGGACACAACATTTCATGTCCTCCTCGTGCAAAAATTCACTTCATCCACCCGAATTTCGTTCGCGAAGATCGGCAGACTCGTGTGCATCATGACCACATGAAGGGCGATCTGCTTGTCGTAGAAACATCGTGTGCGGCCGCGGAGGATCAGGCCGCGGTTGAAACGCTGCAGCCGAAAGTTCTTCACCCGACCGTTCAAGTCGGCCCGCACGCGCGATTCCAAGTTCGTCGTCGGGATGGGCTGCTCCACAAACTTCGGCAACACGAGAGTGCTCGTAACCACGTCTAATCCCTCCTGATCCGGGCGATATTCGTTCAATGTGGTCTTCGAAAGGGACGAACCGTACGGGTTCCCAATCCGATTATTCCAACCGCCCGTCGGGAGGCACCATCGTCGCGGCATGGACCGGCGGACCGGGCCGACCGATCCGCCGGCGGTCGAGTTCCTCCCGGACCGCCGACTCGGTCCACCCCACGACGCGATCGGCGAGTGGATAAAAATCCCCATCCGAATCTTCCAGGCTAACCCGGCCTGCCGGAACGAACTCGACGACAACCCGGAACCGGTAGTCTCCGCCCGGTCGATCCGCCGGAGCTTCGGTCACGTCGGCTCGAACCCGTCGAATCGCTCCGTCGAATCGGCTCAATGCGAATTGCAGCCTCCGTTCGACGTAATCCCGAACTTTTTGGGTGTATCCGGACCCGTGGCCCTTGATGATATATTTCATCGTTTTGCCCCCCGTTTCCGTCCCCGCAGGCCGGACGGCAGGTTTTCCCGTCCGACTCGGGGTTTCGCCTCGGACAACGGGAATACGGGCCAAAGCGACCGTACCGAGCCGAACATCCCGAGCGTTCGCGTTTCCGTCGTTACGGCTGTGGTTGTCGTCGATCCAAAACAGCGACCCGGGGTTCTTGCTCGAAACGAACATCGCGAACTCCTTTCGGGAATCGAATCCTTCAAATCCCCTTTCCCGCCTTGACAATGGAATCATATCTGCGATGATCGGTTCGATAAAATCGATTTTTCTGTATCGAAACATCGATAATTACGATAGATTGACCGTCCAATGAAATGGCTGAATTACCATCACCTGCTCTACTTCTGGACCGTGGCCCGGGAAGGGACGATCGCCAAGGCGTGCGTGAAATTGGACCTCACGCAACCGACCATCAGCGGTCAGTTGCGGACGTTTGAGCGGGCGTTGGGTGCCAAACTCTTCGACCGTTCGGGCCGCTCGTTAGTGTTGACCGATACGGGTCGTGTCGTTTTCCGCTATGCGGATGAAATATTTTCCCTGGGTCGCGACCTCCAGCAGTCGCTGGCGGGTCGGCCGCCGACCGGATCCTTGAAACTTTACGTCGGCGTCGTGGACACTCTGCCGAAGCAAATCGCTTTTCGACTGCTGCAGCCGGCCCTGCAAATGCCGGAATTCATCCTTATCGATTGCGACCAGGGAAAGTTCGATTACCTCGTTTCGCGGCTGGCGGTGAACGCCCTCGACGTCGTCCTCTCCGATACCGTGGTCACCCCGAACACCAAAGTCCGGGCGTTCAATCACCTGCTCGGCGAGTGCGGCGTGTCGTTGTACGGTACGGCCGACCTGGTCGCAAAATACCGTCGCGGGTTTCCGAAATCGCTGCACGGGGCGCCGTTCCTGCTCCCGGCGGAAAATACCGCCCTCCGCCGATCTCTGGAACAATGGTTCAACGAAGTCGAGGTCCGCCCCGTGGTGCGGGGGGAGTTTTCGGACCCCGGTTTACTCAAAGAGTTCGGTCGGGAAGGGGCGGGGATTTTTGCGGTTCGCACGGCCGTCGCCCGCGAAACGCAAAAACAGTTCCGCGTGCAACTCATCGGTCCCGTCAGTCCGATCCGGGAGCAGTTCTACGCCATTTCCGTGGAGCGGAAACTCAAACACCCAGCCGTCGTCGCCATCACCCACGCCGCACGAAACGTTCTGTTTGAATGACGGGAGTACGAGGCCTCGCCTACGCAGGGTCGGGAAACGTACGCATCAGATTGTGTATTCCACCACGTCCGCAAACGTTTGGTCGACGGCCCGAACGTCGGCGCGGGCGGCTTTCAGTTCGGCTACGATGCCTTCGGCCACGCGGAAGGCTTGTGCCCGTAACTCGGGAACCGCCGTGGTTTCGTAAAGCGTTCCCCGCAGCGGCGGTCCCAGCACTCGCAACCATGCCGACCGTCGGCCGGCCCGGTCAACGACTTCGAATTCGGGGGTAACCCGCACTCCAAGGTCGACCTCGTCGGGCGTTACCATTCCCCGGACCAGCAAGTTGCGGTAGAGGAGTTGGCCCGAGGTATCGGGGCCTTCGGCGGGGCCTGTGCAGTTGATCGCCAAACCAACGGCCAGGTCGCGCCGACCGGTTCTCGTGTCCACACTCACCGTCAACCCGGCGTCGGTTGGCGTTAGCGACGCGATCACGCCGGCGAACACTTCGAGTCGGCCGCTGGCAACGCCTTCGTCGATTCGCTCGGCGACGAATTCCGGCACCCGGTGCCGGGCCGCACCCCACCGCGACCGGTATTCGGTCAGGAATCGTCGTTTTTCCGGCACGCTGAAATGCTGCCACACCTTCTGCGTGTGGGGCCGAAACTTGTCCACAAGGATCGCGGGGTTCAGGCCCCGACTCTGCAACTGCCTGCAATGGGTCTCCAGCAGGGTGACGACCTGATTGAGCCTCAGCGTCGTCGGGTCGGCGTCGGGGAAGCCGGGGTAGTCCGGCCCCTTGAAGTGCGACATGGGCAGTAACCCGGATCGCGACACGGCGAACACCTTTCCCAGCCAGCCGAGGGCGGTGAGGGTGAGGTAAGCGTCCACCATCGTCAGGCCGGTGCCGAAGAGGGCGACGGGTTGAGCCGGGTCGGGCAGTCGGCTCGGCCAATCGCCCCAAGGGTCGCGGACGTATTGAGGGTGGTCGATGGCGAGGCCGGGCAAGTCCGCGGGGGGCGGGTTGCCGGTCGCCAGAACAACCCGGTCGGCGTCGAGCGTCGTCCCGTCTGCCAGCAGGACCCGCACCCGTTCGCCAGCCGGTTCCACATCCACTGCTTCCGCTTGTATCCGGTCGATCCGCACCTTCCGTCCGTCGGCGAACGCGCTGGCATACCACAATAGAAGTGACTGCAGATAATCGCCGAAAACCCGCCGGGGGACGAATGCCTCGCGGAGTTCTGCCAGCGGGACGTGGGCGAAATCGGACCGGGTGCGGAGCCAATCGACGAAATGGTCCGGCTGGTCGGCGAGAGCCGACATGTTCCGGGCGACGACGTTGGTCACGTGCTCGGGCCGGAGCGTGCCGTAGGCGACCCCCCGACCGAGGGGGTGCCGGGCATTGACCACGGTGACCGTTAGTGGGGATTCGGTGAGCCGGGCCAAGTTCACGGCCGTCGTGACCCCGCAAAAACCCCCACCGACAACAACGACTCGGTTCATGCCGGTTATTGTGTCTGTGGCGAGGAGTCCGGTCCACAAGTTGTTTCGTATCAAGCGGTAATTTCCCTTTGCGGTCCTGAAAACCGTGTCCGGGAACCACTTCTTCGTGGCATTTTTAAGTTGTTAGTCTTTATTGGCAGGAGGGTTACAAGGATGTGGTGGCCGTGGAAAATGCCGAGATAACAAATGCAAAGATAGGGAAAACGAACCGGGAACGAAGTCCGAAAAGTGGTTTTTGATTGACAGGTTTGCCAAGACGGCTATACACCGCGAGTTCTGGTCGGACCACTCCGGACCCCGGGTGACGCATGGACGCGTCCGCACTGCCGCGGCGATCGTGGAAGTTTTACGTGTTGGCCGCGTGCTGCTATGCCGGGGTCACGGTCGTATGGAACGCGTCGGGGGACGACACGCCCCCGCGGGCGGACGTCCGGGCGTCCGACCCGAACGACCCGTTCCCGCTGCCGTCGGAGTTGGTGGGAGTCAACCTGCTGGCACAGTCGAAAGAACAGGCCGACGCGAAGAGTGCCGGCTGTCTGGTCTGCCACACGGGCGCCAAAGACCCGCACTTCATGGACACGGTCCGACTCGGTTGCACCGACTGCCACGGCGGGAACGCGGCCGCCACAACCAAGGAACAGGCCCACGTCTGCCCGAAATATCCCCAGTTCTGGCCCACCAGTGCCAACCCGGTCCGCAGCTACGCGCTGCTCAACCACGAATCGCCGGAGTTTATCCGGTTCGTCAATCCGGGGGATTTTCGGATCGCTCATATCGGATGTGGTACGGCGGCATGCCACCCGAAAGAAGTGCAGACCAACCGCAAGCAGATTATGAGCACCGGGTGCATGCTCTGGGGTGCGGCCGCGTACAACAACGGCGCAGTGCCGTTCAAGCGGTCGCAATTCGGCGAAGCCTATTCGATGAACGGTTCGCCGCTGAGGTTGGTGTCGAACCCGCCCCCGAACGAAGAGCAGATGGTGAAGCGCGGGGAAGTGCCGTACCTCGATCCGTTGCCGCGGTTCGAGTCGAGCCAGCCCGGGAACATCCTGCGGATTTTCGAGCCGGGCGGCCGGTTCCGGCCGGAGGTCGGAATTCCAGAGCGGACCGAAGAACCCGGCCGGCCGCGGGCCCGGCTTTCGACCCGAGGCCTCGGCACCGAAAATCGCACCGACCCCGTCTTCGTCTCCCTCAACAAAACCCGGCTCTTCGACCCCACCCTAAACTTCCTGGGCACCAACGATCACCCGGGCGACTATCGCTCCAGCGGGTGCACCGCTTGCCACGTCGTCTATGCCAACGACCGGTCCCGAACCCACTCCGGCCCATACGCCGGCCACGGCAACCGCGGATTCACCAGTGCCTCCAACTCCGATCCCACCATTCCAAAAGGTGAACCGGGCCACCCCATCGAACACCGATTCACTACCGCCATCCCTACCAGCCAGTGCATGGTTTGTCACGTACACCCCGGCACGACGGTGATGAATTCGTATCTCGGCTACATGTGGTGGGACGAAGAATCCGAAGCAAAATTGATGTACCCGCCGCAGGGCAAGAACCCGACGCCGAGCGAATTGATCCAGTCGATGATGGCGAATCCGAACGAATCCGCGGCCCGCGGTAACATCAGCGACCCGGCATTTCTGAACGACATTATCGGGCTGAACCCGTACATGAATCAGGCCCAGTTCGCCGATTTCCACAGCCACGGCTGGGTGTTCCGGGCGGTCTACAAGAAGGACCGGCAGGGCAACCTGCTCGACTATTTCGGCAACAAGGTCGGCCCGCCGACGGCCAAAGAACTCATGGCCGCAACCGCCTTTACGGAGAAGGTGAAAGCGTTTCACAAGACCGGCCAGCCGACGGCCGAGGCGGCGAAGAAGGCCGAGGACAAGTTCAACGAAACCCGCAAGGGCCATCCGGTTCACCTTATGGACATCCACCTGGAAAAGGGGATGCACTGCGTCGATTGCCACTTCCAGCAGGACGTCCACGGCAACGATCGGCTGCAAATGGAAGTGAGAGCGGCGACGGAAATCGCCTGCATCGACTGCCACGGCACGACCACGGAATACGCCAAACTCCACACCTCCGGACCCGCCAGCTACACGTCCGCCGCCGAAGGCCGTGGCCGGGACCTCCGCACGATGCGGACCGCATATGGATTGCCTCGGTTCGAGGTCGAGGACGTCGGCGGCGGCCGGAAACGGATCTTCCAGAATTCGTCCGTCGAGAAGGGCATCCGCTGGGAAGTCGTGCAGACGAAGGACGCGATCGACCCGACCAACCCGCGATACAACCCGAAGGCCGCCCTGGCGAAAACGGTTCGGGTGGAAAACGGGCAGATGAAGTGGGGCGACGTTCCGAAGGACGGGAAGTGTGCCCACACGAACGACAACATGAGCTGCATGGCCTGCCATTCGTCGTGGAACCCGAGTTGCATCGGCTGCCACCTGCCGCAGCGGGCCAACCTGAAGACGCCGAACCTGCACGCCGACGGGACCGTGTCGCGGAACTACACCGCCTACAACTTCCAGACGCTGCGCGACGACTTGTACATGCTCGCCCGCGACGGCACGGTGACGGGTAACAAAATCAATCCGGCCCGGAGTTCGTGTGCCATTCACGTGGGCAGCTACAACGCCAACCGCGAATCGATCTACTACCAGCAGCAGACGATTTCGGCCGAAGGCTTCGGCGGTACCGCGTTCAGCACGAACGTGCCGCACACCGTCCGCGGGAAAGGGGTACGGGAAACCAAGCAGTGCACCGACTGCCATCTGTCGCAGGCGAACGACAACAACGCCTGGATGGGCTCCCTGATGATGCAGGGAACGAATTACCTGAATCTGATCGGCAAATACTGCTACGTTGCCGCCGGGGAGGAAGGGTTGCTGGCAGTGCCCGTGACGGAGCAATCGGAACCGCAGGCGGTGATCGGCAGCGACCTGCACAAGGCCGCCTACCCGGAGGAGTATCGGAAACACGCGGCCGCGGGCGGCCTGCTCAAACACGCCGAGGAGCACCCGGGCCGGGACATTTCGCGCCCGTTCTCCGATTCCGAAGTCCTTCAAGTTCAGCAGCGGGGCGAATACCTTTACGCCGCGTGCGGCACCCACGGCGTCCGCGTCTTCGACATCGCCTTTGTCGATAACAAGGCCTTCGCCGAGCGAATCACCACCGCCCCGGTCTCGCCGGTGGGCCAGAAGTTCTTCGCGAAGACGCTCGACGCCCGGTACGTGGCTGCCCCGACCACCGTGGCCGTCGACCCGACGCGAACCCACCGCCCCGAAAATCAGGAAGGGCCGATCCACTCGCTCTTCGGCTACCTCTACGTCGCCGACGCGTGCGAGGGGCTCATCCTCATCGGTGCGGCCACCACCATCGACGGCAACCCGGTCAACAACTTCCTGAAACGGGAGCTCACGTTCAATCCCGATGGGTTGCTCCGCGGGGCGAAGTTCGTGCAGATCGTCGGCCATTACGCCTACGTCTGCTGCGACGCGGGGCTGGTTGTGATCGACATCGACAAACCCACCGAACCGGTCGTAACCGCCGTCATTGGGGAAGAGTTCCTGAAACAGCCGAAAGCGGTGCAGGTGCAGTTCCGTTACGCCTACGTGGTGGACGACGAAGGCGTGAAAGTCCTCGACGTGACAGACTACGCGAAGCCGGTGGCGAAGTCGATGATCCGGCTACCCGACTGCCATTCCATCTACCTCGCCCGTACCTATGCCTATGTGGCCGCCGGGCCGCGGGGTTTGGTCATCCTTGATATCACTAAGGCCGAAGAGCCGAAGCTCGACCAGGTCTTCAACGCCGGCGGAACAATCTGCGACGCCCACGACGTGAAACTCGGCATCACCTACACGAGCGAATTCGCCTACGTGGCCGATGGGAAGAACGGCTTGCGGGTGGTTCAGTTAACCGGTCCGAACACGCCCGGCAACGAAGGTTTCAGCCCCCGGCCCACACCCAAACTGGTGGCGACGTACCGCGTTCCCCATGGCGGACACGTTTTGGCCGTCTCGAAAGGACTCGACCGCGACCGGGCCGTGGACGAATCCGGCAACCAGATCGGCGTATTCGGCCGGGTCGGCGCCCGACCCCTGAATGGCGAAGAGCAACGACGGATGTACCAGCGGGACGGAAAACCCTGGTTCGTAACCGACGATCCGAACGACCCGCGATACGTGAATACACGGAAAAAGTAACGTCGGCGTTACTGCAAAACCTGATGAATTCGCCGGACGGGGGAAACCGGTTCGGCGAAGTCGTTACGGATTCGTTCACGCCATTTCCAATCGTACCGACACCGTCGGGCTACCTTCAATCCGGCAGGCACCGGTGGCCAGGTCGTACGCGCGGTCGAGGGCAAAAAGAAGCTGGTTTTCGGGCGTCGGCACCGCGCTCGAAAATCCGGATGACAGGATGAGTAATTCCTCCGCCCGGGTGCAGGCGACGTAGTAGATGCGGAGGTCTTCTTCCCAGGCCGCGATTGTGTCGGCGGCACGGCCCAGAAGGTGCGGATAGTCGGAAAAGTTGCCGGGATCCCCGTCCTTCAAGTCGAACGGCCGCTTCGGAATGGCCCCGAGCGAGCGGTCCCACCGGATCGCTCCGTACTGCTCCCCACGGGTATCGGCCCCCAGGTCTGGAACGAACACGACCGGGTATTCCATGCCCTTCGCCTGGTGAACGGACATTAGCCGGACCACGTCGTCCTCTTCGGGTGTCGTGGCAGCCTGCTCTTCTTTCGGTGCGGCCGCCACGCGGTCGGTCAAGTGCGCCACCACCTCGGCCACGCCGAGACCCCTGCGGTCGAAATCCCGCGCAATATCCACCAGTTTCCACAAATTCGCGAGCTGGCGGTCCGGTAAAGGGGCAAACCGCGTCGCGGCGTCAAACCCCGTGTCGGCAAACATACGGAGCAGTAAACGGGCAACCGGCAGGCGATCTTTCCGTTCCCGCCATTCGCCGAGGAGTTTCTGTGCTCGTCCGGCCGCGAATCGATCGTCTTGTGCCAACCGGTCCAGTCGCAACGGGTCGTGCAACCCGGCCCACGGACCGTCCGGGTGGGTGCCCACCAGTGTCAACCCTTCGTCGCTCATTCCGAAAAAAGGAGACCGCAACACGCCCACCAGCGATTCCCCGTCTTGCGGATTTTCGACCGCCCGCAGGACCGTGACGACGTCGAACACTTCCTGCCGGGCGAAGAACGCCCGCCCGCCAACCAAATAGTAATCGAGCCCGGCGGATTGAAGGGCTTGCTCGTAAATGCCGACGTTCGACATCGAACGAAAGAGGAGACAAAAGTTTTTGAGTAAAAACCCCCGTTCGTCGCGGAGCGAGAGAATCCGCCGGGCGATCGCGGCTGCTTCCCGCCGCCGGCGGTCCTCTGCCACTTCATTCTTTTCCTCTTCCGACGGCAGCGACCAGAGAAACTCAACGCCAGGCAGGTCCACGGGGCTACGAAACGGTTCGAGTTTTTCGTAATGCGGCAGCCACACCCCGAACGCCGCGTTGACGAAGCCGAGTATGCTCGGACGGGAGCGGAAGTTCGTCGTCAGCGACAGGCGGCCTTTGGCGGGAACGGCCTGTCGGAATTGCCGGAAGAACTCGACCGCAGCCCCGCGGAAGCGGTAAATCGATTGCTTTTCGTCTCCCACCGCGAACGTCCGACCCGAGAGAAATTCCTCGCCGCAGAGCAATTGGATCAAGTCGTACTGAACCCGATCGGTGTCCTGGAATTCGTCGATCAGAACGACGCGGTAACGCTCGTGCAGTTCACCACAAACGGCGGGGTTGTCGCGAACGAGGTCTCGGGCACGGATTATCAGGTCCGCAAAGTCGAGGGCGGCCGCGGACCTTTTGACCCGCCGAAATTCGTCCTCCGCGGCGAGTGCCACGCGGAGAAGCTTCTGGCCGACCGCGGCGGCCTCGGCAACCCCGGCCGGGTCCGCCGGCAGGGCGAACACTTCGAGCTTTCCCGGAAACGATCCCCGGAATTCCGCGAATGCGTCGCGGACGATCTCATATGTTGCTTTGTCCGCCCAGTCCTGTTTCGGGATATTTTTTGCTTTCGCATGTTCGGTCAGTTCTTCGATTGCGGCTGCGAGGTCGGAGGCTCGTTCCAGATTGGCCAAACCGGACCGTAGTCCTGCGACCGTTGTCCGAGCCGTCGGCCCGGTGGGTTCGACCGCGTTCAATAGCGAAACGAATCGGGCGATCTTCGGATCCGCGGTTCGCAGATAGTCGAGCCACTTGGGCAATACTGCATTGCGGAGCGGGCCGAGCCAGCGACGCGCTATTTCATCGGGTGGAATGGTCCGGTATTTTTCCCATCCCGCGTCGTCCGGATCGGTGAGCAGTTCTTCGACCGTCGCGGCCACTGCAGAATAGCCGAAGAGAACGACGAGATCCCGGGTGTCGGGGTTGTCCAGAACGAGTCGCCGCAGACACGTCCGCACCGCGTCGGAACGGTAAGCACCGACCGTAGCGTCGTCGAGAACTTCGAACGCCGGGTCCACTCCGGCCTCGGCCGCGTACCGGCGTAGGAGCGACGCGCAGAATGCGTGAATCGTTTGGATCGGGGCGATGTCGAGGTGGGCGAGTGACGACCGCCCGGCCGGCCCCCGGGCCCGAATGGCCGCCCGCACCTTCTTCCGCATCTGCCGGGCGGCCCGCTCGGTGAACGTGATCGCCAGAATCTGGGGAACGGCAACGCCGTCGCGGTCCAAATGGGACAGGTAACGATCGGTGAGCGTGCTGGTCTTCCCCGACCCGGCCCCGGCCGCCAGAGATACTGATGCCTCCCGGCAGTCGATTGCCGCCTGTTGCTGGGGCGTCCGTTCGATTTCCTTTTCCGTCATGGAGGGGATTGTACCCGACCGCTCTACTTCGTTCCTTCGCTCATCGCCTCTTCCATCTGTTTCGTCGCGGCGGTTTCCCGCTTGGATTGCCACCAGGCCCAGGCGACGGCCAGAGCGGAAATGGCCAGCACGACACCGCCGATGGTGCGGTCGCCGGCACCGTCTTTCAGGTTGTGCATGATGACGAGCGGCAGGGCGAGCAAACTCACCATGTTCATGACTTTGATGAGCGGGTTAATGGCCGGGCCGGCGGTGTCTTTGAGTGGGTCGCCGACGGTGTCTCCGGTTACGCTTGCCTTGTGCATTTCGGAGTGCTTGCCGGTGGTCGCCGTTTTCGGATCGTCCTCGATCATTTTCTTGGCGTTGTCCCAGGCGCCGCCGGCGTTGGACATGAACACGGCCAGGAGTTGACCCGAGAGAATCATGCCGGCGAGGAAGCCGCCGAGGGCGAAGGGCCCGAGCAGGAAACCGACGCATAGCGGGGTACAGATGGCAAGCAGTCCGGGGCCGATGAGTTCTTTCTGTGCGGTACCGGTGCAGATGTCGACGACTCGGCCGTAGTCGGGCCGCCGCCTCCCGGCCATGATGTCCGGGTCGCGGAACTGATTGCGGCATTCGAATACGATGAGATACGCCGCCCGGCCGACGGCGCGAATGGTCATGGCACTGAACAACATCGGTACCGCTCCGCCGATCAGCATGCCGATGAATACGTACGGGTCCGCTACGGTTAATTTGGCCGCTCCTTCGACGAAGTCGCCGATGGTGAGTTGGCCGATCTTTTCTTCGCTACCGGTGACCAGAACCGCGATGAAGCTGGCGAAAAGCGATACCGCCGCTATGACCGCCGAGCCGATCGCCACGCCTTTCGTGATGGCCTTGGTCGTGTTGCCCACGGCGTCGAGGTCCGCAAGGATTTGCCGGGCCGTCTTGTTTTGTTCCGGTGTGAGGTAGTCCGGGTCGGTCGGCTTCAGATCGGCCCCGCCGTGAGCCTTGTTGTACCCCATTTCGCCGATGCCGTTAGCATTGTCTGCTACCGGACCGAACACGTCCATGCTGATCGTGTCACCGGTCAGGGTAAGCATGCCGATCCCGGTCATCGCCACGCCGAATGCGATGAACAGGAGGTTGTTCGTGTCTTGGAAGACCATGACCGACCCGAGCAGGGCGGAGGAGATGATGAGTACGGCCCAGACACTCGATTCGTACCCGAGGGCGAGGCCGGAGATAATGTTCGTGGCGTGCCCGGTCCGGCTCGCCTTGACCACCTCTTTGACCGGATTGTACTCGGTACTGGTCCAGTATTCGGTACAGCGGTTGAGGGCGACGGCGAGGAGGATGCCGATCAGGCAGCACCACGCGGCGGAAAGATCGAGCCCTTCTTTGAGGGGAACGTACCGAGCCGAAGCGAGTTGACCGACGGGTAGTATGCCGGCCGCGTCGCCGTCACTATTCAATCCGAATCCGGCCAATCGGTCCCGCTGGGCCTTGGGCACGGCACGGAATTCGATTGCGGTACTGCTCATCTTCGCCTGTTCATCAGCCGTGAGCTTCTGCCATGCGGAAAGGGTGTCCTTCCGGTAGATTTCAATTTCGCGTTCGATCTCCTCGGCCCGTTTCGAGGTGACCCCTTCGGATCGGCGAAGGGATTTCATTTCCGCTTCTTTCGCCAGGTCGAACGGCGCCCGCCCGAGCAGCTTTTGGAATTCGTCTTCCTTGTACATACCGCGGTCGATCGCCACGGTGACGATGTAAGGTGCGTCGAATCGCAGATAGACGAGGCCGAGGACCATGAATCCGATGATGCTGATGGCGGCGGATCGCCAGAACCCGTTGTTGATGCTCTTCATGGCCGACGCGGAGGTTCCCGTTGTCATTCCTTTGCCGACGAGTGCAGTCGAAATCATGCTGCTGACGACGCCGACGGCCATGACCAGAAGGGGGAAGATCATTCCCTTATACCCGATCGAGGCGTACCCGAGGATGACCGAGGCGACCATGGTCACCGCATAGCTCTCGAACACGTCGGCTGCCATACCGGCGCAATCCCCGACGTTGTCGCCCACGTTGTCGGCGATGGTTGCGGCGTTTCGCGGGTCGTCTTCGGCCATGGACTGTTCGACCTTGCCGACGAGGTCGGCGCCGACGTCGGCGGCCTTGGTGTAGATGCCGCCGCCGACCCGCATGAACAGGGCGAGGAGGGAGCCGCCGAAGCCGAAGCCGAGGAGGGTTTCGTAGGCGACTTCGCCGAAGACCAGGAGGATGGCGGTCCCACCCAGAAGGCCGAGGCCGCACGTGAACATGCCGGTGACGGTGCCGGTGCGGTAGGCGATCCGCATGGCGTCGCCGAAGCTATTGCGGGCGGCAGCGGCGACACGGAGGTTTCCCGCGGTGGCCAGCCGCATTCCGGTGAACCCGACCGACGCGGAGAAGAGCGATCCCATCAGGAACGCAACGCCGCGACCGATTGCGACGACGGTCAGTTCGTTTTTGGTGTGATGCGCGTCATCCAGAAGCCACGGCCACTTGGCGATGACGATGAGTGCCGAAATGACCACGATCAGGACGCCGACGACGGAGAATTGCCGACGGAGGTAGGCGTTCGCGCCTTCCCGTACCGCGGCCGCAATCTCTTGCATGGCCGGTGTGCCGGTCTCCGCGGCCAGCACCTGCTTCCGCATGCGGAACGCATAGACCAGACCGGCAATGGCGATCAGCAGGGCGACGACCAGCCCGCCCTTTTCCAGCGAGCCGTACCGCGATTCGGTAAGGAATCCGAACGGCTGCCAGGTAAACGAAGCACCGCTCGCGGAGGCGTTCGATCCGGCCCCCATCAAGCCGATCGGCAGGGCGGCCAACACCGCCAGTTTCCAGGGAAACTTCTTACGGGCGGGCGAGAGGGGGCGTCGCATGGGGAAACGTATCCTCGGGCCGTCCATTTTCGGCGGCGCGCGGGAAACCCGGCCTCGGCGTCGGCCGGAGCGGGGGAGAGCCGCCGCGGCCCGGGGCCGACCCGGGCGGAATGGCAATGAAATCGGCCGGATTCCCCGGCCGTCTGGGCGGTTAAGATACGGCGTGGCCTCCCCCCCGGCCACCTCCGGGCACGGGTCCGCCCTACACCTACAATGCCTCCAATGGATACCCCCGCGATTCGCACCGCCGGTCTCACCCGCTCCTACCGCCGTCCCAAAAAACGCTGGGCGAAACCCGATCTTTCCCAACCCACCGAGTTCGTCGCCCTCAACGGCGTCGACCTCGATATCCGGTCCGGCGAACTCTTCGGCCTGCTCGGACCTAACGGGGCCGGAAAGACGACCCTCATCAAAATCCTCACCACCCTCCTCGCACCCACGTCCGGCCAGGCCTGGGTGGACGGACACGACGTTGTGACCGAAGCCGATGCGATCCGGCCCAGGATCAACATGGTTTCCGGCGGCGAATCGAGCGGGTACGGCATCCTAACCGTCCGCGAAAACCTCTGGCTCTTCGCCCGCATCTACGGCGTCGCCAATGCCGTGGTCAAATCCCGGATCGAAAGGATGCTCGATGTGGTGGCCCTGTCGGACAAGGGAAATAGCCGGGTCAGCCACATCTCCACCGGTCAGCGGCAGAAAATGAACTTCTGCCGGGGGTTCATCACCGACCCCAAAATCCTCTTCCTCGACGAACCGACTCTCGGACTCGATGTAACCAGCGCTCGGGCCATCCGCGCTTTCATCCGGGAATGGATCCGGGAAATACCGGGTCGGACAATGCTGCTCACCACCCACTATATGTCCGAAGCCGACGAACTCTGCGACCGGGTCGCTATCATCGACAAGGGGAAAGTTCTCGCGTGCGACACGCCCGCGAACCTTAAACGGAAAGTGCAGCAGTACCCGATTTTCGAATTGAGCCTCGCCCCCGGCACCGACGGTGTGGCCGATTTGTCGGTGCTGCCTGGCGTCCACCAGGCCACGAAAAGCGATACTCCGAACTCGGTCGAATTGAAAGTGTCGCTTGCCGAAGAAGCGGCCATCGGCTCGGTCGTGCAATCGCTCGTCGGGCGTGGCGGAAAGATTCTGACACTGAAAAAGACCGAGCCGACGTTGGAAGACGTGTTTATCGAACTCTGCGGGCACGGCCTGGATACGAGCACTCCTTAGCTGCTGCCGGCGTGGAATGGTGGCTCTCTCTTGGAATGGCGTGAAGTTAAGCCGTAAGCTCTTGGTTTAATAGGCGTTTCCGAAGCGGTCGATCTGCCTTCCGTTCCAGCCGCAGGCCGGGCTTTTAGCACCCAAGTCATACGGGGCCTTTTAGAAGTCTTTTAACCGCCGGTCGCGAAGCCGGGAAACAGTGTCATCCCACCGTCCACGAAGAGGGTCGTTCCGTGAACGTAGTCGGATAGGTCCGAGGCGAGCCAGACAACTGCGTTTGCGATGTCGGCCGCGACGCCGACTCGTTGGTAGGGAATGAGCTTGAGGAGTGCGGCCTCTGCCTCTGGCGTCGCCCAGACGTCATGGTTGATGGGAGTCTTGATGGCTCCGGGCGCGATGGCGTTTACCCGGATTCGCTCTGGTCCGACCTCCTGTGCAAGGGTCTCCATCAGCATCTTTATTCCGCCCTTTGAAGTCGCGTAGTTGGCGTGCCCGGACCAGGGGATCTCCTGGTGGACGGAGCTCATACAGACGATTTTACCGAGGGCCACCGAAACGCCTGCCCGCACGCCGCGGCGGCGGAATTCTCGAATCGCCTGCCGCGCGCAGAGGAACTGACCCGTCAGGTTCACGCCGAGGACGGTGTTCCAAGCTTCGAGCGTCATCTCGGCGATCGGGGCGTCCCGCAGGATGCCGGCGTTGTTGACGAGAATGTCGATGGTCCCGAAGGCCCGGACGAGATCGCCGAACATCCTCTCGACTTCCGATTCGACACTAACGTCGGCTTTCAGCGCAACGGCCCGGCCCCCGGCGGCGACGATCTCGCCGGCGACCCTTTCGGCTGCTTCGGGGTTTACAACGTAATTGATGCCGACTGCCGCCCCTGCCGCTGCGAGCGTTCGTGCCGAAGCCTCGCCGATCCCGGAGTTCGCCCCGGTTACGAGGGCGACCTGATCTTTAAGGAGCTGTTCGCTTGCCGACATTCATTCCCTCCCGTCCGCGTCATCCGCGATGAAACCAACGAAGTTTTAGAACTTAAAAATCGACGCAAGTGTAGCGTAACCTGTCGGCCGGTCCGGGCCAGGTCTTTCGAACTTGCGGACAAAGGATTTCCCGACGTTTGTGCCGTCGGGTGGCATGGAACGTGCGAAAAGTCTCCTGGTGACGGATTTCAACCCTACAGGAGGAAGGACCATGAACTGGGATCAAATCACGGGAAACTGGAAGCAACTGTCAGGGAAGCTCAAGGAGCAGTGGGGGAAGTTGACCGACGACGACCTGATCAAGATTGCCGGCAAGCGGGATCAGCTCGCCGGCTTGTTGCAGGAGCGGTACGGGATCGAGAAGGAAAAGGCCGAAGCGGAAATCGATCGCTTCGAACGGATTCTCAAAGGTTGATTACGTGTTTTTGTAGACCGCCTTGTCGATCTGATAGAGGGCGACTTTGTCGGTGATGCTGCGGCGAGACAGGCCGCTGATCTTGGCGCACTTGCCGACGTGGCCGCGTGTTTTGCGCATTGCTTTGCGCAGATATCGCTCTTCGAAATGCGCAGTCATTGCGGCGAGTTGATCGGGGAGCGGTCGGTTCAGATCCACACTGAACGGGTGGCCGGTTTTCTTCCCCCGGCTTTCGAGATCGGTGGGGAGGTTTTCGGGGCGGATCGTGCCGTCCTTGGCCGTGACGCACGCCCGTTCGA
>DASXPC010000159.1:0-5087 GCA_036493815.1 Fimbriiglobus sp. | reverse complement strand
GGAAAAATCGGTCCGGATGCCGTGGTCGCCGGTCAGCACGAGATGAAGCGACCCGTCTTCACGGAGCGGAAGTTTCGCCGAGGCGGAAAGGCCGTCGGCCGCGACGGCAAGCGGAACGGGAATGTACCCAACCGGTTTGCTCGCGGCTTTCCATTCCAACGACGCCGATTCTGCCTTCCGATTAAACTTCAGGTCGACAGCGACCGTACTCCGTACGAGTCCTTCAAATTCGCCGAAGCCTAGCAACGTCTTAACTGGCAGCACGGCCCGGGCATACTCGGGAGCGGTGACCACCACGGACGAACCTTCGGTGAGGTCGACCGGGTCCGCGGCAATCACGTGGAACCATTCACTCCGCAACGGCCCCGCTTCGACGGCGTAGTCAAATCCATCGGTTATGCCGGGCCGGGTTACGCTGAACGCGGCTTTGTCGTCCCCGGCCATCGGCAGCTTCTTTTCGACCGATTGCCCCGGTTCGCGATACACGAGCAACACGGTATCCGGAAATTCCCCCGT
The DNA here is from genome assembly GCA_036493815.1 of Fimbriiglobus sp. Lineage (GTDB taxonomy): Bacteria > Planctomycetota > Planctomycetia > Gemmatales > Gemmataceae > DASXPC01. Next base: position 4,571 of record DASXPC010000159.1, on the reverse strand, counting down.
ATCCTTCGTCCGCTCCAGATACGCAGCAACGGTGACCGAATCCCCCCGCTTAACGACCGGGCTGCCGCTGGTCACGACGATGCGGTACGGAACGTGAATAGCCGGAACGTACCAGGGCAATAGAAACCGGCGAATGTGTTCGGTCGCCCCGGAAACGTAAAGAATGGGGGACAGGACGAGCAGCACGAGGAACGAAGTAATCAGCCCCGTCCGCACGGCCCGCCATGCGGGCACGGCCCGTTGAAAGTTGAGCCTTTTTGACCGCTGGGCGGTTTCATTCGCCAGGTAAGAAATGAGCTGCCGTGAGCCGTTGCTGGGGTCTGCGCTTTCGTTCAGGTTGACCAGGGTCGAGAGCCGTTCCGCGAGGGTTGGAAAGTGCCGTTCGACGACGGCAGCAAGTTCGGAATATTTCACCGGACTTCGGAGGGGTCGTCGCACGAATCGCCACACGGCGACGGCCGAGACCGCCAGCCAGGAGGCGAACAGGGCACCCCGGCCGCCGCGGGTGAATTGATAGAACGAATCGAGCACCACCGCCAACAGGCCCGTACCCACGATGATAATGGAGGCATAGCTCAGGCCGCGAACGAACCGCGCACGGCGAACCACCGCGGCGACGGCCGCTAGCCGGTCGTTCAACACCGCGGGCATAACGGCTGCGGCCATAACGATCCCCTGACTCCCGGGATTCCCCACCCTTCGACTATAAAGGGTCGGCGGGACACGGGGCAAGCTTGGTCGTCAATTCTGGGAAGTTTCTCATCCCGATTTGCCCGGCGGTTTCGCCGGTTTCGGCGGGGTTGGCACGACCAACAGGTAGTGGGCCTTCTTGCAATCTTCCGTCAGGTCAGCCTTGGAGATATCAGGTAGTGCTACCATGCTGATAATTGCCGCTTGCGCCAGGGGTACCCGTTGGGCCAACCGGGCGGCAGTGCCGAGGCCGTAATCACAGTGAAAGTCGCCGGTGCAATGTACGACCAACGGCTTGCGGTGCGGGTGGACGGCCAAGTAGTCGGCAATCCCTTCGGCCATCGCGTCGTCCTTTGCGCATTGAGCCCGGTACATGCGGGCCATTCCCTCGTCCGCTCCGATGTGGCCCTTCATCGATTCCGTAAACAAATCCCAGTACCGGTCCAAAGGGGCCGTGGATTTTCGCGGCAGGAAGGGAGAGGTCGATCCCTCTTTACTTGCCACCTTACCCGCGACGGGCCGGGGCAAATTTCCCGCAATGACGTCGAGCTTTCGGTCTCGGGCCAGTTCGATCAGCGGTCGATAGTCTCGGGCATAGTTCTTCCACGGTCGGCTGTACTTGAGAAACGTCGCCTCATCGATCCGGCCGCGAAGGTAATCGGTCACCACGCCCTGCACGTCGCGTTCGAACATTTCCATCGAAATCACCAGGTCCGGCCGGCGGTCGGCTAGGAGGGCCGCCAGGTCCGCGTAGACCCGGTGACCGGCTACGTTGTCATGCAGCTCGCCGAAATAGATGATGTCCCGCGACGCCAGGTCGTCAGCCAGTCGGGGTAAGGAGAGTTCCATTCCAGTCCGTGTTTCTACGATTCGGAATTGCTTTACCGGCCGCGGGGCCGGGGCGGTCGGCGGGTCGGTGAAGGAGACGATACTCAAGGCGAGCAACAATTGGGACATCGGGGCGAGACCCTTCGGAAGTTCTATCTTGAATGATACGACGACCCGCTCGGCCGAGACATTCCCTTGATTTCTCCCGAACGGCTGGTCGCGTTGGAAAGCGGATTCGCCCGGCTCGCGGGTGCGTTCCACATACCGCCAATGTATGCGTATCCGATCTTCGACGACTTGGTGAAACGGCACTCCGAACCCCACCGGCATTATCACACTCTGGAACACGTCGCGGAGGTGTTGCGGATCGCGGGTCGGTTGTCGAAGTACGCGGCCGAACCGAACGCCGTGATGTTGGCCGCCTGGTTCCACGATGTGGTGTACGACCCGCGGATGAAAACAATGAACAGAAGAGTGCCGACCTCGCGGTTCGAACGTTGGAGGATGCAGTAGCTTGGCCGCTCGAAATCATGCCGAAAGTGGCGGATATGATTTTGGCGACCGCCCATCGCGGATCGGTCGAAGCACCAATCGACCCCGATATTGCCGTTTTACTTGACGCCGACACGGCCATCCTCGCCGCGGAGGAGAAGCGGTACTCCCGCTACGCCGCCGACATTCGGAAGGAATTCGCCTGGGTGCCGGAAGAAGCGTACCGGAAGGATCGAACCGAGGTGCTGAAGTCCTTCCTCGCACGGCCGCGAATCTTTCACACACCGATTATGTTTGAAGAAGGCGAAGATTCTGCCCGCCAGAACTTGCGGGGGGAGATCGAAAGATTAGAACGGACGCTTTAACCTGAAGGAAAGACCGATGCTCATGGTTGACGCCCGCCGCGGACCCAGCAAGATTCACGGCCTCGGCCTCATTGCCCACGAGGCCATATCCGTTGGTACCGTCGTCTGGAAATTCCAGATCTACTTCGACCAGCTCATTCCGCCGGACATGGTCGACCGTCTGTCGCCGCCGGCACAGGCCCAGTTCAAGCTCTACGCTTCCTTCGACGACGAGGACGGCTACTTCATCCTTTCTGGCGACGATGACCGGTTTACCAATCATTCGGAAGACCCGAACACCGAAGTCCGCGGCAGCAAGACCGTCGCCCTGCGGGATATTGCAGTGGGGGAAGAAATCACCATCAATTACGGCGACATCGGACTGCACCCGTTTTAGGCTTAATTGAGGAGCGAATCGTTGTGGGATCCACTCGAACCCAAACGACAGATTGCCCCCTCTAACGCCGCGAAAGTGAGGGAATGAGTATGGACCTGTCCCGGTTCACCGAAAAAGCTCGCGAGGCGATTGCCGGTTCCCAGAAACTCGCCGCCCGAATGACGCATCAGCAGATCGACCTCGAACACTTGATGCTCGCCCTGCTCGACCAGGACAAGGGTCTTGTACCGGCGATTCTGAACAAGGCCGGGGCGCCGGTCGATGCGTTGACAATCCAGATACAACGGGAGCTGGACAAAGTGGCGAAGGTCACGTCCGCCGATGGGACGCCACAGAACCAGTACTTGTCGGGTCGTTTCAACAAACTCCTAGCCGACGTCGAGGCGGAAGCGAAGAAGCTGAAGGACGATTACGTTTCGGTCGAACACCTGCTCCTCGCCCTCACAGCCGACCGGGGGGCTGTGGGGACGCTTTTGAAAGAGTCCGGCGTAACCCGGGATCGCCTGCTGTCAGTGCTCAAGGAAGTCCGGGGCAGCCAGCGGGTCACCACCGAAAACCCGGAAGAGACATACCAGGCGCTGGAAAAATACGGTCGGGACCTCACGCAGATCGCGGCTAAAGGCAAGCTCGACCCGGTGATCGGCCGGGACGAGGAAATCCGCCGGGTCATTCAAGTCCTCTCGCGTCGTACCAAGAATAACCCGGTATTGATTGGCGAACCGGGCGTCGGCAAAACGGCCATCGTCGAAGGCCTCGCCCAGCGAATCGTCCGCGGTGACGTGCCGGAAGGGCTGAAAGAAAAGCGCGTCGTCGCGCTCGACATGGGTGCGCTCATCGCCGGGGCAAAGTTCCGAGGTGAGTTCGAAGAACGCCTGAAAGCCGTGTTGAAAGAGGTCACCGGGTCCGAGGGGCAGATCATCCTCTTCATTGATGAACTGCACACCGTCGTCGGTGCGGGGAAGGCCGAGGGGGCGATGGATGCGGGCAACCTGCTCAAGCCGATGCTAGCCCGCGGCGAATTGCACTGCATCGGAGCGACCACCCTCGACGAATACCGCAAACACATCGAGAAAGATGCGGCTCTCGAGCGACGGTTTCAGCCGGTACAGGTCGATCAGCCGTCGGTCGAAGATACGATCTCAATCCTGCGTGGGTTGCGCGACCGTTACCAGGCCCACCACGGCGTGCGGATCAAGGACTCGGCGCTCGTGGCCGCGGCCGTGCTCTCGAACCGCTACATCACCGACCGGTTCCTGCCCGACAAAGCCATCGACCTCGTCGACGAGGCCGCGGCCAAGATTCGAACGGAAATCGACTCGATGCCGACGGAGCTCGATGAGATTTCGCGCCGCGTCCGCCAGCTCGAAATCGAACGGGAGGCCCTGAAGAAGGAGAATGATACCGGCTCGAAAGAACGGCTCAAGAAGATCGAAAAGGAACTGGCCGAGTTAAAGACCTCACACGACGCTCTTACCGCCCAGTGGCAGAACGAGAAAAAGGCAGTAGATGCCTTGAAGGAACTGCGCGCCCAGATAGAAGGGGCAAAGGCGGACCTCGACCGGGCCGAGCGGCAGTACGATTTGAACAAGGCCGCGGAGTTGAAGTACGGCACCTTGCCGGAACTGGAGCGGAAACTCAAGGTCGAAGAAGAGACCATTACCAGCCATCAGGCCGGCAGCCTGATCAAGGAAGAAGTCGGCGAACAGGACATCGCCGCGGTGGTCGCCCGCTGGACCGGCATTCCTGTTACGAAGCTTCTGGAAGGAGAAAAAGACAAACTGATACACCTGGAAGACGAGTTGCATAAACGGGTCGTCGGC
>DASXPC010000158.1:0-7656 GCA_036493815.1 Fimbriiglobus sp. | reverse complement strand
CCGAAAACAAGCAAGTAGGCGGTCGAGCACCGTGACCGAACCGCCCACCATTCTTCGCAAGGTTTTGCAGCCGGGGGATGTCGTCCGGAGCCGGGGTCCATGACCCCGGTGCTTCGGCTACCTTCCGGCGTCGGTGACGCCGGCACGGATTCACGTCTGTAATCCAAGGCATATCCTGACTTCGGTTTTCACTTGGGACTGAGCACGGGAGGTCGTCGTGATCGAGGTCCGCCGACACAAGTACCGGGTGTTGCTCCCGACACTCCTCTTTCTCCTGGCCGGCTACCCGATCCTACGGAGCATCCTCGATGCGCGAATTCTCCTCGACGGCATGGTCTCTTTCGTCTTCCTGACAACATTTTTCTCTGTTTTCGAACCCCGCCGGGACCGTTGGATCGCCGCGATTCTCGGCGTCCCCACCCTCGTAGGCCTCTGGCTCGGGTACGGACTCCCCTGGTTCCCCCGCCCACCCGTCGTCATGGCCTTCCACATCCTGGCGACCCTCTTTTTCGGATTCAGCGTCGCGATGATTCTGAAAAGCGTCTACCGCGAAAAAACCGTCACCGTCGACGCCGTGTGCGGGGCCTTCTGTGGCTACATCTTTCTCGGCCTGGCCTTCGGACACTTCTTCTGTGTCCTCGAAACCGTCGCCCCCGGGTCCTTCCGCGGCTCGGCCGAAACCCTGAACGCCCACGGGGAAGAAGACCGGCTGCACCAATTCCTCACCTACTTCAGCTTCATAACCCTCACAACCGTCGGCTACGGGGACATCGTCCCGGGCAGCGGCATGGCCCGCGGATTCGCCGTCGTCGAAGCGATCGCCGGCCAGTTTTACATCGCGGTGCTGGTCGCCGAACTGATCGGTAAAAGGGTCAGTCAATCCCTCGTACCCGCCGACCGCGGGTAGTTCGTCCTACCAAAGTGTCCCTGTGAGGCTTACGAAAACAATCCAATTCGCGGTGTGTTAACACATAATTAGCCCGAATTTTTCAGTATGCCGTGACAGTCGTGTTTCTTCAGCGGGAAGTGAGTCCCGCCCGGCAATTACTCCCCCTCACGCAGCCAATTTCGTAACGGCGTCGGCGAGGGGGGTGGCGGCCCAGTAGGATTGTAATCGTTTCGATTGGAATTGGGTCTCGACGAGGAAGTCGGTGGCCTCGTCGTCGAGGTGTTGCAGGTTGTCGGGGATGAGGTTGGCGCAGTGGCCGAACTTGAGGTGGCTCCAGAGTTGTTCGACCGGGTTGAGTTCGGGGGCGTAGGGCGGGAGCCATTCGATGGCGAGTCGGGGGAACTCTTCGCGGAGTTGCCGCATGGCGTCGCCCTTGTGCATCGAGCCGTTGTCCCAGACGAGGATGACGTTGCCGCGGAGGTGTTTCAGGAGGTCGCGGAGGAAGGCGGCGACGCGGACGGAATTGAAGGTGCCGTCGGGGAGGGTGCGGAAGTAGAGGCTGGGGCGGTGCGACTTCGGGGAGAGGGACAAGGCGCCGATGACGGAGACTTTTTTCCGAGTGCCGGCGAGTTGGCGGAGGACGGGTCGCCGGCCGCGCGGGGCCCAGGACCGCCGGCGGAGCGGGGACAGTTGCAGGCCGGTCTCGTCGATCAGCACCACGTGGGCGTTCTCGGAGGCCCCTTTTTTAGGATCGCCGGCCATTCCTGCTTCGGCCAGGCGGCGATCCGGGCCTCGTCCCGTTGGGCCGCGACCTTCTTGGGCTTCTGCGGGGTGAAGTCGTGGTTCCGCAGCCACCGGCAGAAGTAGTTGGGGTTGTAGGCGATGCCGAACTTTTCTTTGATCAGCTTGACGGCGCGGGGCGCAGTCCACAGGCTGGTGCGGAATCCGAATTCGGTCGGGTCTTTGAGCAGCCAGGAGCAGACGGTGCGTTCCTGGGCGGCGGAGAGTTTGGATGCGGGGCCGGGGTGCGGGACGGCCTTGAGCCCGTCTTCCTGGCGGTCGCGGTACCACCGCATCCAGTACTGGACGCTGCGGAGCGAGACCTTGAACGAGGCAGCGACGGCGGTCTGGGTTTCGCCTTCCAAGACGCGTTGGACGGCCAGACGGCGGCGGTCCTCCCGGGCCTTGGCATCGGTCACGGGACGGACGAGAACGGGGGTGGTGCTCATGGCCCACGGTATGGGCCCGAGATGACCCGCTTCAAGCGGATTGAAAACGATCCCGGGAATTGCAAATATTCCCGGGGCCGACCGGTAAATTATTCAGCGAAACGGGCCGCGTGAGGGGGGAGTATCGTTCTAGCCGGTAGTAATCGAGGTGGCAGAGGAGGTAACGAACCTGCCAGAGCCCTCGATGGAAAGGTCGCGGTAGACGATTCGCGAGTCTGTGGGCCTTAACGCGAGTGAACGCTGAGCAGGCCTCGAAACGGGTGATGTGGGAGCCGACCCGCCTGAGATTCGGGGAAGGCCACGGTCGCTGGGGTAGTGAACGATACCCGCACCCAGCGGTCCCACCGGGGTAGTGGCGACGGCACGCAGACGCAGGAGAGACACGGAACACGGGAAGCCCCAGCGGTGGCGGCGTGTGACGGCCAACCGGACGCCCGCGAGGGACAGGCCGGGCCGTGTGGGGTGACGGAGAGTCCCGCACTACCGACGAAGCCGGGTAACTCCGGTGGAGAGAAGGGGAATCAGTTCAAGGGCAACGTCCGAAGTGGCGAAGAGCCAGTGGATTGACGATGAGTCAAGTTCGACTTTTGGGGTCTGTAAATCTTTTTGTGTCAGGTCTGCTGGGAATGGCAGTTGCGGTCACATTTCGAGGTTCCGGGGCATGCGGCCTTCGAACACGATGGCGAAGTGATTCAGGGCCGCCTTCCAGCTGACGACCGGGATCGTCCACCGCTTCGACGCCTCGTGGATCGCACCCGGCCATTCTCGCCGCGGACGTGGACGATGATGCCGTCCAGGTACACGATCGGCCAGACCGGATCGAGTCGTCGACTCCGGCACGCCGTCACCTCCTGATCGAGGTCGGCGGTGATCTCCGAGACGAGCGTCGGCGACACGTCGATGTCATAAAGGTCTTTCACGATCTCCTGGATATCGCGGGTCGTCATCCCTTTCGCGTACAGGGCCAAAATCTTCTCGTCGAAACCGGGAAACCCATCCGACGCCGCCTTCAACGGGTCCCGCTTGAACTCCCGAATGCCATTCCTGACCTTGCCCACCTGCCGCTTGCCCGAGTCGTAGAGCATTTGCCCCCCGGACCGGTCGTCCGGAGGCGGGGGGCGATGCTCGGGTCCGGACTCGCCATCGGCCCGTTGTAGGTTACCCCGACCACATCGTCGTCGATCTGAGCTCTCTGGCCGACTGTGGGCCCGGCCGGCTGCGACTCCATCCGCGTCGGATCGTACCAGGTGCCGAAGATTTGCGGGCCCTGCCGCTGCTGCTCCCACCCGCTCGGCCGGTCCATCCACGGGTCGGCGGCGGGAGCGGCGGCGGCGGGTTCGTCTTCACGCGAATCCTGGCCGAAACCTCTCCCGACATTCTGAAGCGGAATCAGGGCTCAAGTCTCCTCCCACACGCTAGAATACGCTCCGATCGATTCGTAATGGCCGATCATTCGTTGATAGAACGGGTCGTGTCCCAGGGTCGCCGTGTCCCCGATCACAATTAGCGACCGGCGGGCACGAGTTAACGCCACGTTCGTTCGCCGGGTATCGGCCAAGAACCCGATATCACCCTTGGGGTTCGACCGAACCAGGGAGACGATTATCGCCTCCTTCTCCCGGCCCTGGAATCCATCGACGCTATCCACTTCAAGGTCCGGGAACTCCGCGAGCCGATCCCGGAGGAGCCGAACTTGGGCCCGGTACGGGGAGATGAGGCCGATATCATCCACCGGCACACCTGCGGCCAGGAGCCGGCGGGCATAGTGGACCGCGAGGTCCGCTTCGCGCAAGTTCCGCCGGCTGCCGCCGTCCTCCTCCGGTTCTTCGTCGAACCCGGCCCCGGCCGTGTCGACAAATCGCACGGGCTGCTCGGTGAGAATTTCGCCCACAACCCCGGGCAAGTCACACAGTCGATGACCTGCAACGGACTCGTGGGCGAGCAGTTCTCCGCCGTAGAACTCGGCGTTGGAAAACCCCATGATCGACGCGTGCATCCGGTACTGTTCGGTGAGTTGTCGGGCGACCCGCGACCCGTACAGTGCGACGACCCGTTCCATCAGGCTGACGGAAAGGCCCTGCTCGGCCGCCTCCTCGGAGATCACCGTGGGCGGTAATTGGCAATGGTCGCCCGCCAGCACGACTTTGTTCGCCCGCAGGAGCGGGAGCCAGCTCGCCGGCTCGGTGGCCTGGCCGGCCTCGTCAATCACGACGAGGTCGAACCGTCGCTGACCGAGGATGTCGCTCGTCAGTCCGGTCAAAGTGCCACAGACGATCCGTGCGTCGTCCAGGATTCGTTCCGCTGCCAAGGCTTCCAGCTTACGGGCCTCCCCGAGCAGGTTCCGGGCCTCTTGCCGCATCGCCGCTTTCTCCCCGGGTTGCGGCTTGTCCCGCGTCCACTTGTCCGCTTGGCGGAACAGGGCGAACGCGTCCTTCGCGAACGTGCGGCCTTGCCGGGCGTCCGGGTGCTTCTGCACCAGGAGGTCGAGGGCACGGCCGCGTAACGCCGAATCTACTCGGGCCGGGTGCCCCACGCGGACCGGCTCTTCGCCGGCGGCCAGGAGCTTGTCGAGCAGATTGTCCACGGCTTGATTGCTCGGGGCACACGCCAGGACCCGGTTCCCGCGAGCGACCGCCTGCCGGATGACTTCCACGACGGTGGTGGTCTTGCCGGTGCCGGGCGGTCCATGAATCACCGCCACATCCCGCGCCGCTAAAGCGAACCGGACGGCTTCCTTCTGCGACGGATTGAGGAGCGGGGCGACTTCGAGCGTGGGAAGCTCGTCCCATTCTGGATCGCGTTCACCGAGCAAGACGGCCCGCAACTCCGCCAGCCGGTCCCCGGTCGCGGCGGCCGCGCGCCTTAAGGCTTCCTGCTGCCGCAGGCGAGACACTTCGTCCGGAGCCAGGTCGAGACGCCATGACGCGTCGTCCGGGAAATCCTCGTCGGGAGGTTCGATGGCGATGCCAATACTCGTCCAGTCGCGATCGAATACTACCCCTCGGTATGACGGCACCCGACGATTCACCCCGGTTTGATTGAGCACGACCGGTGACCCGGGCTGGAGTCGATTGGGCGGTAATTTCTCGTTGCGTGCCTTCCGTGTAAACGTGAGCAGAAGTCGCCCGCCGAAGCCGAATTCGGACTCGCTCAATGCAAGTGCGGTCAATGCGACCCCGTCTCGGACGGTGGATCCGGACCGGGCCGCCCGGCGGGCTTCGTCCTGTTCCGCCTTGGCTTCAAGGTCGAGCAGTCGAAACAGGAGGCCGAAGTGTTCCGCACCGGTGAAGTCGGCCGGCCCGGTGAGCCGGACCCGTACGGGTCGATCCGCCATCACCGATCCGTCCAGAGCGGACACGAGAGCTGCCGACTTATCGTCCGGCACCTCGACCGTCGCCCCACTGCCGAGGAGGGTGATTTTTCCGATGTGCCGGCGGTCCAATTTGCCGACCGAGCAAACGAGCGACAGGATGACACCGACCGAACAACGAGGCGGCAGCGGCTCGATGTGAATCCGGGCCATAATGGGCCCTGCGGGGGTAGGAGTCTGTCCTCAGTGCTGATTTACGGCAAAGAGGATTGGAATTCTCTTCCCGCCCTACCCTCGAATCCAGTTTTCGAGATTGACACCCGATGAACTGTTTCGGGACAGGTGGAAATCACCGAGCCGTCCGCCGGGGCCTGCACACCATTAGGCCGGATCGATTCGAATGAGTTGCTACCGAAATGGTTACCGGTATTCCTTCGAAACCATTTCGACGTGCATAGGATGCGCTTGGACCGTGGCCCCTCTTGAAATAGGGAATATCCTCGCACGTGTCGGAAAATTAACGTAGGGTTCCAATTTACGGCAGCAACTCCGTCCTTTAGATGACCTTGTGACAGATTCGGTGAAAAGTCTGATAGTCACCCGTAATTCCCGAGCATGCCGGGGTGTTCGCGACAGATTCCAATCGGTGTTGGACACCTAACGATTCCACACGCCTTACAGGGTTCGGTTTCAGAACTCACAACGATGACAACCATGGCGCCAAATCCAACAGTCCCTGTACCCGGGAATGACGGCCCGCCGAGCGGCCTCGACCGGACCCTGGCCGAGGAGAAGTTCCGCGGACTGTTGGAATCCGCCCCAGACGCCTTCCTGTTAGTCGACGAGGCGGGTCGGATCGCCCTGGTCAACACCCAGACCGAGCGAATGTTCGGGTACACCCGGAACGAGTTGCTCGGATCCCCGGTCGACCTTCTCGTTCCCGAGCGGTTTCGGGACCGTCACCCGGCCCACCGCACTGGGTACGCCCGCGAGCCCCGGGTCCGGTCGATGGGTGAGGGCCGCGAGCTATACGGATTGCGGAAGGACGGCACCGAGTTCCCGGTCGAGATCAGCCTCAGCCCGCTCGCGACCGGGAAGGAGCGGTACGTCAACCCTAACGAACGAGAAGGATCGGGCACACGGGTTGTCCCTCGGGGCGGCCCGGTACCTGTTCCGTCCCCTCGAGCCGGACGCCCTTCTGGCCGAGATCGAAACCTGCCTCCGGGAGGCGGGGAGGTTCGCCCGTGGCAACGATACTGATCGTCGATGACCGTCCGACCAACCGCGAGTTCCTCGTGACTTTACTCGGGTACGGCGGCCACCGCCTGCTGGAGGCGGCCGACGGGGCTGAGGGGCTCACGGCGGTCCGTGCCGAGCGGCCCGACCTTGTGATCGCCGACATTCTGATGCCGTCCATGGACGGGTACGAATTCGTCCGTCGACTCCGGGAGGACCCGGCCGTCGCCGACACCCGGGTGGTCTTCTACACGGCCCACTACCACGAGCCGGAGGCCCGAAAGCTCGCGGCGGCGTGCGGCGTCACGGCCGTCCTCGTGAAACCGTGCGAACCGGAAGTCGTGCTGCGGACGGTGGAGGCCGCGCTCGGTCACTCCACGCTGCCGGCCGCCGTTCCCGCCGCGGCGGAGTTCAACCGCGAGCACTTACACTTACTGACCGACAAACTCTCCGAGCAGGCGGACGAGCTGCGGCGGACCAACGAGCGGTTGACGGCGATGGTAGAGCTCGGCCTGCAACTCGGGTCGGAGCGCGACCCCGCCCGGCTGCTCCAAGTGTTCGCCGACTCGGCCCGAGAGATCGTCGGCGCGCGGTACGCCGTGGTTGGGGTTCCGGGTAACGGTAATGGGCCGACGGTACCTCCTAACCAGCGGGATGGACGTCGCGACCTCCGGTGGGGTCGGTCATCCGACTCCACCGGCGGGCGTGCTCGGCAGAGTCCTCGCGGCCGGCCGATGTTTCCGCGTGGCCAACCACGGCGGCCTGGACGCCGCCGGCGTACCGCCCAGCTTCCCGCCGTCCACTGCCGTCCTCGCGGCCCCCATCCTGTCGCCGGCCCACGTCCACGGGTGGGTCTGCCTCCTCGACAAAGTGGGGGCCGACGCGTTCACCGACGAGGACGAACGATTCGCCCGGATGCTCGCCGCCCAGGTCGGCCGCATCTACGAAAACGGCAGCCTGTACGCCGACCCCCTCCGCCATTCGACGAGCCT
>DASXPC010000157.1:0-8252 GCA_036493815.1 Fimbriiglobus sp. | reverse complement strand
AACGCCCTCGCCGGATACGCCGACAAAGTCGTCTACCTCAACGACCGCCAAATCTGCCAGCTCGACGGCGAAAACTGGGTGATCCGAAACCAGGACCTCGATACGGTCGACAGCCCCCTCCAGGACATCCGCCACTTCCTCGGCGAATCCGACCCCGAACTGGGCCACTACCCGCACTTCATGCTAAAGGAGATTTACGAGCAGCCCGAGGCGCTCGAAAACGCGATGCGGGGCCGGCTCGACGACGGGGACTGGACCGCCCACTTCGGCGGCCTGAACCTCACGCCGAAGCAACTCCGCGACGTCGAACGGGTCATCATGACCGCCTGCGGCACCAGCTACCACGCCGGGCTGGTGGGCGAATACCTGTTCGAGGAACTGGCCCGGATGCCGGTCGAGGTGGAATACGCCAGCGAGTTCCGCTATCGCAACCCGCCGATGGGGCGGAACACGGTGCTGCTCGCGATCACGCAGTCCGGCGAAACCGCGGACACGCTGGCAGCACTCCGCGAATCGAAGCGGATGGGGCACACCACGCTCGCCATCTGCAACGCGGTGGGCAGCAGCATCGCCCGGGAAACGGACGGCGGCGTTTACCTCCACGCCGGGCCGGAAATCGGCGTCGCCAGCACGAAGGCGTTCACGTCGCAGGTCTGCGTGCTGACGATGCTGGCACTTTACTTCGGCCGGACGCGGCACCTCTCCGCCGCACAAGGGGAAAAGATCATCCGCGACCTGCGGGCCCTGCCGAACGCCGTCCGCTCCGCCCTCGAATGCCACGACCGGGTGAAGGTGGTGGCCGAGAAATATGCCGGCTGCACGAACTGCCTCTACCTCGGCCGACAATACCTCTATCCCGCCGCCCTCGAAGGGGCTCTCAAGCTCAAGGAAATCTCCTACATCCACGCCGAAGGTTACCCCGCGGCCGAAATGAAGCACGGCCCCATCGCCCTGGTCGATAAAAACACGCCGAGCGTCTTCCTCGTCCCCCGCGGCACCGTGTTCGACAAGGTCATGTCGAACATGCAGGAAATCAAAGCCCGCGGCGGACCCGTGATCGCCGTCTGCGGGGCGGGGGACCGGGAAGTCGAAGCCCTCGCCGACGACGTCATCCCGGTGCCGGACGTGCCCGAATACCTGCAGCCCATCGTCACCTCGATTCCCCTCCAACTGCTCTCCTACGAAATCGCCCTCCTCCGCGGCTGCGACGTGGACAAACCCCGAAATTTGGCAAAGAGCGTGACGGTGGAATAGTAAAAACGGGTTGCGGTCTCGGATGCCGGTCTTCAATTCTTTGTCAAGTGATAATTGAGTCGTCGGCTTTTCATCACGGGGCGTATATTGTGCCTTGCGTATTCGGGAATAATGAAAGTCAATAGTGCCACGGAAAAGGAGCGGCAAATGACCAAACCCATACCGAATTTGATCTTAATTGGCTCTGTTTGCCTTTTCTCCACTGTCTGCCGGGCGGACGATGCCGTCCAAAAAGCGATTACTTTTGTAGAAAAGAAGCGCGGTAAGGTCTATCGCGATCAAGATGCCCCCGGCCAACCGGTGACCGGCATTGACCTGAGTGGCACCGATTTAACGAATGCAGACCTGAAAGAACTGGTTCCATTGAAAAAAATAACAACACTCGATGTTTCCTATTCACGTATTACGGACGCTGGTGTTCGAGAAATCGCGATGTTCCCTCAACTCACCTACCTTGATATCAGCAACACGAATATCACGGACGTCGCCCTGAAACAACTTGTTACGCTCGAAAGTCTCCAAGTGTTAAAAGTACACAGTCCTAATAATGTAACTGATGAGGGAGTCAAAGAGCTGGTCGCCCTCAAGAACTTGGAAGAACTCGACTTGCGAAAAACAAAACTCACGGACCAATCCTTCAAGTATTTGAGTACCCTTCGAAAGCTCAAATGGTTAGAAGTGTCCCAGACCAAGCTGACGGATCGTGGAATCGAAGATTTATCGAAGCTAAAAGACTTAAACACGCTGAATTTGTCTGCAACAGGCATAACGGATGCCGCAATTCCAAAACTGGTCCCACTTACCAAACTAAAGTTGTTGTATCTGGCCGCCACCAAAGTTTCGGATAAAAGCCTGAAGACTCTTGTAATCTTCAAGGATCTCCAAGACCTCGATTTAAGTTACACACGGGTGACGGAAAAAGGTATAAAGGACTTAATTGCACTCGACAAGTTGTCGTTTCTGGGGTTGGCTGGTTTTTCGGGTTCTGGTTCAGGTTTGGGTGAGTTGGCCGTCATTCGGTCGCTGGAGTCACTCGATTTGGAGAGTTCGGAAATATCCGATGAAGGTTTGAAAGAAGTTGCCAAGTTGAAGAATCTCAAATCTCTCAGTTTAACGCATACGAAAGTAACGGCAAAAGGACTGAAAGAATTGATCGTACTAAATAAATTAACGTCTCTAAATTTGATGATGTTCTCGGGGTCAGGGACCGGACTCGGATACCTCGCCGCCTTGCGTTCGCTGGAGACCCTTGATTTGCAACAATCATCAGAACTAACCGACGAAGGTTTAAAAGATGTGAGTAAATTGAAGAGCCTAAAATCTCTTGACCTATCGAACACTATGATAACTGACAAAGGTGTCAAGGAAATCGCGATGTTAAAAAACCTGATGACATTAGGACTGGATGGTACGAAAGTCACCGACACAGGACTGAAGGAACTGAGAAAACTTAAATACATCACAGTGTTAACGTTATCTTATACAAATATTACTGACAACGGTTTGAGAGAGCTGGTTGTGCATAACAACCTAAAAAAAATAGATTTGCGAACAACTAATGTAACGAGAGAAGGTGTACGGTTCCTTCGGAAAGCACTGCCGAGATGTGAGGTTGTAAGTGCTTTAGAATAATTGCCGTACGGTTCCTGATACGCAGCAAGGTCGTGACCTCGGGCTCCATACTCAACCGCTTCATTCGAACATGGCGGACCCCCGCATAGGTGAGCGGAGTTCGCTGGCCACTGCCTTCTTGCTTCCATTGCGTTCTGTCCCGATAATTCCTTCACCCACCCACCGCCGGAGGCTCCCCGTGAAGCCCCTCTCCCTGCTCGCGTTGATCGTATTCGCATCTTCTTCATTCGCTGCCGACTCGCCCGTCATCACTTGGAAGAAAACCGTCATCGACCCGCGGTTCCGCTCGGAAGGGGTGGCCGTCGCGGACGTGAACAAAGATGGGAAGATGGACATTCTCAACGGCGAGTACTGGTACGAAGCGCCGAATTGGACGCCGCACGAGATCCAACCGCCGAAGGACTTCGGCACCGGCGAGCACAACTATTCCCGGTCGTTTTTCTGCTGGCCGGTCGACCTGAACGGCGACGGCTACCTCGACCTGATCGTGATCGACTTCCCCGGCCAGCCCTGTTACTGGTTCGAAAACCCCAAGGGGGGTAACGGGCACTGGAAGAAGCACCCGATCTGGCACTCGGCCTGCAACGAGACGCCGCAGTACGCCGACCTGTTCGGGACGGGGAAGAAGGTGCTGATCATGGGTTCGCAGCCCGACGACAAGAAGGAGACCGAAGGTCAGATGGCCTACTTCACGCCGGACCCGAAAGACCCGTACGCGAAGTGGGAGATGCACCCGATCAGCCCGCCGAGTTCGCCGGGGAAAGAGGCGCCGGGCACGCGGAAGTTTTCGCACGGCCTGGGCGTGGGCGACATGAATAAAGACGGCCGGCCGGACGTGATCTGCACCGGCGGATGGTGGGAGCAGCCGGCGAAACCGGACGGCGTGACGCCGTGGTCCTTCCACCCCGCGAATTTCGGGGGCGCCTGTGCCGACATGTTCGCCGTCGACCTGGAAAACACGGGCATGACCGGCGTGCTCAGCACCTCGGCCCATCAGTTCGGCGTCTGGTACCAGCGGCCCTATAAAAAAGACCCGAAAAAACCCGCCATCTCGTACGAAACCGTCACCCTCTTCGGCCGGCTCGCGTCCGAAACACACGCCGCCCACTTCGTCGACATCGACGGCGACGGACTCAAGGACCTCGTCACCGGCAAACGCTTCTGGTCCCACGGCCGCAACGAACCCGGCCACGCCTGGGACGCCTGCACCTACTGGCTCAAGGCCAAAAAGGAAAAAGACGGCATGATCACCTTCACCCCCATGCTCATCGACGACGATTGCGGCGTGGGAACGCAGTTCGCCGTCGAAGACGTCAACGGCGACGGCCTCTTGGACATCGTCGTCTCGAACAAGAAGGGCGTGCGGGTGGTGTACCAACAAAGGAAGTAACCGAACTTCGCCACGCGGCGCGAACCGTCGCCGCCGGTTCCGTTCCTCCCTATGATGCCCCCGACTCCTCTCCCGGGGGTTTTTCTTTGCCCATGCGCCACCTGCTCTCGGCTCTGGTCCAAAATCAGCCCGGCGTGCTCGCCCACATCTCGGGCATGCTCGCGTCCCGCGGGTTCAACATCGACAGCCTCGCCGTCGGCGAGACCGAGCACCACAACATCGCCCGGATGACCTTCGTCGTCCACGGCGACGACACCGTGCTCGACCAGGTGCGGAAGCAGCTCGACAAGATCGTCACCGTCGTGCGGGTGGACGACATCTCGAGCGAGAACTTCGTCGAGCGGGACCTGATGCTCATCAAGGTGAATTGCTCGGCGACGCAGCGGCCCGAGGTGTTCCAGCTCAGCGAATCGTTCCGCGGCCGGGTGGTCGACATCCAGCACGAAAACGTGATGCTGGAAATCAGCGGAACGGAAGGCAAGGTCGAGGCGTTCATCGAACTGATGCGGCCCTACGGCATATTGGAACTCGCCCGCACCGGCCGCATCGCCATGGTCCGCGGCGGGGCCAAAGGCGTCACCGCCGAGGAGGGAACGTGACACTCGCCCCGCAACTCCCCACCCGCCGGCTCGCCCAGCCCCTCATCGACCTGGTGAAGGGCCTCAAGCCCGGCGACCGCATCCGCATCACTCAAACCGTCCGCGTCGGCGCCCGCACCTGGCCCGTCCCCGCCGAGGGCGTCTTCCGCGGATTGAACTACCTCGCCACCGGCATCACCACCGAGCGCGTCGTCGAAGACGACATCGTCGTCCCCACCCTGCACTTCACCAAAGACAACGGCGAACTGTCGAGCGTCGCACTGGACGAGAATACGAAAGTCGAAAAACTGTAGGGTGGGTCAAGCGAGTCTTCGAGCGCCGACCCACCGCGATGGAAACCACTTCTCGGATTACCCCGGTGGGTCGGCGCGTCCAAAGCGACGCTTGACCCACCCTACAACTACGATCAGCATGGTCGTCCTCACAGACAGTACGGAATACGTGAAGGAGAACCACCTCATGAACACGGTTTTTCCTATCCACAAGTGCCGCAGCCTGGTACTGAACTTACACCAATCCGTGGACCCCAACGACCAATCGGTTCCAATGAATAGTTACTGTCCGATAGAGCAAGTAGTTGGACAACTCAGGAGTGACTACGACTGGTCGCATTCATTCATTCGGGAATGCTATTTTGCGACGTCGCATTGTTTCTGCGAGTTCGTCGATGATCTGGGGAAGCAAAACGTCGGTGATACGGACGGGCCGCAAAATGTCCGACTCGTAGTTGCTTGTGCCGGAAATGCGACTGACACTGGGATCGAATTTTTGTTTCGCGGCGTTAAGGTATTCTCGGTTCAGAAGCTGGACGAGTTAACTTTCGACTACAATTACGACCGCCATAGCGGTCATTCCGTACGATTCTCTGGTCCTAACTCCGTCGGTGACTGTTGGATCAATGCCGACTCCGTTTTAGTTCGCTTTCTTGGGAAATCGTATCTTGGCGTTGATCTTTTAGTCGGTTTTGAATTGCCAACGAAAGACGCTTATGCCTCAACGGCGATTGAAGGATCCTGGAGGCAGTGTGCGAATTGCAGCAATATTTGGGAGGAAAGCCCAAAGGTGGAATTTAGCCGATGCCCGAAATGCGGCGAGTTGACAAGATTAACAATGTGATGCTCCAAAGACATTCTCGACCAAAGGCATGGGCGGAAGAGTCTTGTTGCCCGAACCAAATTGTGGTCGCATTTGTTGCCGAATTGGGACTGTACGGAATCGGGTGTGATTATGAGAGGTTTGCCGAATTCCGGTGAATTTGGGAGAGGGCATTGGCGAAGCCCGTAGGGTGGGTCCAGCGAGTCTTCGAGCGCAGACCCACCGACACCGGCAACCGCCTCCGGGAGCGCCCGGTGGGTCGGCGCCCGCAAAGCCGGGCTGGACCCACCCTACTAGACTGGACGAGAATACGAAGGTGGAGAAGTTGTAGGGTAGGCCCGCGGCACAAGTCTTATCAAACGCAATTCTGACGAATCGAAGGGATGGCTTCTATGTGGCCTTTCAAAAAGAGGGTAAAGGTAAATCAGGAACAGTTTTCTTACAGTCAATTGGATGTCACGGAAAACTTCGGTGACGATAAGAATCTCAGAGCAGATGTTTGGATTTCAACTACACCATTAAACTCTTCGACCAAAAATCCCGAGTCAATGGGACTTCCATCAATTGGGTCCAGTGACGATGAAATCTATCGAGTTGCATCCAAGCTATCCAAAATACGAGAATCTTTTCCAATCCCTAACGATGGCGTTTACTGCCCGATTTGCCATATTGCCAATGTCGAACTTGGAAGATTGCGAACCCCATGTCCAAAATGCGGACGAGAACTGCTCAAGTTTGGATGGGATTGAAAGTGCAACGCTATAGGGTGGGCCCGCGGCCCACGTCTTTTTGACCATCGCCCGCTCCCCGCGGGTTCCGTGAGCCGCGGGCCCACCCTACTTTTCTTCGAGGCCCCACACGCACACGCCGAAGCCGTCGAGGTCCACGTCCTCGAACTTCTCGCCGTCGGAGGGGCCGCCGCGTTCGATCGCCAGGCGAAGGAACAGCCAGAACGCGGCCTTTTCCCCTTTGTGGTCGAACCCGCCCGAATCGACGTCCGCCTCGACCAGCCACCGCCAACTCCGCTTTTCCGCCCCGGCGTCGGTCGCTTCCTCCTGCCAGCCTTTCAACACGCGGGTGAGCCGGTCCGTCGCCGCCTTCCACTGCTTCTCCGTCGTCAAATGGATCCGGACCTCGTCGGGTTCGATCTCGATTTCGGATTCGGGAATGCCCTTGAGCGAATCGAACAACTTGTGTTCGAGGGCGGTACACCGCCAGGGAGACCAGAGGGAAAACGTGACGCCCGGCGCGTCCATGACCAGTCCGAACAACTCGACCCTCATGACGGCGACCTC
Source organism: Fimbriiglobus sp. (assembly GCA_036493815.1). GTDB lineage: Bacteria > Planctomycetota > Planctomycetia > Gemmatales > Gemmataceae > DASXPC01. The sequence continues at coordinate 987 of DASXPC010000157.1, read as the reverse complement.
GGCGAACAACAATAGAGATGGCAACCGGCATTATAGGGCGGGCCGACCGGTCAAGGTTGCGGCGGCAGCCCCTCTCACAAATAGCGCCTTGCCCCGCTAGCGCCTTGGTCGGGAGCGGCAACGCTCGTCAGAGATTCGACTTACGATGGCGACCGATCCGCGGGCGGTGTGTACTAGCGCCTTAGCGCCTTGGTCCGTCCCCCTCACGCCGGCTTCACTTCGACAAACCGACGGGTGATCTTCCCCTCCTTCGCCGAGCAGATGAAATACCCCTTCTCCTTCGAGTTGTCGTGATTGTTTACGCTGTGGGCGCAGCACCGGTTCGTGGTGACGAGGACGTCTCCGCGTATCGTCTTTTCCGTGAGGGCGTGGTAGTGGCCGTTGAAGACGGCCCGGAGGTTTAACGGTTTGAACCGATCGAGAAGCAGATCGGCGTTGCTCAGTCGCATGTTCACTTTGTCGCCGAGCGGGAAGTGGGTGAACAGCACGGTCGGTTTGTTCTTGTCGAGTTTGGGAAGCGTTTCGTCGAGCCAGGTGAACGTTTGCTTCCGGGCCGTCACGCCCTGGTATTTCTTTCCGTCCGCGGCGTCGGACGTGTCGAGACCGACGAACTGCCAGCCTTTGTGTTCGAACCGGTAGTTGGTCTGCTTCGGGCAGGCCTCGTCGTACGCCTTGCGGTCGGTTTTGGCGGCGTAGTCGTGGTTGCCGATGACGGCGTGATAGGGCCGGTCCAGCGTTTTGAGCACGTCGTTGATTTTTCCGAACTGGGCAGCGGTTCCGTTTTCCACGAGGTCGCCGACGACGAGGAGAAATTCGGGTTTCTCCGTCAGGCCCCGGATCGACGCCGCGACTTTCTGAAACCACGGATCGCACTGGTCGTTCTTGTAATGGAGGTCGTTCACGGCGACGAAGTGGAACGGCTCGGCGTCCGCGTCCCGTGCCGCGAGCGCGCCGGGCCAAACCCCCGCGGCGAGCAGGGCACCGGCC
>DASXPC010000156.1:0-17960 GCA_036493815.1 Fimbriiglobus sp. | reverse complement strand
CAGACCACCGGCCGCGAACCGTAATAAGGACCTCATGCAGTTCCCGCTGTTGAAACGGATCGGCGACGTGCTTGGCGGGCAGCTCATGCGGATGGAAGACGGGTTCCATCCGACCGCGCTTGCGTCCGCGGTCGCCCCGGCCGAAGTGGCCGAAGACGACTTGGACCCAACACCCCCGACAGACCCCGACGAGGCCTGACCATGTTCAAAGAACTCGGGATGCTCGCCAGCCTGATGGGAAACAAGAACAAGCTCGCGGAAGAGGTGGCGAAGTTTCAGCAGCACGTTCCCACAATCACGGCCGAGGGCACGGCCGGGGTGGGCTACGTCACGGTGAAGGTAAATGGCCAGTTTACCGTCCTATCAGTCCGCATTTCCGACGAGGCGATGGCGCTCAACGACCGGGAAATGCTCGAAACCTTCATGGCCGATGCGACGAATCAGGCGATGACAAAGGTGCGGGAACTGGTCGCCCAGGAAGCGGCGAAGATGGCCCAGGCGATGGGCCTGCCTCCGGGCATGCTCGGCGGCGGGTTGCCGGGGCTGGGTTAACGGTACGCCGTAAGACGAAGGACGAGCGAGGATTTGCGTTGTCCGAACCGACCGGAGCGATGGGGAATCTTCTCGCGGAGCTGGCCAAGCTTCCGGGGATTGGGCCGAAGAGTGCCGAGCGGATCGCGCATCACCTATTGGCCGGGGATCGGGCCGCGGCTGCCGACTTGGCCGCCGCCCTTTCCGCCGTGGTCGCCGCCGTCCGGCCCTGCCGCGAATGCTTCAATCTGGCGGAAAGCGACCTCTGCCCGATCTGCAGCGACCCGAAACGCGACGCCGGGATGCTGTGCGTGGTCGAAGCCCCGCGGGACGTCGCCGTTTTCGAACGGGCGGGGAACTACCGCGGCCTTTATCACGTGCTCGGAGGCCGGCTCGCCCCGCTCGACGGCACCGGACCCGAAAAACTCAGCTTCGCGCCGCTCGTCCGGCGGGTACGATCGGGTGGGGTGCGAGAAGTGATCCTGGCCACCAGCCCGACGCTCGAAGGAGACGGCACGGCCCTGTATGCCTCGACGCTCCTGGCCGGTACGGGTGTTTCAATCACGCGATTGGCCCGTGGCCTCCCCAGCGGGTCGTCCCTCGAACTGGCCAACCCGCAAATGCTGGCGGACGCCCTCGACGGCAGACGGACTTTCTGACCGAGGATGGGCTCGTGGCCCATCGGCGTTTCGTGGCGGGCCGCACGGCCTGCCCTACTCGACCTCGACAGGCGGTTTTGCGATGAGCGGGTTCCGGATGGAAATGTCGCCGCGGCTCGAGCAGTCAATGAAGCTGCTCATCGCGCCGAAAATGATCCAGTCGATGGAGATCCTCCAGCTCCCGGTCATGGCGCTCGTCGAGAAAATCCAGGCCGAACTCGAAGAAAACCCGGTCCTCGAAGAAATCCGCGACCCGAAAGTCCGGGACGAAGACGGCGAGGACGCCCCCCCGCCCGAGACGGAATTCAACGCGGACGGCGTCCTCAAACACGACGAGACCGGCGACGTCGAGTTCAACCGGCTGGACGAATTGAACAAGGACTGGGACGAATACTTCGACGGGGACCACCGGCCGAGCCGGTCCGGGTTGGAAGAACTCTCGGACCGCAAACAGGACGCCATGCAGAACGTGGCCGAGGCCCCGCGGTCGCTGCAGGAACACCTCACCGAGCAGCTCGCCTACCTCGATCTGACCCCCGAGATGTTCGAGCTGTGTGCGTACGTCATCAGCCACCTGGACGAAAACGGTTACCTGGTCGCGCACGACCCGGAGAAGAAGACGGCCCGGGAACTCGCCGTCGACGAACTGGTCCGGTCCTATCCGACGCCGGTGACGCTGGCGGACGTCGAGGAGGCTATCGAATCGGTCCAGCAGCTCGACCCGCCGGGCGTCGGCGCCCGGACGGTGAAGGAGTGTCTGGCACTGCAAATCACCGACGACACCCCCCACCGGGAGCTCGTCCGGCAACTGGTCGAGCACCACCTCGACGACGTCGCCCACAACCGCCTGCCGGTCATCCAGAAAAAAACTGGCGCGTCCGTCGAAGCGATCCAGGAAGCGACCGTCGTCCTCCGCGGCCTCGACCCCCGGCCCGGCGCGAAGTTCACCGCCGACTCCGCCCGGTACGTCGTCCCCGACGTGATCGTCGAACGGACCGACGACGGCAACTTCGACATCCGGCTCACCGATGACTGGGTGCCGAACGTCCGCATCAGCAAACGCTACGTCGAGTTCGCCCGCGACCGTGCCAACGACCCCAAAGCCCGCGACTTCCTGAAGCGGAAGCTGACGAGCGCGAACTGGCTGCTCGAAGCCATCGAACAGCGGCGGAGCACGCTCACCCGCGTCACCCGGGCGATCGTCGACTTCCAGCGTGACTTTCTGGACAAAGGTCCCGACTTCATCCGCCCGCTGAAGATGGAAGAAGTCGCCGACGTGGTCAAGGTGCACGTCACCACGGTCAGCCGGGCGGTGGACGACAAGTGGGTGCAAACCCCGCGGGGGGTTTTCCCTCTCAAGCGGTTCTTCGGCGGCGGAACGCTCAACAAACTGACCGGCGAAGCTGTCGCCTGGGAGACGATCAAGCAGAAGTTGCTGGAAATCATCGCGGAAGAGGACAAGTCGAAGCCGCTCTCGGATGACGAGATCGTGGAAAAGCTGGCCGAGGCGGGCCTGAAGGTGGCGAGACGAACGGTGACCAAGTACCGCGAGGCGCTGGACATTCCTTCCAGTCGGCAGCGGAAAGACTGGTCGAAGGCGAACTAGTCCTCGGCGGCCAGGCGGGCCGACCATTCATTCTGGATACTTTTGGCAGAGAATGATACTCCCGCCGACGTGGTGAAGGCGAAGCACTCGGCGTGCAATGAGGACTCGACGGGCCACACATTCGTGTTCGAGCCGGCGACGATGAAACTGAAGATCGCGTTTGGTGACGGAAAGAAATCGGCCACTGAGATGCCGCTGAAGGAGATCGATTTGAAGACACTCTTCGAGAGAACGGACCACCGCCGATAGATGGATATGCAACCAGGAGAGTCGAATGTCGATCGATCCTGCCCTCGTCCGGTCGATCAAACGCAATCTCGCCGAGAAGACCTCGGACGAGTTGAGACAGCTACTCGTGGTTCGGAATCGTGCCGAGTTTTCCGACGAAGCATTCGTTGCCGCAGAGGAGTTAATCAATGACAGGGAGAAGGGTGTCGGAAAGGAACCCCCGCCCAAACTGCCGCCCCCGCCACCACCGACCCGAGCCGAGAGTGAGGCGGCGGAGGAGGCTTTGCTCCGACGGCAAGTTCGGGTGATCGGCGCCTACTATTACTTTTTGGCGGGGTCTTGGATCTTAATTGGAATTGCGCTTACCCGGATCGGTGGGGACCTCGGAATCTCAGCAATCAATGGAGTATTTGGACTCGGATTCGGGCTCCTGGGTTGGTCCCTTCGGCGGTTCCATCCGGCCGCCCGGACGGTGGGCATGATCGTCAGCATACTGCAAGTTCCGGCATTTCCGCTCGGAACGGTCATCGGCCTATATTGCTTCTCGAAACTTACGCGAGCCGATCGCCTGTTCGGGGGCATACCCCATCCCGAGGAATACGGGAATCGGCACAACGAACCCGACCCCGACGCGATCGTCGCCCACCGAGATCGGTAGGACAGTGTCTCGCGGCGGTTTCGCGGTTGACGTTCCCCCCCTACCGCCTACCATTCCCACGCCACAATTCATACTCTCCGGGAGCGCACCATGTCCAGCATGATGGTCGGCGAAGGCCTCGTGGGCGACGGCAACGAGATCGCCCATATCGACCTGCTCATCGGGCCGAAGGACGGGCCGGTGGGAACGGCGTTCGCCAACGCCTTGGCGAATCAAAGTGCCGGGCACTCGAGCTTGCTCGCGGTGGTGACCCCGAACCTGGTCGCCAAGCCCGCCACGGTGATGATCACGAAAGTGACGATCAAGGGGGCCAAGCAGGCGGTGCAGATGTTCGGCCCGGCCCAGGCGGCCGTCGCCCGGGCGGTGGTGGATAGCGTCGCTGAAGGGATCATCCCCAAGGACAAAGCTGAAGAGTGGGTGATCGTCTGCGGCGTGTTCATCCACTGGCAGGCGGCCGACGACACCAAGATCTACCAGTACAACTACGACGCGACGAAATTGGCCATCAAATGCGCCGTCCGCGGCGAGCCGAAGATGGACGAGATCATCGCCAAGAAGGGGGCCAAACACCCGTTCAGCCCGAAGTAGGAAGAAGTGCGGAATGCGGATTTCGGAGTGCGGAGTGAAAGCCGCACTCCGAAATCAAGACCGTTGAGATTGTTTCGGTTTTCCATTTCACACTCCCAAAAATGTCCGAAAAATCCACAATCCTTCTGCACCTCGACACCGACACCCACCCGAGTTCGTTCGACCGGGTCGTGGCGGTCGATTCGGGGGTCGCGCACCTCTTCAGTTACGGCGGAGTTTCGCCGAAGCAGGTGATGCCGCTCGTGCACGGATGCATTTTCACACGCGACGCGAAGGACCTTCACCGCACGGCCATCTTCATCGGAGGGTCGGACGTGGGGGCGGGGGAGGCGGTGCTGGCCGAGGTGCGGAAGCACCTGCTGCCCCAGTTCGGGCTGACCGTGTCGGCGATGCTCGATTCGAACGGGGCGAACACGACGGCGGCGGCGGCGGTGCGGGCGGCGGGCCGGCACGCCAACCTCGATACCGCCACGTCGCTCGTGCTCGGCGGGACCGGGCCGGTCGGCCAGCGGGTCGCCCGGCTCCTGGCTCGGCACGGCGGGCACGTACGGATCGGCAGCCGGTCGAAAGAACGGGCCGAGGCCGCCTGTGCCGCCGTGCGGACTTCGGTGCCGGGGGCGAACGTCGAGTCGGTTTGCGTGTCGTCGTCCTCGGACGCGCCGATTGCACTCGAAGGCCGGGAACTCGTCGTCGCCGCCGGGGCACCGGGGGCATTGCTCCTGCCTAAGAAATATCGGTCGTCGGCCAAACACCTTCGACTGCTCATCGACCTGAACGCCGTGCCCCCGGCCGGGATCGAAGGGGTCGAAGTCACCGACAAGGCCACGACCCGGGACGGCATCATCGGCTACGGGGCCATCGGCGTGGGCGGCACCAAGATGAAGATCCACAAGGCCGCGATCGCCGAATTGTTCGCCCGGAACGACGCCGTGCTCGACATCGAAGAAATCTATCAAATCGCCCTGCGATTCTGACTCCTTTCGCAGTTCGGGTTGACCGCAACACCCCGCTACGCGCATAGTCCGCCACAATTCCGAGGATAGGCTTATGCGCCCATATCGCCTGTTATTCGGCCTGCTGGTTGCCGCCGTCGGCGGCGGGCAGGCTTCGGCCGACCCGATCTGGTTTACCTACCGCGTCGACGGGTACACGACCCAAAGCGACGCGGGGGACTTTACCATTCAAGCCGTCTCGAGCGGACCCGTTTCGCTGGACACGGGGACGAACCCGTCCCTTGTTTTGGCCACGGTTCGCCTCGGCACCCGGACGACAAACAACCCCGCCGTGTCCGACGGGTCGGGGCCGGACATGCTATCGCGGTTCTCCGTGAAATTGCAGGTCACGGATGCGACTACCGGCGAGGTCGGCGTCGTACGGCTGACCGGGTGGGCCGATTTTCGATCGAATCGCAATGACGGGGGAGACGCCACCCTGGACGGTACGACGATCGGCTTCGATAGCGACAAGGAGGATTTGACGGTCGGGTCGCGTACGTATGCCATCCTGGCGACTGGCGACCACGGCCCCAACTCGGACGACGTGACCGGGACGTTATCGATTCGTGTCGTCACGGCTGTGCAGACGCCGGAACCGGGTACGCTGGTTCTGGCGGGTCTGGGACTCGCATCGATCGCGGGAAAGCGTTTCCGGCGAAAGAAACAGGGCTAGACTTTCTTTTTCACCGCGGCGACGTACTTGGCCGGTTCGGGTTCGCCGACGACGGCGAGCAACTCAGCCACGATGTCGTCGCTCGATTTTCCCTCGGCCTGTGCCTGGAAGTTGGCCGCAATGCGGTGCCGCAGCACCGGAGCGGCCGCCTTTTTAATGTCGTCCACGGCCACGCTGAACCGCCCGTCCATTGCCGCAAACGCCTGCCCGGCTCGGACCAGGTATTGCCCGGCCCGCACGCCCGCCCCGTAATCCACCATCCGCTTCACGAAGTCCGGGGCGGTGGGGTCTTTCGGCCGGGTCGCCCGGACGAGTTTGACGACGTATTCCGTCACGTAATCGCCGACCGGTACACTCCGGACCAGCTTTTGCAGGTTCGTGATCGCCTTGCCGGTCAGGACTTTATTCATTTCCACGGCCTCGTCTTTCGCCGTCATGCCGACGATCCGCTTTTCCTCGTCCACGCTCGGGTAGTCCACCTTCACGTTGAACATGAACCGGTCGAGTTGGGCTTCCGGCAGCGGGTAGGTGCCTTCCTGCTCGATCGGGTTTTGCGTGGCAATGACGAAAAAAGGGTCGGGGAGCGCGTACGTTTCCTGCCCGGCTGAGACTTCTCGCTCCTGCATCGCCTGGAGCAGGGCCGCCTGGGTCTTCGGCGGCGTGCGGTTGATTTCGTCCGCCAGCACAATGTTGGAAAAGATCGGCCCCTTCACGTAACGGAACTCCCGTTTGCCGTCGGGGGTTTCGTCCAGCACCGTCGTGCCGGTAATGTCCGAAGGCATGAGGTCCGGAGTGAACTGGATGCGTTTGAACCCGACGTCGAGGATTTGGGCGATGCTCGAGACCATGAGCGTTTTGGCGAGTCCGGGGACGCCGACGAGCAGGCAATGGCCGCGGGTGAAAACGGCGGCGAGAATCTGTTCGATCACGTCGGCCTGCCCGACCACCACTTTGTGGAGTTGGCCGAGCAGTTCGGTCCGGGCCTGTGCGAACTGGCCGAGGTAATCGGTAATGCGGTCGGCGGACACCGGGCGGTCCTTTCGCTGGAGTTACTTCCGCTTCTTTTTGGGTTTGCGGTCGTCCGGGGCGTTGCGGATCTGCCGGGCCGACTGGGCCTCGTGCTGCTTTTGCAACTCTTCAACCTTGGCCCGGAGCCGGCCCATCAACCCGCCGCCGCCCGGCGCCGGGTCCGCAGACCCGTTCGCCCCCGGTCCGGGGAGTACGGTCGGCGGAGGTTCTTTTGCCTTTGGCTTCGGCAAGAGCTTCCGCTCCATCAGCGACCAGAGCGACGAACAAAGGAAATAGACGCACAACCCCGCCGCTACCTTGTAGAAGAACAAGCCCATGAGGACCATCATCCATTGCATGATCTTGTACTGCTGCTTCTGCACGTCGTCCGTCGGCGGGGGCATGGTCAACTTCTGATTGATCGCCATCAGCGTGACGGTCAGGATCGGCAGCACGTTGAAAAAGGGGCCTAAATACAAGAAACTCAGAACCCCGGTCCGGTATTCCGGGTCGCTGATGACGGGGATCGACTCCGACCAGCAGATCGTCATGTCCGGGGCGGCGAGGTTCGGAATCCACCCGAATAAAAACGGCTCCAGTCGGAAGAACACGCTTTCCTGCAGGCAGAAATACAGGCCCATGAACACCGGCATTTGCAGAATGACGAGCAGGCACCCGCCCATCTGCGCCGCCGGGTTGATCGCCTTATTCTTCAAGAGCAACTTGGTCTTTTCCTGATTGAAGGTGGTGGCGTCGTCGCCGTACTTGACCTTCAACTTGTCGATCTCGGGCTGGAGGGCCTGAATCTTGGCGGACATCTTCGCGGCGACCATTTGCTGCTTGCGGCTCGGAATCAGGAGCATTAAACGGACCAGGACCGTGAGAAGCATGATGTCGATGCCCCAGACCGGAACGATCCGGTGCAGGTAGCCGAGGACGCCGTGCATGATGTTGGTGGACGCGATGAGCAGGTCGGACCAGTAGATGGAACTGGAAAATCGCCCGAGGGCGTTCGCGGAGTGATAGTCGGTCAGGGTTTTGAGCCCGAGGGTGTCGGCGTACCAATCGACCAGGTCGTCGTCCACGGCGGCGGCGGCGTTCAAGTGTTTCAACTGCCCGAGTTGCCGCACCTTGATCGGGCCGTGGTAGAGCACGTAATGATGGGAGAGTGGCGCGTCGACGTCCAGAACCGGCGTGACGGCGCGAACCGAGACGTCGTCCAGTTGCGGCAGGGGGTCGACTTTTGCCTTCCAGACTTCCCGCGTCGCCCGGCAGTATTCCCAGTATCCGTTGGCGGGAACGTCCGTTCTTGTATCCAGGGCGATGACGCCGGCAAAGTACTGTGAGCCGACGCCCGCGAAGGTCAATTTCCCGGCCGGCTTCGGGAACTTGGCACTGCCGAACATCCGGTTGATCGAGGCCGAATCTTCGATGTCGCGGAACGTCTTCCCGGGATACTTACTCTCTTCCCGGCCGACAAATACGTTGCGAAACGTCGTGGTGTACCACTCCCCTTCGATCGGCAGCCCCCGCGGCCCGTCGATCTGGTAGCGGAATTTCCCCTTTCCGGGCGTCCGTTCCTTCAACGGTTCCATGTCGAACGTAAAGTCGAGATGGTAGTCCTGCTTCTTCAGCGAAAACGTCTTCCGCAAGCGGAGGTAATACGGAGCCCCCAGTTCCGTCTCGTACGAAACGGTTTGGCCGTCGTCGGTCGTTTGGTTCCGGACCAGCTTCCAGGTTCGCGTGCCCAGTTCCGGGCTGGGATAGTCGTCGTTCATCCGCTCGGCTTCCTTCGGTTGCCGGGCCGGATCGTCTTCGGACGGATAGTGGTAGATCGTGTACGCCGGCTCTGTAAGTTTTTTATTCGTCTCCTTGTCCACCGGTCCCGGGGTGAGTTCCACGTATTCGGGCTGCTCCAGGACTTTTAAGGACGCCGGCCGGTGATAGCCGGGGATCAGGTGGTAGTGACGCGGTTTGCCGTCGGGTCGTAGCGCCGGCCGGCCGACGCGGTCGGCCTCGTCGAATTGCGTCAGAATGAGTTGCTGGACCCCCGCCCCTTTGCTGTTCAATAGCACTTTCAGAAAGTAATCGTCCCCGCCGAGGGCGGTCAGGACGTGCGGTTCCGGAGAAGTTGGCGGTTTCGGCTTGTTCACCGGCTTTGGCTTTTCGACCGGTTTTTCGGGTTTCGGGGGATGCGTTTCCGGCATCGCGTACTTGAACGGCCCGGCCGACAACCCCGCCATGCCACCGATCGCCCCCACCGCTTCTTTCGGCGTCCGTGACAGCGCTACCTTCTGCTCGTCCTCCGGCGACTTTTGCGGCTTCGGAACCTGCTTGTCCAGGTAATACCACCCGGCTAACAAGCCCCCGGCCAGAACGAAAAACAGGAGGAGATTCAGCAGGTTCTTTTGCATGGAGCCGTATCGAATTTCGGGGGCGGTACCAGACGATTCATCTTACGAAACGGCGGGGTGGTGGACCCGCCTCGTACCGGGTAAGGTAATGTTCGCTGGTCCCACCCCGCCATTGTTCCGAGGCCGACATGCCGGTGCTAACGAAACGGAAAAAGCGAAAAGTGCCTTTCCGAACCGTGGCCGAACTCTTGGACGACCTGGGCGGAATCCCCCTCTGGCGGGTCTGCCTGGACCCTGCACCGGGCACCGCCACGAAACGGGAATTGCTCCATTGGCACCATTCGACGGGCCGGCGTTATGAACTCGTCTCCCGAACCGTGGTGGAGAAACCGCGTATGGGGTTCCCCGAATCTTTTCTCGCAGCCGAACTCATCCACCTCATCAAAACGTTTCTGGAATCCGACGACCGGGGTTACGTATGTGCTCCCGATGCCTTGATTGAGCTCATGCCCCGACTCGTCCGGGGGCCGGACGTTTGTTTTACCCCCTGGGTGTTAACCCCTGACGGATTGGTTGGCACGGAACCCATCAGTAAAGTCATTCCCGAACTCGTCGTGGAAATTCTGAGCTCTTCGAATACGCCGGGGGAAATTCGCCGGAAGGTCAAAGAGTATATCGAAGCCGGAGTCAAGTTGGTTTGGGTGATCGACCCTCAGACTCGCTCTGCCGTGGCGCACACCACCGCCGACACTGCAACAGAGATCCCCGAAACGGGCACCCTGACCGGTGGCGGCGTTCTTCCGGGTTTCAAATTGCCCCTGAGCAAATTGTTCGCTCGGCTGGCCAAACCGCCGGCGAAGCGGAAGAAGAAGTAAGATTCGACGTAGACCGCACCTCCGCCTCGCGTCCCATCGGCCGTACATTACCCCCGTCTAGCGTCGTCGAATCCGAGGCCGAATATGCCGTTCGAGAAGGTCGAAACTCAGGGCGTCGATTTCCCCGCGATGGAGCGGGAAATCCTGAAATTCTGGGACGAGAACCAGATTTTTGAAAAACTCCGCGACAAGAACAAAGAGGGGAAACCCTGGTCGTTCCTGGACGGGCCGATCACGGCGAACAACCCGATGGGCGTGCATCACGCCTGGGGGCGTACGTATAAGGACGTTTACAACCGCTACTTCGCCATGACCGGCCGGCAACTCCGTTATCAAAACGGATTCGACTGCCAGGGGTTATGGGTCGAGGTCGAGGTCGAAAAAGAACTCGGCCTTAAATCGAAGCGGGACATTGAGAACCTGGTGCCGGGGGATCGCGAGGCGTCGATTGCGAAGTTCGTGGCACTTTGCAAGGAGCGGGTGGACAAGTTCGCCAGGGTGCAGACGGACCAGTCGATCCGCCTCGGCTACTGGATGGACTGGGACCGGACCGACGCCGACTGGGCGAAGCCGCCGGACGAGCGGAAGTCGTACTTCACCATGTCGGAGGAGAACAACTACACGATCTGGTCGTTCCTGAAGAAGTGTCACGGCAAAGGGATGATCTACCGCGGCTACGACGTGATGCCCTGGTGCGGCCGGTGCGGTGTCGGCCTCTCCGAGATGGAAATGAAGGAGGGGTACAAACTCGTCGAGCACCGCTCGGTGTTCGTCAAGTTTCCGCTCGCGGACAAGCCGGGCGAGAACCTACTCGTCTGGACGACGACGCCGTGGACGTTGACGAGCAACGTCGCGGCCGCGGTGAATCCGGAATTGACGTACGTGAAGGTGAAGTTGAAGGGCGAGGTCTACTACGTCGCGAAAGGTGCGTTCAAATTCAACCGAATGGAATCGACCGACGACGAGGTTAGCCGCGACGCGGAGTCTTCGGAGCGGAGCGGGAAGAAGGCCAAGCGAGACTGGCTCGATGGCGTCCCGCACCTTTCGACCATTGAGCAGATGTTCAAGTCAAAAGCCGGCAAGGACGGGTACGAAATCGTCGGCGAAATCAAGGGTTCCGAAATGCTCGGCTGGGCCTACGCCGGGCCGTTCGATGAATTGCCCGCTCAGAATAATCGCCACGGCTTCCCGACCGACGTGGCCCGCGTGGTGACCGAACGGAGCTGGGCCGGGGATAAACCGGCCAAGGACCTTCACCGCGTCATCGCCTGGAAGGACGTGGGTGAAACCGAAGGCACTGGCATCGTCCACATCGCCCCGGGGTGCGGGGCGGAGGACTTCGAACTCGGCAAAGAGAACAAACTCGCGTTCGTCGCCCCGCTCGACGAATCGGGTTGCTTTCACGACGGGTTTGGCCCGCTCAGCGGCAAGACCGCGTACGACCCGGCCACGGCCGAGGTCGTGTTCGAGGAACTCAAGAAGAAGGACCGCCTCTTCGCCACCGAACGTTACGTCCACAAGTACCCGCACTGCTGGCGGTGCAAGACGGAACTCCTCTTCCGCCTCGTGGACGAGTGGTTCATCCACATGGGCCCGCGGGAAACCGAGCAAGGGTTCCGCGGCGAGATCATGAAGGTGGTGGACAAGGTCACGTTCCTCCCCGAGTCGATCAACGGCCGGGCGCGGGAGCGGGACTGGCTCCGCAACATGGGCGACTGGATGATCTCGAAGAAGCGGTTCTGGGGCCTCGCGTTGCCCATCTGGGTGGACGAGAAAACCGGCGACTTCGAAGTGATGGGCTCGAAGGAAGAGTTGAAACAACGGGCGGTGGAAGGCTGGACCGAGTTCGAGGGGAATTCGCCGCACCGGCCCTTCGTGGACCGCGTCAAGATCCGGAACCCGAAGACCGGCAACCTCATGGCCCGCATCCCGGACGTGGGCAACCCGTGGCTCGACGCCGGCATCGTCGCGTTCAGCACGCTGAAGTGGAACACCGACCCTGAGTATTGGCGGAAGTGGTACCCGGCCGACTTCATCACCGAAAGTTTCCCCGGCCAGTTCCGCAACTGGTTCTACGCCCTGCTCGCGCTTAGCACGATGATGGGCGACGGCGAGCCGCCGTTCAAAACGCTGCTGGGCCACGGCCTCGTAAGGGACGAGCACGGGCACGAGATGCACAAGTCGGCCGGGAACTCGATCGAGTTCAACAAGGCCGCCGACGAGATGGGCGCCGACGTCATGCGCTGGCTCTACTGCCGCCACGACCCGGCGAAGAACCTGAACTTCGGCTTCGGCCCCGCCAACGAAGTGCGGGCGAAATTCGTCTTGAAGCTATGGAACGTGTACGCGTTCTTCTGCAACTATGCGCGGTTGGATGGATTCGACCCGGAAGCGGCACAAGTACCGGTGGCCGAGCGGCCGGATATCGACCGGTGGATTCTGTCGGACTTGCAACTTCTATTGAAGGCCGCGAGAGAGAGTTTTGAAGCGTTCGACGTCATGCGGTTCTGCCAGGAGACGGAATCATTCGTCGATGATCGATTGAGCAATTGGTACGTGCGGCGGAATCGCCGTCGGTTCTGGAGCAAGAACTCCGAACTCGACGCGGCAGGGTTGAAGGACAAGCAGGCGGCATATCAGACGCTGCATGTAGTGCTGAAGACGTTGTGCAAGTTATGCGCGCCGGTGGTGCCGTTCTTGAGCGAGGTGATGTGGCGAAACTTGGAGGTGGGGGAGTCGGTTCACCTGCAACCGTTCCCGACGTCTGACAACTCGACTGTTAACGCCGGTCTCTCCGAAGACATGACAGCCCTACTGAGGATCATCTCATTAGGCGGCGCTGTACGAAACCAAGCAAAGGTGAAGACCCGTCAACCGATGGCCGAGTTCGCGGTGCAAGCTGGAACTGAAGCTGAGCGACGGGCAGTAATTCGATTCAACGAGCAAATCAAGGAAGAGCTGAACGTGAAGTCGGTGCGTAACCATATTGACGGCCCTCCACTACTGTCAGGGTCTGCCCGACTCAACAAGAAAACAGCGGCAGCCAAACTCGGACCGCATATGAAGGACGCGGAAAAAGATATGGCTCGGTTCCATTATTCGGCATTCGAGAAAGGCCTAAGCTTCGCTGGGATCAAATTGGAGCCGGAAGACTTCATCATCGATTACACTACAGCGGCAGGTTTCGTGGGATTGATGGATAAAGGCACTCAAGTAACTCTCGACACTCGCATCACCCCCGAGCTCAAGGCCGAAGGTCTCGCCCGGGACGTGGTCCGGTTCGTGCAGGACGCCCGCAAGGACGCCGGGCTGGACGTGGCGGATAAGATCATTCTTTTTCTTGGAACCGAATCCGACGTGCTCAAGCAGGCCATCGAAGCCCACAAGATGACCATCGCCTCCGAAGTTCAGGCCGTCGAGTGGCTCGGCACTCTGCCGGCCGATGGCCAATCCACGACGGTCAAAGTGGACGGGCAGGCGTTGCAAATCGGCTTCCGCAAGGTGTAAACTAGTTAGACGTGGAGTGCGAAAATGAAACGAACGACAACCATTCAGAAATACTCACCGGACGACCTTCTCCAGATGCCGGACGAAGGCCTCGGGTTTGAACTCATTGACGGCGAACTTCGGGAGAGGAACGTGAGCAAGCAATCCAGTCTTGTGGCTGGTGAGGTTCACTTTCACCTTCGTTTATTCGGGCAAGCCAAGTCAATCGGTTGGTTCTTTCCGGAAGGTAACAGTTACCGATGCTTCCCGGACGATCCCGATCGTGTCCGACGGGCAGACGTCTCATTTATTGCCCGATCCCGGATGACTCCGGAAGAATACGTCGAAGAAGGCCACACGGAGATTGCCCCCGACCTAGCGGTCGAAGTCACCTCCCCGAACGATACCGTGTACGACGTCGATCGAAAAATT
Source organism: Fimbriiglobus sp. (assembly GCA_036493815.1). Classification (GTDB taxonomy): domain Bacteria; phylum Planctomycetota; class Planctomycetia; order Gemmatales; family Gemmataceae; genus DASXPC01. The sequence goes on along the minus strand of DASXPC010000156.1, from coordinate 3,867 downwards.
CGGGAATGGCTGGCCGCCGGCGTACGACTCGTTTGGGAAATCAATCCGGAAGAGAAAACCGTTCAAATCTATCGCCCGGACGGCACGGTAACTTTTTTGAAGAGTTCCGACACCCTCACTGCCGAACCCGTTCTCCCCGGATTTTCCGTTCCCGTTGCCGACTTGTTCAAACTCCCGGCCCAGACGAAGACCGCGTAACTACCCATGATCAGCGTCGATCAGCTCGCCGACGAAGCAAGAAAATACCGACAGGCACTCCCCACCGACTCGGACGAAAGCGTTCGAAAATACCTTTGGGATGTCATTACCCGTGATGACGCTGGTTTCCAGTATGTCGATCAAGTCACGGGTTGGAAATTGGGGGGATGCCTGGGCATTCTTGTGGCATGCTTTCTCAAAATGCTGGGATTTATGGGTGTTCTACTAATACTTGCCACTTATGTGTTCGCAGTTCTTCCGGTCCAAGTCCGCAACTGGCGTGTGACGCCGGAGTACGATCGGAGAATTGGCCAAGCCGTCACCGCGCCCGGTAGATAATCCGGCCCCGGCTCAGGTCGTATGGAGAAATCTCGACCTTCACCCGGTCGCCCGGGATGATGCGGATGAAGTTCTTCCGCATTTTGCCGGCCACGTGGGCGATGACTTCGCCGCCGATGTCGAGTTCGACCCGGAATTGCGTATTGGCCAGGGCTTCCTTGACCCGGCCCTCGACTTCGATCGCTTCCTCTTTGGGCATACCCCGGGCCGCCTGTGTCAGGACTGAGAACGAGAAGGGCGGTGCCGGCGGGGAGAGTCCGCCGGTCCGCCCGGTGATTCTATTCGCTGTCGCTCGAGTTAGTAGCGGTCTCCGCCCCCTCCGCCATATCCGCCCCCCCCACCGCCCCGGCCTCCGCCGTAGCCGCCCCGGCCGCCGCCCCCGCCGGCTTCCCGCGGTTTGGCAATGTTAACGGTCAACGGCCGACCGCCGTAATCGGTGTTGTTCAGGCCTTCGATGGCCTTATTGGCATCGTCCTCGTTTGTCATTTCGACGAACCCAAACCCGCGCGACCGGCCGGTCTCGCGGTCCATCACCACTTGCGCCCGTGCCACGGCACCGAACGGCTGAAACAGGGCGTACAAGTCGTCCTGCGTCGTGGTCCAGGGCAGATTCCCGACGTAGATATTCGTGGCCATTGCGGACGCCTGATACGCACGTGCCGGAGTAGCGAAAACCGTGGGCCTCGTCCGAACGATAAGACGGGTTCCCAACCCAGGGTTCGCCGGGCAAGTTGAAGATCATAATGGGAGGAAATTTCTTACGCAAACGAATATTCGCAAATCGCTACCGACTCATAGTGTCTTCAAATATTCCACGACGGCCCTTCGTTCGTCGGGTGAGAATCCGTCGCCGAACGTGTGGCCGCGGTTCGACCGGCCGGGGAGCGACGTTTCGTATACCTTTCGCCGGTCGAACGGCGAAACGTCCGGCGCTGGCGGGTCCACTTCACGGACCTTCCAGCCGACTTTGACCTTGTCGTAATCTTCTGCGTTCGTCTGGAAGGAGCGGGTGAAAACGCGGGGTCGGGCTTTCGAGTTTAACACGCCGTCGAGCGTGGGAACGCTGCCGTTGTGGAAGTACGGGGCGGTGGCCCAGACGCCGTCGAGCGGCGGTGCCTGGTAACCCGCGCTGGCAATCCCCGGTCGGCCGTCGAGGAACCACCCCGCTTTTTCCTTCGCGAACCAGCTCGCGTCATAAGCCCGGCCGAACGCCGGCCCCACCGCCTCGAACCGCTTCCGGTCGGTGCCGATCTCGTCCAGCGGAATGATCTTGTTCGGGTAGGTCCAGTCTTCGCCGTAGGTGCCGTGGCACTTCGCGCAGTTCACCTTGAACAACCGTTCGCCCCGTTCGGCCAGCGTCCGGTCGACGGGAAACGGGTACTTCGGGGCCTCAATAGAGAGCAGATATTGTCGAACGTCTCGAAACGTCGGCTCGTATTTCGCAAAGTCGTGAGGCAGCGTCAGCGGGTGCATCAGAAATTGCATCAGCGACCGCACCGATTCCGCATCTCCGCCGCCGGTGAAGTACATGGTTTTCTTTTTCTTCAAAAGCCACCACGCGGGCACGTCCTCGCACGCGTCGTCCTTCAACCCGAGGTTCGTATAGTCCGCTTTCAAGTTCAATTCGGGGGTGCGAAACCCGAGCAGGTACACGGCAAACGCCCCGGCCTCGTTCGTCCCCCGGGCGTTCGAGAACGCGAACGGCGGCTTCGCCGGCATGTCCGAGGCCCGATAGAGTTCTTCAAACAGGGCGTGAATGTCCAGCGAACTGTTTCCGAGCCCCACGTAACTTTTGCCGAAAATCGATCCGCCGTGGCAGGTCATGCAGTCGATGCCCAGGCCTTTTCCGAAGAGAACGGGCGCAGGCCGCAAGCCCATGGGCAACCCGGCGTTTGGGTACGGGGCCGGGTGCAACCCGTACCGGTCGCGGAACGCAGCCGCGTATTCTTTCGGCTTCGCCGGTATGCCCCACGCTTTCCAGGCTTGGTCGTACGCGGTCTCCGGCCAGAACCCGGGGATGAAGGCGGTCTGTTCGAGTGCCGCCTTCCCCCGAGCCGCGGCAGCCGGCTCGGCAGCGGGCGCCGACAGCGACACGGCCAGTCCGATCAGTGAGAATCCGATTCGCCTCATACCCTTCAGTATAACCGCGAACGCCCCGGATGGGGTTGCAACCCGTTTCCCGCGTCGGCTACGATTCCTTCCCTATGCGTTGCCTCGTCACCGGCGCGGCCGGGTTCATCGGTTCGCACCTCTGCGATCGGCTCCTCGCCGATGGGCACGCCGTCACGGGTCTGGACTGTTTCACGCCTTATTACGCCCGTGAAATCAAGGAAGCCAACCTGACCGCGGCCCGCAAACATCCCCAATTCCGGTTCGCGGAATTCGACCTGGCTGAGGGTGGTGGCGACGACCTATGTAACGAGATCGACTGGGTATTCCACCTCGCGGCCATGCCCGGCCTCGCCAGGAGTTGGACGCACTTCGACGAATACAACCGCTGTAACCTTACGGCCACGCACCGCCTACTCGATTCGTTGCGGAAATCCGCCAACCTGAAAGCATTGATTTATGCGAGCACTTCGAGCGTGTACGGCAAGTACGCGTCCGGCGACGAGTTGTTACCAACGCGGCCGAGTTCGCCGTACGGCATCACGAAGCTCGCGGGGGAACATCTGGCCCGGGTTTATGCCGCGGAGTTCGGCCTGCCGGTAACGGTACTCCGCTTCTTCAGCGTCTACGGTCCCCGCCAGCGACCCGACATGGGGTATCACCAGTTCATCGACGCGGTCCTGCACGACCGGCCGATCGCGCTCACCGGCGACGGCCTGCACGTCCGCGGCAACACGTACGTAGCGGATTGCGTCGACGCCACTATTCGTGCAGCGGGTGTGGCGGGCACGGCCGCGGAGATTTATAACCTCGGCGGCGGGGAAATCGTTACCATCCTCGACGTTATCCGCCGGATCGAACGGATCACCGGCAAGACGGCGAAAATCGACCGCAAGCCGCCGCGGAAAGGCGATCAACTCGCCACCGCCGCGGATGTATCCAAACTAACACGAGCCACCGGTTGGGTGCCGACGTCGGGTGTGGACGAGGGGCTAATTCGGCAAATCGAATGGCAGAAGCAACTATGACGGTTTGTAGGGTGGGTCGAGCCCGGCTTTGCGGGCGATGACCCACCGAATCTACAACCTCTAGTTTGTAAGGTGGGTCGAGCGAGGCTTTGCGAGCGATGACCCACCGAATCCACAACCGCTAGTACCGGTTGGAGCTAGATGCGACGGCGAATTCGCAAATAGGTGAAGTGATTGTCGGTCGGTGGGTCTT
>DASXPC010000155.1:0-9178 GCA_036493815.1 Fimbriiglobus sp. | reverse complement strand
CGTCCGGCTCGAGTGGCATCGGTTCCGCACCGGGGTGAGCTGGTTCGAGGCCAAGTGGGCCGTCATCCGCGACGCCGTCCGGTCGTATCTGTCAAACCCGAGTTATCGGTTGCCGACGGAGGCAACCGCGTAACTCCTAATAGATATTTCTGTTGAACAAGATGGGGTTCGCCAACCGGAGGACGGGCGATAAAGGTCGACTTCGCGAAGAAACCGAAGAGAGTGTCGAAGCTGAAGGCCGCAATGGACTTGCACACGGTGCGAGGATCGGCTGTCTACCGCGAAAATCTTCCGTAGATCGCTCACCCTTTGACCGCCGCTCGCGGGCGCGCCACGTGCGTCGCCGCCCCGTAGGCGAGTTCGGCTGCCTCCATTACCGTTTCCGTGAGGGTCGGGTGGGGGTGGATGCTCTCCAGCACGTCCCGGGCGACGGCACCCATCTCGATCGCGAGTACCGATTCCGCGATCATCTCCCCGGCCCCGGCCCCGACGATCCCGACGCCGAGCACCCTCTTCGACTCCGGGTCCACGAACATTTTCGTGAGACCTTCGGTCCGGGCAATCGAGACGGCCCGGCCGGACGCAGCCCAGGGGAATTTCAGGACATCGAAGGGAACGCCCTGCTGTTTCAGTTCTTTTTCCGTCGGCCCGGCCCATGCGATTTCGGGGTCGGTGAAGATCACGGCCGGGATCGCCCGCGGGGCCCATTCGACCGGTTCGCCGAGCAGGGCCCCGACCGCGACCCGGGCCTCGGCGGTGGCCTTGTGGGCGAGTCCCGGTTCGCCGGCCACGTCGCCGATGGCGTAGATGTGGGGGGCGGAAGTCCGGCGCTTGGCGTCGACGGTGATGAAGCCGCGGTCGTCGAGGGCGACGCCGGCGCGGTCGAGGCCGAGGCCGGCCGTGTTGGGCCGGCGGCCGACCGAGACGAGCACCCGGTCGAACGTCAACTCGGCCGGGACGTCCTTGCCCTCGAGGGCGGCGACGATGCCGTCCTTCTTCGGCGTCAACGACGCGACCTTCGTGTTCAGGTAAATGGCCGCGAATTCGGAGCGGAGCCTTTTTTCGAGAGGAGCAACCAGGTCGCGGTCGGCCGTGGGAATCAGGCCATCGGTGAACTCGACCACTGTGACCTTGGTCCCCAGCGCGGCGTACACGCTGCCGAGTTCGAGCCCGATGTACCCGCCGCCGATGACGAGCAACCGCTTCGGCACGTCGGGGAGCAGTAACGCCCCCGTACTGTCCATGATCCGCGGGTCGTTGAGGGCGAAGGCCTTGGGCATGGCCGGGAGGGATCCCGTGGCGACGACGGCCGACTGGAACCGGACGGTGCCGGGGTTGTCCCCGTCGATTTTGACGGTGTTGGTGTCGAGGAACGAGGCCCGGCTTCGGAGGACTTCGACGCCGCGGCCCTTGGTGAGCAGGCCGATGCCGCCGGTGAGTTTGCCGACGACTTTTTGCTGGACGAACGTGCGGAGTTTTTCGAGGTCGAGCTTCGGTTCGCCGAACGTCAGGCCGAGGTCCGCGGCGTGTTGCGTTTCCCGAATCAGTTTGGCAAGGTGGAGCAGGGCTTTGGACGGGATGCAACCGCGATTGAGGCAGACGCCGCCGAGTTTGGGGTCTTCGTCCACGAGCAAGGTTTGGACGCCGTGGTCGGCCGCGTGCAGGGCGGCCGGATACCCGCCCGGCCCGCCGCCGATGACCAGGAGTCGCACTTCGCGGACGGCATCGGACATCAGAAAAGTCTCCGAATGAGCACGGGAATTAACGGCCCCTTTGGAGGCATTCTATTACCCGAAGTTATGTCCCATCAGTCCTTCTGATGCCCCATCAGTCCTTTCACCACGGCGATGAGGCCGATGACGAATCCGATGGGAGGTTTGAAAAAGATAATGCCTCCAATCCAGCCGACGATGAACCAGACCGCCATGCCGATCATTAACAGGGCGCCGCCCCCGACCATGGTCCAGTTCACGCCGGTCGGTTCGTCGTATCGTTTTTTTCGACGTTTCATCCGCGGCCGGCGGGAATCCTCCTCGTCGTCGTGGGCCTCGTCGTCGTCGTAGTGGCGATTTTTGCGGGGCCGGACGTCTTCGTCCTCCTCGGCATCTCTCCTCGACCGGGCCGGGGCGCCGTCGTCGTCGTACCGGTTGGTGAGGGGCGGTCGCGGGCGGGGCGGAGGCGGTTTCGGTCTCGACGCACTTGGCAGCGGGGGATCGCCCACCACGGTAAACCCAGTGTCCGGGAGGTCGGGCGGAGCCAGCCGGGCAACCGGAGGCCGCGATTTCGCGGCCGGGATGGTCAATTCCCGCTGACACTGGGGGCAGACCGTAGCGAGGCCCGCGTGTTCCGCCTCGGCTTCGAGTTCCTGGCCGCACGGGCAGGCGAACCGAATCGTCATCGTTGGGTTACCATTTCGGGTGGTTAGTCATCGTCGGAATCATAATCGCTGCCCGAATCGGAGTCTACTTTTCCCAGTACGCCCGCGCCGATGCCGCCCAAGCCGACGAAGACGGCGACGAGGCCCCAGACGACGAGTCTGCTGGGGCGTCCTTTTTCCGCAAACCACCAGGCGGCAAGGACGGCGATTCCGAGGACGACGAGGCCGATTCCGCCCAGGATTTTCCACACTCGTTTGGTGGTGGGATTTTGCCGCCGGCCGGAATTGTTTTTGAGTTTCCTTTTACGTCGTGCGAGTTCTTCCCCCCGCATCGTGAGCGACGGCCGGGGTTTGGGCTTGGTGGCAGGCCCGGCAGGTTCGTCCTCGATAACGGTGAATCCGGGCTCGGGCGGCGGGGCCGGTTCGGCCGGTGGAGGCAAAAGCTTGGCGACCGCAAGCTTGGCCGCCGGATTGGGAATCTTCCTTTGCTTGCCGCACTGAGGGCAGACGGTGGGCTGACCCGCGTATTGATCCTCGGCCTCGAGTGTCAGGCCGCAGGAACAGGTAAAACGGATCGCCATCGAATCCCCCGGTGAATCAGGTTAACTTCGGGAGTTCCTTCGCCACGTATTCGCACCGGGCCTTGATCCGGGCTTTCAATCCCTTGATTTCGTTTTCCAACCCCCGGCCCCAATCCTTATTGACCTCGCTCAGTGCCTTGACGACCCGCGGAGTCAGGTCGTCGATGCGCTTCAGCATGACGGTCACGGAATAGTGCTTTTCGAAGTGATACTTGAGCGAGGCGGCGAATTTCTTTTTCCCCTCGGGCGTGTCGAACAGCCGGCGGGCGATCAGGCCGCCCCACCCTTGAACCAGACCGTCCTCCGGGTTACCGAACATTTGGTCTTTGCCGTGGGCTATGAAGCAAGTCTTGTCCGATTTCCGCTCGTGGTAGACGCGATAATTGTTCCGATTGCGACAGTACCCGTCCCAATCGCAGCCGAGCACTTCACCGGCCCAAAGGGCATAAAACTTGTCGAAATACAGCATCTTTTCCAAGCCCGCGTACCGTTTGGATTTGTTCGGTTCCCGGGCCGTCGCCGCCAGGGCTTTGAGATCTTTCCAGTCGCACGCGGTGCCGCGATCGAGTTTCAACGGCTGGTCGATTTCCTGAAGGAAGCCGCCGTCATACAGGTTTCCGGACGTGTCCTTAAAGTGCCGTTTCAGGAATACTTTGTCGAACCCTTCCTTAAGGACGTAGAGTCCGACTTTCCGGCCGTTCAGTTCGACGATGGCGTGGCACGCCCGTGCGGCGGGGCAGCCCATGGCCAGAAATCGTTCGCACGTAATCAGCTCGTTGAAATAGGCCCCGTCCTGCACGGAATTGTTCAGATGGAATTTATCCAGACCGCGAAAGGACTGCCCGTCTTTGAACTTGTTCGAATTCAGGGTCAGGGCCGGTTTGTCGTTCCAGTCCCGGCTCGAACCGGCCGCACCTTTTAAGTGCAGTCCGACGTTCGACAACGTTTCCGAGCCGATCTGGATATCCGCGTGGACGTACTTCCGGGGGTCTTTGCGGAGTTGTGCCAGGTTTTCTTTGTCGACTGTGATCCGAAATACTGGGACCGGTCCGGTGGGATGGTCGAATAATTCTGCGGTCTTATCGTTCAGGCCAACAGTTTTCGTTTGCCCGTCTGCCTGTGCCCAATTGGCAGTGGCGGCCAAGCCAAGGGTGCCGGTCAGAAATTCGCGTCGATCCATGATAGCGACTCCGGGAAGGTTCGAGGATTCTAACCGGGGACGGGGTTTCGCACCACAATGGAATCCAAGTGGACGCCCAGTGACGGAAACCCGGCCCAGCGAAATCCGTAATAAAGCAAGATGAATCGTCGCCAGTTCTTCTCGGTAACTTCTTGTATCGTCGCGGCGGGCTGCGGCCGGACGGGGTCCGGTGTGAAAATGGCCCTTTCGGACGACGACCGCCTGCGAATTGACGCGGCCGGGAAGGCCCGTGAGAAGCACCTTGCCGTGTTGGAAGGCTATCGCGTTAAGTCGGGGGCGACTCTGACCACACCCAAACCAGCCTTGGAAGTTACGAAAATCGTTCCCGAATTGAAGACGCTTTCGAAGGTGACCGTCCGCCTGCACCCCCGTTTCGGCGACGAGCCGAACCCGGACGAGTCGAAGCTCGGCGGTCGGTTTCTATGGCCGGCGGACGAGCCCTGGCCGACCGATCCGCCGACGGGAATACCGTTCGTTCCCGTGTTGCAGTTTCGTAGTGAAGACGCGCCGCCGAACTTCGCCTTCCGCCCCGGAACGGACCTGTTGCAACTGCTGTGGTGTCCGCGTGCGGAGTTGCTTCCGGTGATCGCCTGGCGGAAGCGGGATGCAGTTACGGGTAGCCTCGCACCGTATCCGGACACCCGGTCTGCGAACATGAATTTCGTCCCGGTGCCGTGCCGCGTGTTCCCGGAACGGGTACCGGAATACCCCTGCTATGCCGTGTTGCCAGAGATAGTCCGCAAGAAGATCGATGGGGCGAAGAACGCAGGCCGGGACCGGTACGACGACCTTTACTCCTCTGCCGACGGGACGAAAATCGGCGGCTACCCGCGGGGGCACGATACGGGTACTCCGCCAGTTTGTTCGACCTGTAATTGGGGCATGGACTACCTTCTCACGATCGCGGGCCGGGAATGGTCTGTGACAAATGCCATCCGCTGGAAGCCGGTGGAAGAACGAGCCGCAACCGAAGACGTCGGCTACCGAACCGCTTCAGGGCTTGCGTTTGACCGGGTGCTTCTATTTGTTTGTCGGCGGTGCGAGAATTGGCCGATCGGGTTTCAAACCTTTTAGACCGGATTCGGCAGCATCCCCACTGCATCCCGGACCAAGGCCATCGTCTGCCGGGCCACAGTTCGGGCCTTGGTTGCCCCGGCTTTCAGCACCGCTTCCACGTTCGCCGGGTCGGCCGCGAGGAGCTTCCGCTTTTCCCGGGCGGCCGCAAAGTAACCGTCGATTTTCGTCAGTAACATCTGCTTCGAATGGCCGTAACCGAACGGTTTGCCGTCGCGGGTTTCCGATTCGAGCATGGGGTTCTTGTAGAAGGCGGATAGCTTTTCCACTTCCTCCGCCGACGCGAACATTTTGTAAAGTGCGACCACGTTGCAGGTATCCGGATTCTTCGGCGCATCAACGGGTGTGCTATCCGTCTTTACGTTCTTGACCGCGTCTTTCAACGCCTTCCCCTCGGCAAAGATGTCGATTGTGTTGCCGTAGGACTTGCTCATTTTCTGCCCGTCGGTGCCGGGGACGACGGGCACCGAATCGAGCTTCTCGGCTGGCATGGGGAAAACTTCCTTCCGATACATCTGGTTGAAATACCCCGCCATGTCGCGGGTCATTTCGAGGTGCTGGACCTGGTCCTTGCCGACCGGTACGAGGTTCGAGCGAACGATCAAAATGTCCGCGGCCATCAGGACCGGGTAGGTGAACAGGCCCACGCCCGGTGTAATGCCGCGGGCGACCTTGTCCTTATAGCTGGTCGCCCGTTCCAACAGGCCCATGCCAGTGACCGAGGCGAGGAACCAGGCGAGTTCGGTCACTTCGGGCAGGTCCGATTGCCGGTAGAACGCGGCCTTTTCGGGGTCGAGGCCGAGGGCGAGGTAGTCGAGGGCGACGCCGAGCACGTTTTCCTGCAGGATTTCCCTTGCCGGGCGGGGCTTGCGACCCTGCTTTTTCGCGTCGTCGACCTCTTTGGCTTCTGCTTCGGGCAACGTCGTCAACGCGTGATAATCGGCGATGAAGTAAAACGCTTCCCCCTGATCCTGCAGTGCGATGTGCTGGCGGATCGCGCCGAAGTAGTTGCCGATGTGGAGTTTGCCCGAAGGCTGCACGCCGCTCAATATGCGCGTTCGCGGGGTCGCGGGCACGGTTCGTTCCTGGCCTTTCCAGCGGGGTCGGTCCTTCGTTACATTACGGCCCGGAACCGGACGAACAACCGGAACGTGGGGCACGTTTCCGACGTGCCCGGAATTACGGCACGTTGGAAACGTGCCCCACAGAGGTGGCGCATGGATGCTTCGGTCCTGGCACTCGCTCCCCTGGTTCCGCCGTCCCTCCCGCCCGACCCCGTGGCAATCGGGAAACGGACGGACCTGATTCTCGACGCCCTGAAGCCGGCGATCGTCGCCCCTGGCGAACACCGCCTGTTCCGGTCCGGAAAGCTCGGCGGCCTCTTCGCGTCGAAGCACGGCCCCTCGGCCGAGGCCGCCAAAACCGCCCTCGCCGACGGCTTACTCGAAATCACACGCACCGAAACGCGTGGCAAGTTCCTGATCGAATGGGTCCGCGTCACGTCGCGCGGCATCGCCTACGTCGGCGAGCACGATACGCCCAAGGCGACGCTGCGGGAACTGAAGTCGCTGCTCGGGGCGACGCGGGCCGGAGTACCGGCGTGGATGGCCGAGGCGCGGGCGGAGCTGCAGGCGGTGGGGTCGTCGTTCGAAGCGAAAGCCAATGCCCTCATCCTCCGGCTCGACGACCTGGCCCGGCGGGTCGAGACCGCCCTGCGGCGGGCCGACGTGGCCCGGCACACGGTCTCCGAACCGATCCGCCAACTCGTCCCCTGGGCAGCCGACGCACTCGAGTATCTTGACCAACGGGACGGAGCCGGGGCCGCCTGGGTCTGTCCGCTCTCCGAGCTCTTTCACAGCGTCGCATTCAAGCACCCGGACCTGACACTCGCCGAGTTCCATTCCGGCCTCCGACGGCTTTGCGACGTGCGTGCCCTCACGCTTTCGCCGGCCCACGGGACATTGCCGGAACCGGAATATGCCTTGGTCGTGGACGGCAAAATGATGGGGTTTGCGGCGAGGTAGAGGAAATGAAAAAATTCCGACACTCAACAAGGCTCAGCAAGATCAGTGATGATTAGCAACTACTCGATTGTGGTCCTCTGAAGGCCTTGTATCTTCCGAATCCCCGCCTCCGCCAGTTCCAACAGTCGGTCCAACTGTGACCGCTTGAACGTCGCCTCCTCGCCCGTGCCCTGGACTTCGATGAACTCGCCCTTGCCGGTCATTACGACGTTAAAATCTACGTCGGCGTCGCGGTCTTCGAGGTATTCGAGGTCGAGTCGCTCTTCGCCTTCGACGATGCCGACGCTGACCGCGGCGACGCTGTCTTTCAGGATCGACGAGATGGGGTTCGGCAGGTCGCGCAGCGAATTCAGCGCGTCGGCCACGGCGACGTAGGCCCCGGTGATGCTCGCCGTGCGGGTGCCGCCGTCGGCGTCGATCACGTCGCAATCGACCCAGAGGGTTCGTTCGCCGAGCTTATCGAGATCGACCACGGCCCGGAGGCTCCGTCCGATCAATCGCTGAATTTCCACGCCCCGGCCGTCCACTTTCCCGGCCTTGTCGCGGGACTTCCGCGTATTCGTCGAGCCGGGCAGCATGCCGTACTCGGCCGTCAGCCAACCCTTCCCCCTGCCCGCCAGAAAATCGGGCACCTTCGGCTCGACGCAGCAGGTGCAGAGCACGACCGTATTCCCCATCCGCACGAGCACGCTGCCCGGGGCGTGGCGGGTGTAGTGCCGCTGAAACGAAAGCGGGCGGAGTTGATCCGGTCGGCGGCCGTCGGGTCGGGGCATGGCGAGTGTTTGGTGAAGTGCAGCCGCCGGGGCGGGGTCGTTTTGCCCATCCGCACGGGTGGGATGCCAATATCATACGGAAGACCGTCACCCCCGCTCTGGCGGGCGGGGTTCGCCAACAGGAGCTTCCCTTGCGCCGCTTCTTCCTTCCCCTTTGGGCGATGGCTGTCCTGGTCGGTTCGACCGTCGCCCAGACTCCCATTCCTCCGGACCTGAAGGCCTACGTCGATCAGAAGGACGATTCCTTCACCTGGAAGTTGAGGAACAAAACCGAGTCCGATGCCGGCACTCTTTACACGATCGACCTGATTTCTCAAACCTGGCACGGGGTGAAATGGGACCACGGTCTGGTCGTGGTGGTGCCGAAGGGATCGCATTCGGCGTCCACGATGCTGCTCTGGAATCAGGGGGGCGCGCCCTCGGCCGGTAACAACGCCCTTTGCATCGAGATCGCCCGAAGGGTGAACTCCCCCTGTGCCTTCCTGTTCGGCATCCCGAAGCAGCCCCTTTTCGGCGGTAAGAAAGAAGACGCCCTCATCGCCGAGACGTTCGTCCGGTTCCTGGCCACGAAGGACTCGACCTGGCCGTTGTTGTTTCCGATGGTTAAGTCGATGGTCCGGACGATGGACTGTCTCCAGGCTTTTTGTAGAAGCGAATTGAAGACCGAGGTCACGAGTTTCGTCGTAACCGGGGCGAGCAAGCGGGGCTGGACGAGTTGGCTGACCGCCGCGACCGGGGACAAGCGGGTGAAGGCGATCGCCCCGATGGTGATCGACACGCTGAACATGCAAAAGCAGATGCCGCACCAGTTGGAGTCGTTCGGCCGATACAGCGACCAGATCCACGATTACGAGGAGCGGAAGTTGCTTCCGATGCCGAAAACGGCCGAAGCCCGCCGGCTCTGGACGATGGTGGATCCGTGGATGTACCGGGCGAATTTGACCTTGCCGAAGATGATCATCAACGGAACGAACGATCCGTACTGGGCCCAGGACGCGTTGAATCTTTATTGGGACGATCTGAAGGGGGAGAAGTACGTGTGTTACGTGCCCAATGCCGGGCACGGCCTCCGGCCGGAGGAACATCCGAACGTTCGGGGCACCAAAATGGACCTGTTCCCGATGCGGGCGATCAACTGCCTGGCGGGG
>DASXPC010000154.1:0-13744 GCA_036493815.1 Fimbriiglobus sp. | reverse complement strand
GGGCGGCCCGTAATCTCCACCCTGGGAACCCCCGTATGCCCCAGTCCCTCGCCTGTATTCGCCTCCACATCGTCTTCAGCACCAAGAACCGTCAACCGTGGATCACCCCGGATTGGGCCGGCCGGTTATACGACTACACGGGCGGAATCGTCCGCGACACGGGTTGCGTTCTGTTGGCGGCGGGCGGTATGCCGGACCACGTCCACCTCTTGGTTTCGCTCGGCCGGACCATCAGCGTGGCGGAATTGTTGCGGGAGACAAAGGGCGGGACGTCGGAATGGGTCCACAAGAACATTCGCGGCATGACCGGATGCGCCTGGCAGGCCGGGTATGGTGTGTTTTCAGTCAGTCATTCGCTCGTCTCGAAAGTCAAGGCGTACATCGCCAACCAGGCCGAGCATCACAAGGTCCAATCATTCCAGGATGAACTCCGCGATTTCCTCCGCAAACATGGCGAGAAGTTTGACGAGCGGTACCTGTGGGACTGACGTTTTCCGCCCGCCCCGTTGGGGCGGGAATGCAGCGTCCAGGGGTTTCACCCCTGGCTACCAACCGTTCGTCCCGTCGGGACGGGAAGACGGGCCTCTCGGCCGGTTATCGTCTCCGAAATTTAGTTGACCGTTTTTTCGTCCCAACGGGACGAACGGTTGGTAGTCGGAGTGTACCCCATACCGTCGAAGCCGCCACAACGGGGCGGCCGGTATTGGTATGCCGCCGCCCGCCCCGTTGGGGTGGTAATATGCATAATGGTGGATCGTGGACCGGGGTTCCACCCCGGGCTATGAACCGTTCGTCCCGTTGGGACGAAATCCACCATTCGATGTATCCTCGGGTCATGACATGAATACTCACCCGTACCAGAAGTATGAAGAAACAATGGCATGGAAAATTATTGATGAAGCAATCTCAGAGCTCGTTTCCAACCGAGACCTGAAAGAAATGACAGCACGTGTCTACATTATTGGTTTTCTGGTCAAACGCCTGGTGGAATCCGGAACGATTCAGTTGGCGCACTTTCCCAAATAAAAAACCCACCCGTTGTGGGTGGGTTTTCGGCTGCTCCTCGATTGCGTTCTCAACTACACCCACTCGTCGCCCCGCAGGTATCGCACTTGCTGCACGCACCACTCCGCACCAGCGTCAACTGGCCGCACTCGGTGCAGGGGTCGCCTTCGTAGCCTTTTTGTCTGGCGATGCGGATTTTTTCGGTCTTGGCGTCCACCACGGGCTTGGCGGGGGCGACGTTGGTTTGCCGTTTGGCGACGGCCGGCGGGACGGCGGCGGCAACGGGGGCCGTCGGCACCGGCCGGGGCGGCGGGGCGACGACGGCCGTCGACCCGGTGCCGTTTTGCGGTTTCAGGTGGGTCGACCGCGGGGCCAGTTGGGGTTTGGACGCTTCGTCGGCCGCGTCGATCGTGCGTTCGGAGATCACTTCTTCCGAATCGAAGTCGTCGTCGTCCTCGTCGTGCAGGGCGTCGCCGCGAAGGTCTTCGGGCATGACGTGGGCGAGGTCGTGTCGGCCCAGATACGTGATGGCCAATTCGCGGAAGATGTAGTCGATGATCGACGTACTCATCTTGATGTACGGGTTCCCCTGCACCACCCCGTTCGGCTCGAAGCGGGTGAAGAGGAAGGCGTCGAGATATTCTTCGAGCGGGACGCCGTGCTGCATGCCTAACGAAACGGCGATGGCGAAGCAGTTGGTCATGCTGCGGAAGGCGGCGCCTTCCTTGTGCATGTCGATGAAGATTTCGCCGAGGGTGCCGTCTTCGTACTCGCCGGTGCGGAGGTAGATTTTGTGGTTGCCGATGCGGGCCTTTTGCGTGTACCCCGCGCGGCGGTCGGGCAGCCGGCGGCGGCGGGCCAGGTACCGGTGGATCACTTTTTCCGTGATTTTCTCGGCCGCCTTGTAGGCGTCGGGCGCGGCCTGGGCTTCGCTGCTCACGGCCGAGACGTTGGCCAACAGCGCCGCCTCGGGCGAATCGGCCACGGAATTCAACGGTTGGCTCAGCTTCGACCCGTCGCGGTAGAGGGCGTTCGCTTTCGTCATCAACTGCCACGAAAGCCAATACGCCCGTTTCACTTCGTCCACCGTGGCGTCGTAGGGCATGTTGATGGTTTTCGAGATCGCGCCCGAGATGAACGGCTGGGCGGCGGCCATCATGCGGACGTGCGCTTCCCAGGCGAGGAATCGCTTGCCGAGCTTGCCGCACTTGTTGGCACAGTCGAAGACCGGATAGTGCTCGGGTTTCAGGTGCGGGGCGCCTTCGACGGTCATGGTGCCGCAGACGAAGGTGCCGGCCTCGTTCACCTGCTGCCGGGTGAAGCCGAGGTGGGCGAGCAGGTCGAATCCGGGGGCGTCGTAGACTTCCGCACTCAATCCTAACCCGGTCTTCAGGAAATCTTCACCGAGCGTCCACTTGTTGAAGACGAAGGGCAATTCGAACGCCCCCGGCAGTTGGCGTTCGACCTCGGCGAGGACTTCGTCGGTGAAGCCCTTGGTTTTGAGCGCGGCGGGATTGACGTGCGGGCAGCCGTTGAGCGTGCCGGCGCCGCGGCAGTAGCGGACGACGTCGTCGATCTGCCACGGCGCGTAGCCGAGCTTCGCGAGGGCCGGCGGCACGGACTGGTTGATGATCTTGAAGTATCCGCCGCCGGCAAGTTTCTTGAACTTCACGAGTGCGAAGTCGGGCTCGATGCCGGTGGTGTCGCAGTCCATGACGAGGCCGATGGTGCCGGTCGGAGCCAAAACCGTGACCTGGGCGTTGCGGAAGCCGTGCTGGACGCCAAGTTCGAGCATGCGGTCGGCCTCGGCCCGGGCACAGGCGAGGAGTGCCGGCGGGCAGGCCCGCGGGTCGATGGCCACGGGGTAGACGGTGAGGCCTTCGTACTCGGCCGGGGCGGCGGTGTGGGCGGCCCGGCGATGGTTGCGGACGACGCGAAGCATGGCGTCCGCATTTGCTGCGTAACGCGGGAACGGGCCGACTTCGGCGGCCATTTCGGCCGAGGCCGCGTACGACCCGGCGTGCATGATCGCGGTGAGTGCCCCGCACTGGGCCCGGCCCTCGGCCGAGTCGTACGGAATGCCCTGCACCATGAGCAGCGCGCCCAAGTTCGCGTAGCCGAGGCCGAGGGTGCGGAAGTCGTACGACTTCCGGGCCACCGGCACGCTCGGGAATTGAGCCATGTGCACGCTGATTTCGAGGATCAGCGTCCAGATGCGGACGGCGTGTTTGTACGCATCGAGGTTGAACGTGCCGGTCGGCACGTCGTAGAAGGTCAGCAAATTGAGTGAGGCCAGGTTGCAGGCGGTGTCGTCGAGGAAGGCGTATTCGGAGCAGGGATTTGTTGCGTTGATCCGGCCGTCGGCGGGGCAGGTGTGCCATTCGTTGAAGGTGGTGTCGAACTGGATGCCCGGGTCGGCGCAGCTCCAGGCGGCGAAGGCGATCTGATCCCAGAGGCCGCGGGCGGGCAGGGTCTTTTTCGGCTTCGGCTGCCGGCCTTCCTTCTTCGCCTTCTCCAATTCCGTCCGCCAGTAGAGGTGCCAGGGGGCGTCGGTTTCGACGGCTTTCATGAAGGTGTTGGTGACCCGCACCGAGTTGTTGCTGTTCTGGCCGGAGACGGTGTAGTACGCCTTCGAGTTCCAGTCGGTGTCGTATTCCTCGACTTCGATCGAGGTGTACCCCTGGCGGGCGAGTTGGAGCACGCGGGCGATGTAGTTTTCGGGGAGGAGAGCGGTGCGAGCGTCGACGACGGCCTTGCGGAGGGCGTCGTTTTTGGCCGGGTCGTATTTCTCGGCCGGGGTCGGGTGGGCGACGATCGCCCGGAGAATGGCGTTCAGGTGCCGATTGAGCAGTCGTGAACCGCTGACGATGGCGGCGACTTTTTGCTCCTCGGTCACCTTCCAGTTCACGTACTCTTCGATATCCGGGTGGTCGAGGTCGAGGACGACCATCTTGGCGGCGCGGCGGGTGGTGCCGCCCGACTTGATGGCTCCCGCGGCACGGTCGCCGATCTTGAGGAAGCTCATGAGGCCGGAGGATTTCCCGCCGCCGGAGAGGGGCTCCCCTTCCCCGCGGAGGGCGGAGAAGTTACTGCCGGTGCCCGAGCCGTATTTGAAGATGCGGGCCTCGCGGACCCAGAGGTCCATGATGCCGCCTTCGTTTACGAGGTCGTCGGAGACGCCCTGGATGAAGCAGGCGTGCGGGGCGGGGCGTTCGTAGGCACTGGTGGAGCGGACGACTTCGTCGGTTTTCGGATCGACGTAGGTGTGGCCCTGTGGCGGCCCTTCGATGCCGTAGGCCCAGTTGAGCCCGGTGTTGAACCACTGCGGGCTGTTGGGGGCGGCCATTTGCGCGGCGAGCATGTAGCGAGTTTCGTCGAAGAAGGCGCGGGCGTCTTCCTCGGCGGTGAAGTAGCCGCCCTTCCAGCCCCAATAGGTCCAGCAGCCGGCGAGGCGGTCGAACACCTGGCGGGAATCGGTCTCGCCGCCGAGCGGGGTATCGGGCGAAGCGGGGACGCGGCGGTGCAGCCACGCGGGCACGTCGGCTTCTTCGACCGGCACCGACGCCGCGGGCACCCCGGCCCGGCGGAAGTACTTCTGCGCGAGGATGTCCACCGCCACCTGCGACCACTTCTCCGGCACCATCACGTCCGCCGCTTCGAAGACCACCGACCCGTTCGGGTTCACAATCCGCGAGGTGCGGGGGGCAAACGGCAGGCCCGCGTACGCGTCGCGGCCGGGGCGGGTAAAGCGGCGAGTAATTCGCATGGGTCCAATCCGTTTCGAGCGACGGAAATTCCATCCGCCATGGGGCCGGCATCCGCTGCGGCCGGGCAGTTGTCATCCTACCAGTAATAGTGAACGCGTGGCAATCAATGGACAGTCTACTCCATGACTATTCGCTTGTACAGAAAGAATTCCGTTTCCTCAAACCCGACGGGGCGAATCGCAAAGTCGAACGGGGTCGTGCGGGTGAAGGTTAACGAGTCGAAAGCCGGTTGGCTAGCATTATCTGAAAACTATGTCGTTACCCCATGCCCCGCCTGCACAAACGGCAACGTTAATCCTTTCTGGTCCTGATACTTCCCGCGCTTGTCCGCGTAACTCACCTTGCAAACCGCCTCCGCCTTCAGGAACAGGAACTGGGCGATCCCTTCCCCCGCATAAATTTTAGCAGGCAGCGGCGTGGTATTGCTGATTTCGATCGTCACCCGCCCCCGCCACTCCGGTTCCAGCGGCGTCACGTTCACGATGATGCCGCAGCGGGCGTACGTGCTCTTGCCGACGCAAACGCCGAGCACGTCCCGGGGGATTTCCAGGTACTCCACCGTCTCCGCGAGGGCGAAGCTGTTCGGCGGGATTATGCAGTGGTCGGCTTCGATGTCCACGAACGATTTCGGGTCGAAGTGCTTCGGGTCGACGGTGCTGCCCCAGACGTTGGTGAACACCTTGAACCGGCGATCGACGCGGACGTCGTATCCGTAGCTGGTCACTCCGTAGGAGATCACGCCGGGTCGGGACTGGGCCGGTTCGAAGGGGACGATCTTCACGTCCCGCTCGATCATCCAGTCCGGGAGGACGCCCATCGGAATGCTCCGTGCGGAAGGGTCGTAGGGGTTGGTTTGTATTCTGCCACGGGTCGGCGGCCAGCACAATTCTCTGCGACCCGCAGAACCGCTACAATTTCCCCAGTCCTCCTATCGGAATCCCGGCCATGACCCCGACCGTCGCCGCGCTGGCCGTCGCTTTTTCCTCGACCCTCGGGCTGCCCACGATTTCGAAAGAGGTGAGCCCGGAGGTCAAGCACGAACTGACAGCAAGCCGGCCGGGGAAGGTGACGAAGCCGAACGCGGTGCTGCTCGTCCACGGGCTGAAACTGCACCTGATTCGTACGGACAAGACGTTCGGGGCCGAGTTGCAGGACTGGCAGTTGCCCGGTTCGGCCATGGTCAAAGAACTGGCGAAAGATTTCGACGTGTACTCGTTCGCCTACGCGCAGTCCGCACCGGTCGACGCGGTCGCTTCGTCCGAAGGGTTACGGGCCCGGGTCGCCGCGCTGAAGGCGGCCGGGTACAGAAAGATCGTCCTGATCGGCCACTCGGCCGGGGGAATTGTCGTCCGCCAGTTCGTCGAACGCCACCCGGACTCGGGGGTCACCAAGATCATTCAAGTCGCGACGCCGAACGAAGGAGCAACACTCGCGGACATTCGGTTCGGCCTGCCCAAGCCACAACTCGGGTTCATCCGCTCGCTCGCCCCGGAACCGCGGAAGGAACTGTGCAAGGCCTGCACGACGCCGGTACCCAAAGGGGTCGAATTCTGCGTTGTAGTGTGCAAATATGGGCGATTCCAGGGCGATACGATCGTGGACGTTGCTAGCCAGTGGCCGGAAGATTTGCAGAAGCTCGGCGTCCCGGCCGTACTCGTCTCGTCCAGCCACAATAACGCGATTAAGGACGCGGCCACGATCACGGAGATCGGAACCTTGGTCCGCGGCCGCCTCACGCGGTGGACCGACGCCGAGGTGGCCGAAGCTCGAAAAGTGCTCTTTGATAGCGGAACGAAAACGGGATTTTTGCCGAAGGTGATGGGGCTATTGAAGGAACGGATCGGCCTGGACAGGAAAAAGTGAACAACGGCGTGGCCCCGGCCTCTCACGGTGCGGAACAAACAGCCAACCGGAACCACGCCAAGCCATTATACGCAGGCCAAGGTGTCCATGGACTGGATGGGTTTGTGGACCAGCCGGCCCGGCCGCTCTTCTAAAAAAGCAACGCAGCCCAAGACGTATCTTGAGATAGTTGGAACCAAAATAGAGAACAAGAGCGGCCGGGACGCCGCGGTCCATGAGGCTGAAAGAAGTTTCCCGAGATACCAAGAACCAGAAAACCGGAAGAGCGGCCGGGACGGCCGCGGTCCACGAACCAACAGGAACCCGACATGGCCTACTGGCTTTTCAGGCAGGAACCCTCCTGCTACAGCTTCGACGACCTGGAGCGGGACGGCCAAACCACCTGGGACGGCGTCAACAACGCGGCCGCACTGAAAAACCTCCGCTCCACCAAACCGGGCGACAAAGTTTTCTTCTACCACACCGGCGACATCAAGGCAGTGGTTGGAATCATGGAAGTCACCTCCGAAGCCCGGCCCGATCCGGAGAACGAAAAGAGCGTCGTGTTGGATGTGAAGTTCGTGAAGCGATTGAAGAACCCCGTCACCCTCGCCGCGATCAAAGCCGACGAAGCCTTCAAAGAATGGGAACTCGTCCGCATCTCGCGGCTATCCGTGATGCCTTGCCCGGCGGCGCTGTGGAAAAAGATCGAGGCCATGGCGAAGGCCGGGTAGCTACCGCGTCGCGGCCGCGGTCGGCGGGGCCGAACCGGACCCAGCGGCGTGGGCCGGCTTCCCTTCGACGAACCTGTTACACCCGCCGTTCCCAGTGATGCGCAAGTTGATCGGCTGAATCTCTTCCTCGATGCACAACCCCGCCGTCGTGCCGGTCACGGCTGCCCCCGGATCGATCTGCCACCACTTGCAGTCTTTGCAGAGGCCCCATTCTTTCGCGGCTTTCATGGTTTGATCCTCCTAAGGTTGCAACCGATTGCAAATGCAAAACGCGTGCCCGGCGCATGAAAAACCCCCGGCGGGTAACCCCGCCGGGGGCCTTGAAGACTCATTTGAATCACCCTAAAAGACATTAATGCGCGTCCTCACCTTTGAGCCCTACCCTATCGATGAAACCTACGACAGCTTCGAATCCGCAATCATCGGGGCTGAGAATCATCCCCTTCTATCCAAAGCACGTGCCGATTTGGAAGATCTGGCCGGAACTCGTCTTGTAGACTCCTAATGGACGGATATCAATTTCGTCTTTCGATTCTCGCACGGGAAATGGCTTCACGTTTTCGTCAAAAAGAATGGTGTCGATTGGGACGTCAATTACTCACCACCCGACTTGGACTCGGCGAACTCGGAACGTGTCGGTGAAGATCCCATCCTGTGCAATTTCGGACCTGAAACTGGAGAGCATTTGATGGACAGGTCCCGTCTGATTGCGGAACGGTTGGGCAAAGAGTTTCGGCAACTCTTCGTGAACGAAGGGCTTTGGTTATACTTTCGTGGAATGGAAACTCTCTTCATTTCCGCAGTTCGCCATGTCGAGGCCGATCAACTTTTCTCGTACGTCGCTGAATCGGAATAAATGTCCCCGGCGGGCCGTCCCGCGGTGGGGTGTCCGAAATAGCAGTCGGTGACGATCGCCAATCCGTTTCTATCAGGAAGCAATCCGCTCGACCCGCTTCCGGGCGTCCAACTTCCAACGCTCCGGACGGTACTTGCGGGAGAGAAGAAACCACACCTCGCCGTTATTCACTTCTTCGTGGAAAGGAATACCATTCCGGTCCATGTACTTTCGGTATCGGACGACCCAATTCCGAGGGCAGGTCAGGACTTGCCACTGAGGAAGGATTTCGTCGCGAATCGTACAGACCGCATCGTTCTCGAAAGCGTCCTCGTCGTCGGGATGGTAGGAAATCGTCCCGTCCCGGCCGACGACGTGGCGAATTTTGGTCTTGCGCAGAAAGGCAATCAGCCGACGATTCAGCCCGTCGTCCAGGAATCGGAATGTCAGAAACTTGACCATCGTCTATGCTCCGATCTAGTTCGCCCGGCGATAACACCACGTATGTCCGCAATTGCAATTGTGAGGTCGGCCGCCCGGAGTGTGACACCCTTCTGCCTGACACGCCGATTCCGACGCTCGTTTTGCGGCCCGACGCGTGGCCCCCCGACCGACGAACACGTCCTGGCAATGTCCCGGACATTCTCCCCGCGGCTTCGTCGTGCATTCCCAACTTCGGCCGTGCTTCTTACCGCCCAACGAAACACTCCCGCTCGGATAGAGAAAACCCCCGGCGGGTAACCCCGCCGGGGGCCTTCCTTTAATGGCGGCCAGTGACGGTCGCCCGTCTGCGGCCAATCAGGCCAGCCGCCTCATGCTCAGATCCTGGGAATGAAACCTACAACTCACGGATCACCTCCTTTCACATGGTCCCGCCGGAAGTGACCTATCCAGTGAAGGCCCCTGCCGGCCTTTCGCCCGTCGCGCGACGGTCACGCGACCCTCCCGCCGTTCCACTATATCTCCACCCGAAGCGAAAAAGCAACTGGACTCCGCGGCCCGCCCCGCACTTGTTCGCCCCCGCCCCCCGCGTATCCTGTCCTGCGAAACTCCCCCGAGGTTTCGGTATGTTCACCCTGAGTGCGTTCGCCGACGAAATCGGCCCGGACCCCCGAGAGCAGATTGCCGTCCTGAAAGGTTGCGGCGTCCGCCATATCGAGTTCCGGTCGATTCACAAAACGAACGTCCTCGCCCTTTCCGAAGCCCAACTCGCGGAGTTCCAATCGCTGCTCGCCGGCGAAGGGTTCAAGCTCTCGGCCATCGGCTCCCCGATCGGCAAGGTGCCGATCGATTCGCCGTTCGAGCCGCACCTGGACCGGTTCAAACACGCGATGGCCCTCGCCCACCGGTTCGGCACGCCGAACGTCCGCGTCTTCAGCTACTACCCGCCGGCGAACACGCCGTGGGATAAAAACTGGGCCCCGTGGCGGGACGAAGTGATTCGGCGAATGCGGATCAAAACCGAACTGGCGGCGAAGGAGAAGATCGTGCTCTTCCACGAGAACGAGCACAACATCTTCGGCGACGCGGCCGAGCGGGTGGTGGACATGATGACGGCGATCAACAGCCCGTCGCTGCGGGCCGCGTACGACGCGGCCAACTTCGTCCACAGCCACTTCGACCCTGTGGCCGCGTGGGAGATGACGAAGGAGTTCACCAGCCACATTCATATCAAGGACTGGAAGACCGGCGCCGAACTCGGCTGCCTCGCCGGCACCGGCGACGGGCAGATTCCGGTCAGCACCGCCGACGCCGTGAAACGCGGCTACACCGGCTTCGCCACCCTCGAACCGCATTTACGTGGCGGCGGCCCGACCGGCGGCGTGACGGGGCCGGACCTGTTTCCGGTGGCGGTGGACTACTTCCGCAAGATCGTTGAGAAGGTCGGCGGGAAGTGGAATTAGAAACATGGCCCGCTGATTTCACGGATCGGGACGCAGATGAAACCGGATAACCGCGGGGTTTCGGAAATGAGCCAACGTCATATTCTCCTCTTCGCAATCATTGGATCAAACGCAGAGGGCATCCGGTTTTGGACAGGTCTAGCGTGATACCGCCGGGAGAGAGTCCGATCGATCCGGCGGTCAAGGACATCGACCCGGTCGCGTTCGCGCTGGACCGGGCGCGGACTTACCTGCACTGGATCGAAGAACACAGGTCCAGTTTCGAGGTCGCTCGCGAGTCTGATCCGGATGTCGCGGCACGGGAACTGGGCTACCTGGCCCACTCTACCCAAGAGGCGCGAATACACATGGCCCGGCTGGTGGAGTTGCTCTTAGCCGGCTACACCATCGACCCGTTCAAGCGCCTGCCACGTGGGTTAGCAAGGCTGACCGAACCCGACGCAGCAACTGACCCGGCACGTGATATTGGATCTGGTGGTTCGTAGCTAACGGTAGTCCAATACTTTCATGTTGACTCTCCACCTCCGCATCACCGACGCGCAAACCCAACGGCCCACGCCGGCCCGTGTCTCCGTCACCGGCCCGAAAGGCCAGTCTTTCGCCCCGCTCGGCCGATTCGCGGAGTTCCCGGTCGGCATCAACGAGGCGGCCGGAGCCGGGTTGTGGACGGGGACCGAATCCGCGTTCCCGGTCGACGGCGGGTGCGAGATAAAGCTGCCGTCCGGGGTGCCGTTGCGGGTGCGGGTTACGAAGGGGCCGGAGTACGTGCCCCTCGATGAGACGATCACACTCGGTGCCGGGCAGATGGCGGTGCGGCTCGCGCTCACCCGCTGGACGAATCCCGCGGCATCGGGTTGGTATTCTGGAGACGGCCGGGCACACTTCCTCACCCCACACGCGGCCCAACTCGAAGCCGGGGCGGAAGGGCTCGACTTCGTTAACCTGCTCGCGACCGAGCAGTTCGTCCCCGGGCAGAACGGCAAGCTCTACCCGGTGACGACGAACCTCGACGCGTTCGGCGGCCAGTCGCCCACGCTCGAAGCCGACGGCCGGGCGGTCGTGGTCAACACGTTCAACACCCACCCGGCCCTCGGCAAAGTCGCGTTGCTCCATTCCCATCGCCCCATCTTCCCGCTCGCCTTCGGCGAAGAATCGGACGATTGGTCGATCATCGACTGGTGCCGGCAGTGCCATCGCAAGAAGGGCCTGACCGTCTTGTGCGACCCGTTCCTGCCCGGGGCCGCATTGGCCGGCGGCGAGGCCCTTGTCGCCCTGCTTCTCGGCGAGATCGACGCGTTCGAGTTCGACCCGCAGCCGCGAATGTTGCCGTATTACCGTTTACTCGACGCCGGCTTCGTGACTCCGCTCGTCGGGTCGAGCGGGAAGCGATCCAACAAGCTGCCGCTCGGGGCGATGCGGACGTACGCCCACCTCTCGCCGGGCGAAGAATTGACATACCCGGCCTGGATCGATGCGGTCCGGGCCGGGCGAACGTACGTTACGACGGGGCCGCTCGTCGATTTCACCGTGAACGGCAACGGCCCCGGCGAGTCAGTGGATTTGGCAGCGTCTGAAGCGGTTGAAGTCCGAGTGGAAGTTCAGTCGATCGTGCCGTTCGAGCGACTGGAGCTCATCTGCAATTCAACGGTCATCGCCTCGTCCGAAGCCACTGATTCCCTACCCCCTTGTGGGGGAGGGGACGAAAGCACCGACCGATTCGGTGCAACAATCATTCAATCGCTCCTTCTCTCTTCATCCTCCTGGCTGGCCGTCCGCTGCGTCGGTCCGACGGGTTCCGTTCTTTTCCCCGCCGCCCCGACGTTCGCCCACACGTCTCCGGTCGTCGTCCGCATCGGCGGTGCCCCCCTGCCCCGTACGCCGGCCGCGGTCGCTTTCCTGCAATCGAACGTCGATAAGGTCAAAGACTGGGCCGCGTCAGTCGGTCGATATTCCGAACCGAAATGGCAGACGCAACTTCTCGCCCGGTGCGACGAGGCTCTGGCCCGGCTCATTCCGTAGCATGGCGGTACGAATGCCGTACTCATTTCGCCGATATCGTGCCGCCACCCGTCATACCTGGAAACGGTTCCGGAACTTGCTTCCGAACAGGCTCGTTGTCGCGTTCCTCATCCCCGTTTGCCTTCTGACAGTTGGGACGGTCGGCTATCGGGTCATCGAAGGCCCCGAGTGGACGTTCTTCGACGGCTTTTACATGACTTCGATCACCCTGACCACGATCGGGTACGGCGAAATCCCTTACCCGCTTTCGACGCCGGGGCGGGTGTTTACGGTCGTGTTAGCATTCAGCGGAATATTTACGCTCTTTTACTTCGCCACGGAGATTATCCGGAGCGTGGTCACGGGCGAACTTAAGGAAGCCATCGGGAGGAAAAGGGTGGACCAACAAATCGCGGACCTTTCCGGCCACGTCATCGTATGCGGCCTCGGGCGGATGGGGCGGATCGTGAGCGAGGAACTGGATCGATTGGGGAAATCGTTCGTCGTCATCGATTCGTCGGCCGATTTCCTCCGCGGTCTCAACTTCAACCACGCCTTGCCGCTCGTCGGAGACGCCACCACGGACGAAATCCTGCGGAAGGGCGGTATCGACCGGGCCCGGGCCTTGATCACCGTCGTCGCGTCCGACGCGGACAACCTCTACATCACGCTGAGTGCCCGATTGTTGAACCCGAAATTACAGATCGTCGCCCGGGCCGAAGAGGAAGAGGCCGAAGCCAAGTTGCGGAAGGTCGGTGCGAACAAGGTGATTTCCCCGTACCTCGCGGGCGGGCACCGGGCGGTGCAGGCGGTGTTCAAACCGACGGTGCTGCACTTTCTGGAAATGGCGAGCCGTCCCGAATTTCTCGACCTGTCGTTCGAAGAGATTTCGGTATCCGCGAAGAGTACGCTCGCCGGCAAGACGGTGCAGGAGGCCAGGTTGGGCGAGGAATTCGGCGTCCTGCTCGCAGGAATTCTTCGACCCAGCGGCGAAGTCGTGTACGCGCCGCAAGCAAATGCGACGATCGAAGTCGGGGCCGTGCTCATCGCGATGGGGCAGCAAAAACAACTCACGCGGTTGGAAATATTGGCGCGCGGGAACTGAGTGCGTTCGTGCCATCCAATTAGGCGGATCGCATTTCTGCCCTATTTCTTGAACCCGTCCGGCGTAAACGTCCCGGGCGGAAAGGTGGGGTTCAACTCCACGTCGCGGAAGAAGTAACTGCCGACGAGTTCGCCGTCGGCCCGTTTCAACACGGAACCGACTTGCAGCCAGGTCGCGACGTCGATGTAGAGTGTGACTTCGTGTATGGCCTGAGCCGGGTCGGTGGCCGGGTCGCGGACGGTCGGGTCGTCCAGGCAGAAGTTGTCCAATTCGTCCGGGTTACAGGTTCGCCTCAGGACGATGCAGTTCCGACCGCCGAGTTCGGGCACCGCCCGGACGCCGAGGAAGTCGCACGACAGGGTGTTGCGGTCTTTGCAGTACGACCACTTCATGAAGCTGCGATACATCGAATGGGACAGGCTCGAATCCGTGACGCAGTATCGTGAGGCCGAGCGGGGGAGGTCTTCCTTTGGTTTGACGGGAAGGGTTTTGAGGATTAGTGCTTCGGGGCGCCAGACGATCATGCAGCCGTTGTTCACCCCGGCCGCGTAAAC
>DASXPC010000153.1:0-43711 GCA_036493815.1 Fimbriiglobus sp. | reverse complement strand
AACTTCGCGGAAACCCGGGCCAGGCGATCCAGTCCTGATGCAGTTGATACCCCTTCACGCCGGGTGGCTTGAAAATGAGCTTGTCTTTGAACAGGTGTGCCGGCTCTTCGTAAAGGTCGGCGAGGACGTCGAGTAGCTTCGGGTGTAACGCGATCTCCTTACAAGCCGGACTCAGGTCGATCACCGGGTCGAACGTCTCGAACGTGCATTCGCCGGTGAAGACGTTGTCCTGCCAGCGGCAACGAATATTCCGGACGCTGATCAGGTTCTTGAACCGTTCGGGCAGCGTCTCGGCCTCAACCGCCGCTTCGGCCATCAGGCTAGGCGGGAACAACTCCCGAACCACGACGAAGCCGGTCCGGTCGTAATCCGCCTTCTGGCTAGTTGCGGTCATGGGTCATTTCTCCGGTCGGCGTACGCTTCGGAACGGGGCAGATGAAAGCGACGCCTGCAAAGACCGCGGATATGGCGGCGAGGGTGAACAGCGTCTCTTTGTACGACCCCGTTTCCCGCTTCCCCACGGCCAGTACGAGCGGCCCAAGGGCCGAAGCGATCACCGTAAGAAATTGGGCGACGGATTGAATTTTCCCGAGATGTCTCGGGCCGTATGCGACCCGCCAGACTGTGAAGAAAAGGACGGTCATCATCCCGCCGGCAATACCCATGGCTACGGCATAAAGATACACTTGATAAAGTTCCGTCACAAACGGAAACGAGGCGAGTGCCGCCGTTTGAATGGCGAGGGAGCCTGCAAGTAACCGCCCCAAGCCGTACCGGGTGGACAGCCAGCCCGTTACAAGATTCGCGGCCAGTCCAACCATCGGTGCCACGGTCACGATGGTGAGAAACACTTCACGGGGGAACTCCCGCTCTTTCAAAATCGATTCGTTGAACAACGACGTCCCCGACGCGATGAGGCCGTAGAACGATACGGCAACCGCAAACACCCAGAAGGCCGGCGTAGCGAGCGCTTCCCCGAGCGTCGCCCCGCCTTCATCAACAGAGTTAGATTCGGAAACGGCGGTCCTCACAGATGGGATAAATATCCCTGGGACTGCCAGCCCGATTAGAATCCACCCGATCGCTCCCCAGACGGCTCGCCAGTTGCCACTGATCGCTGCCGGCAGGCTACGAATCACCGCGAACGCGGACATGAATCCGACGGCGACCAGGAACGAATAGACCCCGATGACCGGCCCCGGTTTCGCCCCCGCCACCTTACCGACAATTGCCAGGGAGATGACCGACAACGCACTCTGTCCCAGACCCCGGGTCAACAGAACGAGGACAAACAATTCTGTTGGCAAGCGGACCCATTCAATTCCGCGGGAGAGCAACACGTCCGGAATCGGAAGCTCGATACCGGAACCGCCCGTCGTCACCCATGTCATGGCAACGGTCGTTGCACCGAGAGCGAGCAGATGAATGGAAAGGATCAGCCTCGTTCCAATCCGGTCGATCACCCATCCCACGGGAATGCAGAAGGCCGCCCCGAACAGAGTGGCCCAGAAGTTGACCGCGGCGAAGGCGACACGGTCGAGGGCAAGGTCTTTAAGGAGTGGCTCGGTTACGATACCCAGCCCATAGGTCCGGCCCGGGAGCGTGCAGACCATTGCCGCCGCGGCCACGGCGGCGTAGGCGTATGTCGCCGGTCGGCTCATGGCTTAGTAGTCCCCGAGCACTTCCCCACCGGCCCGGGTGGCGAGTGCCCGCCACGTGGCCAGCGGGATGGCATTCGCGACGAAGTGGACCGACCCGTCGGCGTAGAGGACGTTCACGCCGCCCGAGTGGTTGCTCCGGGCTGCCCGGAATCCCACGGCCGTGTACTGACCCGGCCCAGGCGTCAGGTCGTTCGTCACGCAGTCGTAAACGGCCGGATTCGGCGTGTAGTAGTGGTTGTATGCGGCACAGCGGATTTCCCCACTCGCCCACATGAACCCGCGATTCTGGCTCACGTTCCACATGGTGGCCGCGGCACACGTCGAATCGTTCAGCGGCTGGCCCTGCGGGTAAGCGTACACGGCACTCGCTTTTGCAGGCATCGCCCCGCTGACGTTCACGGCCCCTTCGCCGATCGTACTTTCGGAAAACGCCGCGGTGTTTGACGTGCCGTCGGAGATATCGCCGAAGCGAGTCTTGTCTTTCGCCCGGAATAGGCCGTCGGAATTCCAGGGCGAGCCGTACGGGGCCCCGCCGTTTGTAGTGCCCGTGCCGATATTGGCGGCATAGTTGGTCGGCCCGATGGTGGTCAGGCCGTACCCGCCGCCGGGCGACGTGCCTTTGTCGCTCGGGCAGAGGAAGATTTTTACGGTGAGAGAAACGGCGAGCTGGTTCTGTGTCGAAATGTTATAGTCCGGCGGTACGTAGATAGGCTGGGTCAGGTCCATCGTGTTGTACACGTTGGTCTGCTCCAAATAGGGCGTCAATTCGGCCAGTACGCTCCAGGAGAAGAAGTAGGGAGGGAATGAGCTGTATGCCGGGGCACCGACGCCGCGGAACGCGGGGGGGAATGCCTGATTGGTCCCTTCGTAATTGTGCAGGCCGAGGCCGATTTGTTTGAGGTTGTTCGAGCAACTCATGCGGGCGGCGGCCTCGCGAACTTTTTGCACGGCGGGCAGCAATAAGCCGATCAGGACGGCAATGATCGCGATGACTACGAGCAATTCGATCAGGGTAAAACCGCGGCGACGGATCACGGTGCATCCTCCAATTGCGTGGCATGAACTGGGTGTCTCGTTCTCATGATACCTGCCCAGTTGTTAAGATGTTACTCAGTTGACCCCCGAATGCCAGACTTTTCCTGCCCGTTCGCTAAAATGCGTACCGCTGCCGTCCGTCGTCGAGGAATCGCGTGGCGAAAAAGGACCCGCTCCAACCGCACCGGTGCGCCGAACTGCTGGCCGCTCTGGCCGCCCCGGAGCGATTGAAGATTGTCCGATTCCTGTCGGACGGACCGCACACGGTCACTCAAATCGCGGACATGCTCGCGGTTCCCGCGGTCAACGTGTCGCACCACCTGACGGTTCTCAAGCACGCCCGCCTGATCCGTGGGGCGAAAAAAGGGCGGTTTGTCTGGTACGGCCTGACACCCGGCGTTTTGGAAGAAGTGGTCGAAGCCGGCGTGCCGACGGATGCATTGAACCTCGGGTGTTGTCGGCTGGAACTCCCCGGCGACCCGGCCGCGGCCGCGTGCTGACCGAGCCGTCCGGATCATGCTTGACTGATTTGAATCGACGGGAAGGGAATGCCGTCTGGTAAGCCATCGGCTGGCGGCTTCCTTTCCGAGTATGTTTGCGAATGTTGGGTATATGAACTATCGGGCCTGATAAGGTTTGACCGAGCCAAGTCGGGTCTCGTATCATGCAGCCAGGTCTTTCTGCCGCAAGCAACAGGTCGTTCATGTCCCGCATACTCCCGATTCTGGCTTTGGCCGCGGTCTCGATGCCCGTAAAGGCAGTGTCGGATGACGAGCCGACATTTAACGGTCGGAAAATGTCCGATTGGATTGTGATGCTGAAGGAAGACCAGACGCCGCGGAAGCGACGGGCGGCGGCCCTCGCCCTCGGACAAATCGTTGCCGATCACAAGGGCGAAAAGACTGTCGAAGCCGCGGCTTTGCCTCCGCTTGCCAAGGCGGTGCGGTCCGACCCGAGTCCGGCAGTGCGTGGCCAAGCGGCTTCGATTCTTGGCCAGCAACCGGCGGATCTGGGCGCCGCGTTCGTCAGCGACCTGGTCGAATGCCTTCGCGGGGAAAAAGACCCGGCGGCCAAGAAAGAAGTGGCGGTCGCTCTCGGGCGCTTCGGGCCATTGTCGCGGGCGGCCGTCTTGGCCTTGATCGGAGCTTTGAAGGAGCCCGACGCCGGGGCGAAGGCTGCAGTGGCAGATGCGTTGGGCCGAATCGGCCCGGACGCGAAAGCCGCAGCGGCCGCTTTGATTCCGTTAGTGAAAGATGCGGACACCGGCGTACGACGCGCGGCGATTTTTGCCCTCGGCCGGATCGACCCCGACGACCCCGGCCCGGTTTCCGCGGCGTTGGTGGCGACCATGAAAGCGGAAAAGAACCGCGACCTCCGGCTCGAAACGGTGACGGCCCTTGGGCTTCTCGGCGACCGTTCGCCCGAGGCCGTCGAAGCGATTGCTTTGGCCCTGATCGAAAAGGACGTGGACCTCCGCCGGCAGGCCGTTCGGTCCCTCGGTAAGCTCGGACGGGCAGCGAAACTCGTGACCCCGAAATTGAAACAGGTTGCCACCTCCGACGCAGACAAGGACGTTCGACTCGACACCATCCATACACTCGGTATTGCTTTCGGACTTGAGGCGAAGGAATTAATTCCATTCTTGACCGAACGATTGAAGGCCGACCCGGCGTTTGAAGTTCGCATCGGAATTGCGGAGGATCTCGGGGCTCTCGGTCAGGCAGGTAAGGATGCCCTGCCGGCACTCCGGGCGGCCGAGACTGATTCGCAGATCAAAGTGCGGGCCGCCGCCGCCGCGGCCGTCAAACAAATCGAAAAATCGGGCGGAAAATAATATCGCCGGAATCGGTGAAAAATGCACCAAAGGGGGCAGAGAATTGTCACGCCTTCGAATTCTATTCGGCCCAAACGTTGAGGCGGAGCGGCGAAAATCGTTTGACATCATCGAAGACCGTTCTAGATATCCCTTGAATTCGATGTTTTCAGCTATCGTCAAAATGCTTCGGATGGCCTTTGGAGGTTTCGATGTCCACGGTCGGCGGATTATCTTCCGGGCTGGCTTTTCTCCCCGCGTTGATGGCCGAAAACGCCGACGGTACGGGTACGGATTCGCTTCTGACGGCGTGGATTCGGGCGAACGGTTGGCGTGCGGCCGGTATCGTCTGGCCCGTTGACGGCCCCGTCCGTTCCGTACTTCTAGCCAAGCCGGATTCCGTCGAACGGGTGCCGCAACCGCCGGTGGAAATCGGTGAAGTGATCAAAAGTTTGCGATCCGGTGCGACAACGGTCGTGTGGCAAGTTCCGGCGTCGTCCGGCCGTCTGCACACGTTCCTGACGCCTCCGGGCCGGCAGTCCGGCGTGGTTTGGTGCGAACGCGCCCCCGGCGAACCCTGGTCCGATGCCGAACGCAATTATCTCCGCCTGTCTGCCCGCATGATCGAACGGTGCCCCGCATTCGGATCGGTGTTCGGACCGGTCATCGAATCCGAACGGCTGCACCAACGTCTCGGCGACGCTGCCATCATTGCCGGTCGCATGGCACACGACTTCGATAATATCCTGACCGGTATTATCGGGTTCGCCGATCTGACGTTACCGCTGCTTCCCATGGGTTCGCAACAGTCCCGGTTCATCGGCGAAATCGGAAAGGTCGGCCAGCGCGGGATTCAGTTTACCCAACAACTGCATCAGCTCAGTCGAAGCGGGCAAATTAAGCCCTTGCCGGGTTTGGTGTCCCAGGCGGTGCAAAAGGAAACGGAACGCATTCGCCCGCTCATGCCGCCCGGCGTACAGGTTCTGGCCAACGTCTCGACCAGCTTGGCGTCCGTGGCGATGGACGCTGGTCCTCTGCAAACGGTACTCGGGCACCTGCTCCAGAATGCCGTGGAAGCCACACCGGCCACCGGACCCGTGGTCGTTACGGCCCGGGCCGTCGAGCTTAATCCGTCCGACGCCAAGGCGTTCCTCGGTCAGGCCGGGCCCGGGGCCCACATCGAAGTCGCCGTGCAGGATGCCGGACCGGGAATCAAAAACGAAGTCCGGGCCAAGCTGTTCGCCGAACCGTTTTTCACGACGAAGGTACGGCACCGCGGCCTCGGCCTCGCCGTCGTTTACCGGGTGTTGTACGCCCACCGGGGCGGCATCCGCATCGAACCGGGCCTCCCGCCCGATACCGGAACCACCGTTCGGATCGTCATTCCCTTGGCCGCGGCCCGCCCCCCAGTGGCGTCACCCGCGACCGTTTTCTCCCCGAGCGTGGGAGGGTAGGGCCCTATGCCGTTAGAACTGCTCGAAGATCGTTCGCGGATTGCCGCCACGCCGCGGCCCGCCCGGACTCCCGCCCCGATCGGGGAACTGCAAAGCAGTGGGGACATTCGCATTCTCGTGCTCGACGACGACCCCGCCACTTGTTCGGTCATCCAGGCCGCCTTGTCGAATCGGGACTTTCAGATCGACACGGTCTCCGACCCGATGATGGTCGAAAGCGTGCTCGCCCGCCGCGATCAGTACCACCTGGTCATTCTCGACTACGTCATTCCCGGCCTCGACGCGGATACGGTTTTCGGCTGGGTCCGCGACAACCAGCCGGAAGCAAACGTTGTTGTGGTGACGGGCTATCCGTCGGTGGACAGTGCACTGAGCTGCCTCCGGGCCCGGACCTACGACTACCTGACCAAGCCGTTTCAGGTGGACCAGCTCCGCGAGATTGTCATCCGCTGCTTGGAAAGCAAAGGTCTGTTGCGGATGACGGAAGAAGCGTTGCGGGAGCAACTCGGGGCGGCCATTCGCGAACGGCGGAAGGCGCTCGGGTTTACCCTGTCGACGATGTCCGAAAAGACCGGCGTGTCCCTCGGATATCTGTCCCAGATCGAACTCGGGAAGAACTCGGCCTCGATCGAAACGCTCTACCGCATCTGCCTCGCTCTCGGAATCAAGATGTCCGACTTGTTCACGGCGGTCCAACGGCACTGACGAAACGATGTCAGACACACGTCCACCGGCCCGGGTCCCCGGGCCGGTGTTGTTTTGAACCGGAAGGCTGCCCGGGCCGTATAGTACGGACGGGGATATGACATGAGTCGTCGTTTCGGTCTGTTACTCGCGATCGTCGCCTTATTCCTCGGTTGCGGTGTCGCTCTCACCCTCATCGTTCGCAACCGTTACGATCAAAGCCGGGCCTACACGCTCAATAATCTTCGCGAACTCAATCATTTTGCAGTCGGGTTCATACCGCCCGACAAGTCGTGGAATCTGGCCCCGGTGGAGCGGTCGGCGATCCCGGCCGGTACGGTCGTGCGGCCGGACCTGCTGCCGGACGAACGATTGAGTTGGGTGGTCGAGGCCCTTCCCTATTTGAATCAGAAACGGCAACCGCTCGACCAATTGTCGTCGGCGATTAACCGGTTGTTGCCGTGGACGGCCGAAACGAATCAGACGGCTGCCCGGACCGAAATGCAATGCCTCATTCCCCCGGCGGCGAAATACGAATCGACAGGCGGTCCGGCCCCGACTTATTACCTCGGCATCACGGGGCGCGGGGTTGACGCCGCCGCTCTCAACCTCGGGCCGCCCGTTCCCACCCGGGCTGGCTGTTTTCGTTATAACGGCGATACACCGTTCGAAGCAGTGAAAGACGGTCTCAGCCACACCTTGCTCTTCGGAGAAACCGCCACCGACCTCGGCCCCTGGCTCCGCGGCGGGCCGAGTACGCTCCGGGGCATCGACGACTCGCCGGGCGCCAAACCTGTACTCGGCACGACCGGGCAGTTCGGCGGCGTTCACGTCGGCGTCACGGCCTTCTCGTTCGCCGACGGATCGGCCAAATTTTTCACGGACAATACCGATCCGAGAATCCTCGCCGCCCTCGCCACCATCGCCGGCGGAGCCGATGACCCCAACCTGATCGATTGACATTTCGATAATCATTCGCGTTGGGTTAATATTGGCGTCGGGACAATTCGGTCCGATCGTGTTACACTATTTCACAGCCGAACCCACCCGCCGCCCGTGCCTTCCGGCACGCGATTACTTCCCACCGGTTCTGGATGATTCTTCAACTCTTACGAATTGCGGCCATCACACTCCTGGGATTCGCCGCGTTTTCGCAAAGTGTGCCGGCTGCGGACCCGCCTCAAGTTTCGGAAGCCGTTGCATACTTCGAAAACAATGTCCGACCTCTCCTGGCTGAGAAATGTTACTCGTGCCATGGGACCAGTAAACAAAAAGGCGGCCTTCGACTCGACAGCGTGGCCGGCATTCAAACGGGGGGCGATTCTGGACCGGTCGTGGTTCCTGGGAAGCCGGACGAAAGTCGATTGGTGTTGGCCGTGCGTTATTCGGATGCGAACCTGAAAATGCCGCCGAAGGGAAAGCTGTCGGCCGGGCAAATCGCGGCGGTGGCAGACTGGGTGAAAGCCGGGGCCGTGCTTCCGCGAAACGATATCGCTTCGAAAAGTCAATCCGCGAAGAATCACTGGGCGTTCCAGACGATTCGTAACCCGGCTCCGCCGAGTGTGCGATCCGCCAGTTGGGTGCGTACGCCGGTGGACGCCTTCGTACTCGATCAGTTGGAAGCCCGCGGCTTAGCCCCTTCACCGCCCGCGGATAAGCGAACGCTACTCCGCCGGTTGTCGTTCGACCTGACGGGACTTCCGCCGACGTGGTCCGAAGTGGCGGCATTTACCGCGGACGAGTCATCCGATGCTTACGAACGGGCGGTGGACCGACTGCTTGCGTCCCCGCGCTACGGGGAGCGGTGGGGTCGGCACTGGCTCGACGTCGCACGGTATGCCGACACGAAGGACGGCGTGCTCATGTTCGGAGACGACCGGCCCCGGCCGTTCGCTTACACTTACCGGGATTACGTAATCCGGGCGTTCAATTCCGACCTGCCGTACGACCGATTCATTTCGGAACAACTCGCCGCCGACAAACTCGGCGGCAGTCCGGACCGCCTCGCGGCAATGGGTTTCCTCACGCTGGGCCGGATGTTCGACAATAACATTCCCGACGTGATCGACGACCGGATCGACGTGGTCACCCGCGGGTTCCTCGGGCTCACCACCGCGTGCGCCCGCTGCCACGATCATAAATACGACCCCATTCCGACCCGGGACTATTACGCCCTCTACGGCGTGTTTGCGGCGAGTGAAGCCCCGCTCGTTCCGCCGCGGCTGGACCCGAAGCAAAGGGGGCCGAAAGCTTACGAAGCAAAGTACGCCGCGGCGGAAAATTCTCTGACGGAAATGCTCGAGCAGCAGTATGCACTCCTTTCGGAAAATGCACGAGCCCGGACACCCGATTATCTCCTCCACGTGACCGTCACGCCGCCCGACCCGATGGAAACGGCGATTTTCTTTCTCTCGCTGGCCCCGGGTGACCTCCGCCCGCCGATCGTCGCACGGTGGCGGAATTATCTGGCCGCCCGGGCGAAACCGAACGATCCCATATTCGGTCCCTGGCACGAGTTGATGGCGATTCCGGAGGCGGACTTTCCGAAGAAGGCAACTGCGGCTCTAGTTCGGATGGCGACTGCGGCCGGGCCGTTTCCGTACAACCCTCTGATTTTTGATCCCCTGCTTGCCGCCGGGGTTCGATCAAAAGCCGACATGGCCCGCGCTTACGGCGGGGTATTTGCGAGGGTCTACGCGGAATCCAAAGTGTTTGTCGGTCCGCCCGACGCGTTGCATCGTCAGGTTCTCGATGTCGTGACCGGTCGGGATTCCCCGGCTTATTTCCCCAAGAGCCGCACGTATTGGTACATGTCCCGCGGCGAGAAAGACGCATTCGGGGGGAAAATCCAGGACCTCGACCACATTGCGGTCAAGGAACCAGCCGCCCCCGCGCGAGCCCTGTGCCTATACGACGCCCTGGAGATGCCAGTCAACCGGGTTTTCGTCCGGGGCAACTCGTCCCGGCCAGGCGCGATCGTACCCCGGCGGTTTTTGACCATACTGGGCGGAAAGGATTCGGCGCCATTCACTCACGGCAGCGGCCGGCTCGATCTCGCCCGGGCCATCGTCGATCCGAACAACCCGCTGACGGCACGGGTGATTGCAAACCGGGTGTGGATGCATCATTTCGGCGAGCCGCTTGTCGATACGCCGAGCGATTTCGGAGTACGAACGTCCCGGCCGGTTCAATCCGAACTACTCGACCACCTGGCTTCCACCCTTCGGTCCGGCGGTTGGTCGTTAAAGAAGTTGCAACGGGAAATCGTCCTTTCAAACACGTACCGACAGGCGAGTGCGGACCGCCCGGACGCCCACCGACTCGACCCGGAGAACCGACTGTTATGGCGGGCAAATCCTCGTCGTCTGGATTTTGAGTCGATGCGCGACGCGATGTTGGCCGTATCCGGGCGGCTCGACCCGGCGATGTTCGGACGGCCGGTCGACGTAGCCGGCGATCCCCTAAACCGACGCCGCACCATTTACGGTATTGTGGACCGTCAGAACCTGCCGACCGTATACCGGGCGTTTGACTTCGCTAGCCCCGACCTTTCGGCCGAGAGACGCACGCAAACGACCGTACCCCAGCAGGCGTTGTTCGGCTTGAATTCTCAATTCGTGGCCGAGCAAGCGAAAGCCCTCGCGGCTCGACCGGAAGTTGCGGGTACCGCCGACCCCGCAGCGAAAGTATTCGCACTCTATGTGCTCGTCCTACAGCGGATGCCGACAGCTGAGGAAGTCCGGCTCGGGGTCGCGTTCGCACAAGCGGCCCGGGACCCGAAATCGAAACTCGGCCCGTGGGAACAATGGGCTCAGGTGTTGCTGCTGACTAACGAATTCCTTTTCCTGGATTGAAGCATGTCGATGCCAATCTCCCGCAGGGAAGTACTGGCCCGGGCCGGCACCGGCCTCGGCCTGCTCGGTCTGGCCGGCGTCCTGGCGCAAGCCGCCGACGCCCCGGCCGACCCGCTCGCCCCGAAACCGCCGCAGTTCCCTGCAAAGGCGAAACATGTCATCCACATCTACCTGAACGGGGGCCCGTCCCAGGTGGATACGTTCGATCCGAAACCGGCCCTCAAAATGTTTGAAGGGAAAGCGCTGCCGAAAGGAAAACTCACCACCGAACGGCCCACCGGAGCGGCCCTGCCTTCCCCGTTTCGATTCCAACGGTTCGGCAAAAGCGGGTTGGAGATCAGCGAATTGTTCGCGAAGACGGCCGGTGCCCACGCCGACGACCTGTGCGTGATTCGCTCGATGAAGGCCAACACGCCGAACCACGAACAGTCGATGCGGCTCATGAACTGCGGGGACGAGCGACTATCACGCCCAAGCTATGGTGCCTGGCTGACGTACGGCCTCGGTTCCGAAAACCGCAACCTCCCCGGGTTCGTGGTGCTCTGCCCCGGCATGCCGGTGGCCGACGTGTCGAACTGGCGGAGTGCGTTTCTGCCCGGCGCGTACCAGGGCACGTATGTGGACACGCGGAAGAAAACGGCGGCGGAGTTGATCGAAAATGCCAGAAACTCCGGGATTGGCAGCGGAGACCAGCGTCGGCAACTCGACGCCCTGACCACACTCAATCGGAAACATCAGAAGTTGCGGGGTGACAATCCCGCCCTCGAAGCCCGAATCCAATCGTTCGAACTTGCGTTCCGGATGCAAACCGAAGCGACCGACGCGTTCGACGTCACCCGGGAACCGAAACCGATTCGCGCCGCGTATGGCGAGACGGTGCAGGGCCGACAACTTCTTATCGCCCGCCGGTTGGTCGAGCGCGGCGTTCGGGTGGTGCAGTGCTACCACGGCGACGTGCAACCGTGGGACAGCCACACGAATCTGGACAAGGAGCACCGCCGGCTCGCCGGAGAGGTCGACGGACCGATTGCCGCACTCCTGAACGATCTCAAGCGGACCGGTTTGTTCGCCGAAACGTTGGTGCTGATCGGCGGGGAGTTCGGCCGGACGCCGGTGGTCGAACTAGCGAACGGCAAGCCCGCCATGGGCCGCGATCACAACCACTGGGGCTTCTCGGTCGTCCTTGCCGGCGGCGGGGTCAAGGGCGGGACGGCGTACGGCGCGACAGACGAGTTCGGGTTCCGAGCCGTCGAAAATCCGGTTCACGTCCACGACCTGCACGCAACCGTGTTGTATTTGATGGGTTTCGACCACGAGAAATTGACCTACCGCTACAGCGGCCGGGACTTCCGCCTGACCGACGTGGAGGGGCGCATCGTCAAAGACATTGTGGCGTAAGGCGAGGCGTGCCAATTCACCGTCCGTTCCCGCAACCACTGCACGCACGCTGGATTTTCTTGAGGAGTTTCTGCTCGTAGGCGAAGTCCCGGCCTGCGGGGATCCACCGGCGGTCGGTGGCGGCGGAGGCGACGATCAGTTCCGGCCGACGGTCCACGGACGGGGCTTCCTGGAACGATGCCAATCCGCTCGGCGTGTTCATGCCGCCCACGCCAACCGGGGCCGGCAGGTCTTCCACCTCTTTCCGTACCTCGACGTATACGCGATAGCCGCCCCGTTCGCCGTCGGAAATCTGCACTTTGGCGGTGTATCGCATGGATTGGGCCGTGGCGAGCATTCGCTCGCGATGGTCGGGCGAACCGGGCTTCCAGGGTTGCTCGAATCCTGGCGCGGTCCGCGGATAGGTTTCGATGATCCCGGAATAGCGCGTGGACGGGCGAATGTCGAAGTCGTCGTCGAGGGTGTTCAGCACCCGTTCGTACACATCGGCATAACTCGCCCGGTCGGGCGTGCCCGGGGCGACGACGATCGGATTTTCATCGGTCGTTGTCGGCCGCACGAGCACGGGGTTGTCGAGCGGGGGCACGGAAATGCACCCGGCAGCGAGGGCCGTGGCCAGTACCGCGATCGCCGACGGTCGGCGCATGATGCTCCCCTTGGGCCGGCGGATATGCCCGGGGACGGGGAAAAAGTCAACGGGGAAACCGCGTTGGCCGGATTTGGTTTTTGGCTTAGTCGAAGTGTTCGTCCGCCTCGTCGAATGGCGGGACGGCGACGACGATGGTCTTGACGCCGCCCTCGCTGACCAGTCGGTGGCGGGTGCCGGCGGGGATGGCGACGACGGTGCCGGGGGCGAGGTCGTGCCAGGTGCCGTCCAACTCGATCTTGCCCGTGCCTTCCAGAATGGAGTACACCTCGTTGGTTCGCGCGTGGTAATGCCGCACCGAATCGGAAATGCTCGTAACGTGGAACGAGCAGGGCCCGCCGTCCGCGGCGGTGAGCACGCGGGTGCTGGCCCCGCACGGGCAGGGGACGGTCGGGGCGTCAGCGATCCGGCGGACGACGGGGGTCGGCATGACGGGCCTCACAAAACGAGTGAAATCAGTTTACCGCGCGGCAGCCGTATGCGGCTGCCTTGCCGGTTGCGACCCGGTGACGTACGTTCCGCCCGCGATTCATTACGCTGCCGTTCAGTCCGACTTTCGGCCGCATTCGAAAAAGGGACCCACCGGTCGGATTTCGGGACGAGTCACCTGGACCGGAGTGATCCCCGGCATTCCCCCGTACCGGGCCGCCAAGGGGGTCGGCGGCATCCCGGTGAGCCACGACGTCCCGAACCCATTCATTCCCCGGGTCGATTCGGCCACACACGGTTTGGCCAATACCGTTGCCTTCCTTCGACATATGGACTCGGATCGCGCCGGGCCGTGGCCTTACCCACCCGTCACATTCGAGATGACGAGCGATCGGTTGACGATGAATGGCGCACGAGTCGGCTTCGTGCCGGTTGGGGGTGAAGTACGGTTCGAGTCGAAAGCAGCAACGCCACAAATGATCCGCGGTCGCGGCGCGGCATTTTTTTCGTTCGCCCTGCCCGATCCGGATCGGCCGCGGATTCGGACGTTCGATCGCCCGGGCCGGGTCGAGCTTTCCAGCGGGGCGGGGCAGTTCTGGGCCCAGGCCGACCTGTTCGTGTGCGAGCATCCGTACTATGGGGTGACGAACGACCGGGGCGAATTCGAACTGCCGAACGTGCCGCCCGGGCGGTACGAATTGGTCGTCTGGCATCGCAGTTGGTGGCCAGTTAGGCAGGAGCGCGATCCCGATACCGGTATGGTGGCGCGGATGACGTTCGCCGATCCGGTGGAAACGGTTCAGTCCGTTACCGTCGAACCGGGGCAGACCGTCGTGGCGAATGCGACGTTCGGTTTGAGTTCATTCCCGGTGCCTCAGCCCGCAACGAAGTAACCGACGCGGTTGGTTCCGTCGCCCGGGACGCTGCTCTGTCCGGCGTCGCCGTCGAGTGCGGTAAACAGGCGGATGGCTGCGGGATCGCCCGGGCCGGAGCCGGTGAGGATGTAGGCGGAGTTTTCGCCGACGGCCGGCACCACGGCCACGCGAATGCCGCCCGTGTCAGTCGGGGCGCCGGCGGTGAAGTCGAGTTTTTCCTTTTCGCTGTTGGGGTCAAAGACTTTCACTTCGGGCGAACCGCTGCCGGTGCCGGCGACGATGTCGTCGAACCCGTCGCCGTCGAGATCTCCCGCGGCGACGAGTACGCCCCCGCGGCTGGTTTGATCATAGGCAAAGAAGGCGGCGGCCGGGCTACGTGTGGCGGGATTGAAAACTTTGACGACGGGGCCGCCGCCGACTCCAGCCCCGGCGAGGATACCCCTGCCGACGCTCCCGCCGAAATCACCGATACCGACGTTTACCCCGCCGCGGAAGGACGATTCGTAGGCAAAAAAGTCCCATGTCACATCGAGGGTTTTCGGATTTAACACGCGGACCCGCGGTCCGCCGCCGATCCCGGCTCCAACGATAATGTCGTTAGCGCCGTCACCGTCTACGTCCCCCACGGCCACCGTCACCCCGCCGCGGAAGCTGGGTTCGAAGGCGATAAAGTTGAGCAGTGGCGACCCGTCCACTCCGGAGAAGGCGCGGACGTGTGGCCCGCCGCCGGGGCCGGGAGCGGTGACGATGTCCGGTACGCCGTCGCCATTGACGTCACCCACGGCGACGCGGACGCCGCCGAGGAAGGCGGTGTCGTAGGCGAAAAAGTCAAACTTCTCTTCCCCCGTCGCCGCGTCATATACGGTCACGTCCGGCTCCTGACCTTTTCCCGGTGCGACGACGAAGAACGGCTGCGTCGTGGATAACACGGACCAGGCGGG
Organism: Fimbriiglobus sp.; assembly: GCA_036493815.1. Classification (GTDB taxonomy): domain Bacteria; phylum Planctomycetota; class Planctomycetia; order Gemmatales; family Gemmataceae; genus DASXPC01. The sequence continues at coordinate 28,921 of DASXPC010000153.1, read as the reverse complement.
ACAGAGGCGCGATTCCAACGGAGATACGACGAGGTGAGTGGACTTGAGCATTTCGCGAATCCGGGATGCGAATCGTGGTGTACTTTCACCATACGTCCCGTTCCAAGCCGATACCCAGTTCGATCGGTCCGAATTCGCCCACTCATTTCTCCGGTGTCCGCATTAGAACCCGTACGAGAGGAAAAGTCTTCGTCGTCCGGCTAAATTGCCCCGGCGCACTTGAAGGTTGTCGTTTTCGAAACGCGAGTGCTTGGCCGTTGAAAAAGCCGGTCTGGCTCGGCGACGCGATTGCTTTCTCATAGGGTGAGTTGCTATGCGGGCTATCGTATATCGTTTTACAGCGGGCCTGTTCGCCGGACTGGCAGGTTTCGTCGTGTTCTTTACTAATATCCACCAACGACCGATTCGTGACACGCTCCTGTTGGCGGTTCTGGGTACGCTCATGGGGGTGTATGCCGTACTGGGAAATAACGCCTCGGCCTGGATTTTCGCCCGCTTCTTCGGCACCGCTCCTGCGTCGGTTCGGGCCGACGTCCCTTCGACGCCCGGGAAGGATCGAACCTCATGATTACTGCAGCCGGCTGCCTGGCTCGCCGTCAACGCTTCCTCGACCGATTTCGGCCGACCGGTCCTGTGCTGCTGACCGACCCACTTTCGCACCGCTACTTCGCCAATTTCTACGTGGACCCACTCAGCATTTCCGCCGACTACCGCGGGGTGTTACGGCTCGACCCTGATGGCAAATCGGCGCTCTGGTACGACAAACGGGTGCCGAAGGACTCGGCCGCGGCGGCGTTCGTCGATGCGATGACGGCGGTGCCGTGGTACGACGGAAAATCGCCGGGGCAGGGACCGCGCAGGCTGATTCTCCGTCCCGCGATCGAGGAAAATGGCGGGCGGGTGATCGACGATTTGAATGGGCCGGATTCGATCGCGTATTGGACCCTGTTGAACGAATTGCGGCGGGCCAAGGACCCGGACGAGGTAGAGACGATTCGCGCATGCTGCCGGTCGGCCGAAGCCGGATTCGCCTGGTCTCGGGCGAACGTAAAGCCGGGGATGACGGAACTCGATGTGTACGCGGCCATCGAGGGGGAGTGCACGAAAGCGGCCGGGAGGGCGGTGGTGGTGTACGGGGATTTCGCCGTATCGCCCGGCTCGGCCCGCCGCGGCGGACCGCCAACCCGGCAGACGATCCGGCCGGGCGATACGCTCATCCTCGACTATTCGGTGATCCTCCAGGGTTACCGGAGCGACTTCACGAACACGCTCGTCGTGGGGGCCGAACCGACGCGGGAGCAAAAGAACATCTTCGACGTTTGCGTTTCGGCGATGGAAAGCGGCGAAAAGTGCCTGAAAGCGGGGGCCTCGTGCCTGACGGTTCGCAACGGCGTGGCCGACCGGATGAGTTCCCTCGGCCTGAAACTCGTTCACCACGCCGGGCACGGGTTGGGCCTGAGCCACCCGGAAGCCCCGTTCTTCGTCGAAGCCGCGACCGAACAACTCGTGGCCGGCGACGTCGTGACCCTCGAACCGGGAGCCTATGTGGACGGTGTCGGCGGCGTCCGGATCGAACACAACTATTTGATAACTGATACGGGGTTCGAAAAACTGAGCCGGCACGAAATCCATTTGTAAGATCCCCGCCTCCCGACGTACCGTGCTCTCCTCATTTCACAAGCCGAGCATCGGCCCAGTCGACGTCGGCCTGCACGTCGCCGCCGGGGCCGAAGTCCACGATCAGCGTCAGTTCCTTCGCCTTCGTGACGGCGACGGAAATCGGTACGCAGTCTGCGGCTGAAAGGTCGGTCAATCCCGGCACGGCAGCATCTTTTCCGTCCACCATGACCCGCACCGCGGCCCGCCCCCGCGTGCCGGTTGCCGCGTCCAAACCGACTACCGCTTCGAAGCGCTTGTATTTTCCGCCGAGGTCGTAAACGAGTGTCGTCTTCGGGTGCGTGCCCAGGCCGCGGTCGAACGTTTCTTCGCCAAGGCGGGTATTCAAACGGAGGGGATTTCCTTTCACGCTCCTGTTCGCCGTCCAGTGCCAGTTGGTGCCGAGGAATGGCTCAAATTTCGACGTCTTCGGCTTCAAGTCTGCAAGGTAGACGGCTTTTCCCTGAATCAGATCGATCGATACGACTTTGTTCAGGGGAATCTCGATGGTTCCGCCCGTAACGAGCCGGCCTCGAAATGTCCGGCCGTCGCCGGACGCGGAAGCGAACCGGAGCCGGGATCCGTCCGCAAACGTTACCTCAGCGACCGGACCTTTCGTCGATCGCGGCCGCGACAGGCTCGGGTCAAATGCCACGGCCGCGACGGATGACGTATCGAGGGGGGTGGAATCTTTCTTCCCCTCGGGCAGGAACCGGATCACCTTGCCGTCGTTTTCGAACCGGTCGAGCGTGCCGGTAATCGTGTCGCCGGATCGTAGCAATAGGACGTCTTTCTTTCTCGGCTTTGGGAGCCAGGCATATTTCGCCGGATCGGTCGGCGTTCCGACAGCCGGTTTTACGAGCCAAAGTACGTCGATCGAACCGAACACTAACGAAATAGTCGTGGAGGGTTTCAAAGCGCGACCGTGCGTGAGTGTCACCGCCCGGTCCGTCCCGTTGGAGAACTTTGCGGCCACCCGTGTCCCGTCGACGAGCAGGGCCTGCGGTCCGTCGGGCCACGGGGGTAACGGCAGATCCTTTCGCCGAAGACTCAAGAGATCCCCTTTCGGAATGGACGTTCCGTCCGCTACCGAAATGCCCCAACCGTCCGCGATTCCCTGGACGACAATCGTCCGCGGCTTCCCACCGGCCTCCGTAACGATCCAGGTCGCCGGTGGCTGAACCTGTCCCACGCCCGCGAGTGTCCACAGTATCAGGCCGAACATGCGTGCCCCGGGTCGAGAATATTGGTCCGTGAAGGGTGATGAGATTATAACGGTCCGGGACGCCCCCGTAGCTCAGGGGATAGAGCGAGCGTTTCCTAAACGCTAGGTCACAGGTTCAATTCCTGTCGGGGGTAATTTTCGGGCGCTGGATTGGTGCTTTTCGTCCCGCCCTGCATACCGTTATCCTCAGTCCGAATCGTGACGGTCCCCCTTTCCTCAAGGAATGCTGCCATGAGGACATTTCGACGGTTGTTTGCACTGGCCGCGTTGGCGGGGGTTTCGTTCCCCGTTTCCGCCCAGCCCGACCCGACCGACACCCGACTCCTGACCCAGCCGGCCATCGGAACGAAGAACATTGCCTTCGTTTATGGCGAAGACCTCTGGGTCGCCGACATCGACGGGAAGAACCCCCGCCGGTTGACGACCGACCCCGGGGTGGAATCGCACCCGGTCTTCTCGCCCGACGGCACGGTTATCGCATTCAGCGCCCAGTACGACGGCAACACCGACGTCTACACCATCCCCGTTGAAGGCGGCGCCCCGACCCGGTTGACGTGGCACCCGGCGGCCGACATCGTCCGCGGGTTCACGCCCGACGGCAAGGCTGTGCTCTTCAGCTCGCCGCGTAACGTCTACACCGGACGGTATACCCAACTCTTCACCGTGCCCCTCACCGGCGGCATGCCCACACAACTGCCAATTCCCTGGGGATTCGAGGCCTGTTACTCTCCCGACGGCGACTACATCGCCTACACCCCGGTACGAGACGCCGCGTCCGGCTGGAAGCATTACCGTGGCGGCAGCCACTCCCGCATCTGGATTTATCGGGTGAAGGACCACGACGTGGTCGAAATCCCACAGCCAAAGGGCGGGTGCAACGACCTCGATCCGAACTGGATCGGGCACACGATTTACTACCGGTCCGACCGGGCCGGAGAGTACAACGTGTTCGCGTTCGACACGGATTCGAAAGACGTCAAGCAAGTCACGCGATTCTCCGATTTTCCGGTTCTCGACATCGCGGCCGGCCGGGAAAAGATCATTTTCGAACAAGCCGGCTACCTGTTTACCATGTTGCCCGGCATGAGCGAACCGACCCGGTTGAAGATCGGCGTGGCCACCGACGCGATCGAATCCCGACCCCGGTTCGTCAAAGGTACGCAATACGTCCGCAACGCGGCCGTTTCGCCCAGCGGGTCGCGGGCGGTCGTTGAATACCGCGGCGAAATCGTCACCGTGCCCGCCGAAAAGGGGGACCCGCGGAACCTGACCAGCAGTCCCGGGGCCAACGACCGCAATCCGACCTGGTCGCCGGACGGCAAGACGATTGCGTATTTCAGCGACGCCTCCGGCGAGTACGAACTGGTGCTCGCCCCACAATCGGGCAAGGGTAAATCGAAGACGGTTAAGCTGACCGGGTCCGGGTTCTACTTCGATCCGGTCTGGTCACGGGATTCCAAGAAATTGCTCTACCGCGATAACGGGATGGAACTCTACTGGCTCGACGTGGCCTCGGGGAAAGTCACGAAGATCACCGACGCCACGTACGGTCGGGGCGGTGGGGTGCGGGTAAACCAGTCGTCCTGGTCCCCGGATTCGAAATGGGTGGCCTATTCGATTGACACGCCGGCCCAGATCGGCCGGATCTACATTTATTCGCTCGACCAGGCGAAGTCGTTTCCGCTGACGGACGGGTTGAGCGAAGCCGAAGACCCGGTTTTCGATGCGTCGGGCAAATACGTCTACTTTCGGACGTCGAACGACACCGGGATGAGCAAGCACGGGTTCAGCCAATCGTCATCGGACACCCGGCCGCCGCGGTGGCAGTTGTATCTGGCAGTGTTAAAGAAGGACCTGCCGTCGCCGTTCGTTCGGCAGAGCGACGAAGAGAAAGGCGCGGACGCCCCGAAGCCGCGGGCGAAGCGGAACGATGGGGACCTGCCGAAGAAGGACGACGGGTTTACGATCGATTTCGACGGACTGGATCAGCGTATTCTGGCGTTGCCCCTACCGCCGGGGAACTACAGCAATTTGCAGACCGGGACCGCGGGGCAGGTGTATTACGTATCCCGATCGGAGACGCCGGGCGGCGGCGGTCGGGGCGGCCGAGGCGGCGGCGGTGGTACTTTGAACCGCTACGACCTCGACCGCCGGCGGAATGATACGGTGCAGGCGTCCGTCGGTCAGTACGACTTGACCCCCGACGGGCGTAAGGTTCTTTACTCATCGGGTGGGAGCTGGTTCATCACTTCCACGACTGGTGGAGGTACTCCGGCGGCCTCGACGCCCGCGCCCTCGGGCGGCCGGGGCGGCCGCGGTCGCGGTCGGGGCGGTCCGGCTCCCACGGCCGCCCCCTCGGGCGAAAGCACCGGCGGCCGGCTCAACCTCGACGCCGTCGAAGTCCGCATCGACCCCCGCGCCGAATGGAAACAAATCTTCCACGAAGCTTGGCGGATCAATCGCGACTACTTCTACGACCCGCACATGCACGGGGCCGACTGGCCCGCAATGGAGAAGAAATACGAACAGTTCCTGCCCCACGTGATGAACGGCGGGGACCTCTACCGCGTCATCGGCTGGATGCTGTCCGAACTCGCCGTCGGCCACAGCCGGTATACCCCCGGCGAACGACTCCGCGAACGCAAGACCGTGCCAGGAGGGCTCTTGGGGGCCGATTACGAGATTGCCAACGACCGGTATCGATTCAAAAAGATCTACAGCGGTTTGAATTTCACCGCCGAACTCCGCTCCCCCCTCACCGCCCCCGGGGTGAACGTAAAAGAAGGAGAGTACCTGCTCGCCGTTCGCGGGGTTGATCTCAAGCCGCCGACCGACCTCTATTCCCTGTTCGAAAATACGGCCGGGAAGAGCGTCGAACTGACCGTCGGCCCCAACCCCGACGGGACGGGGTCGCGAACGGTGACCGTGGTCCCGATCGCCAACGAACTCGCGTTGCGGAACCGCGAATGGATCGAAGGAAACCTGCGAAAGGTTGAAAAGGCCACCGGCGGCAAAGTCGGATACGTTTACGTGCCGGACACGGCCAATCAGGGCATCGCGTATTTCAAACGCTACTTCTACCCGCAGGTAGATAAGGACGCCCTGATTATCGACGAGCGGTTTAACAGCGGCGGACAGATTGCGGACTACTACATCGACACGCTACGCCGGCCGTTCGCCAGCTACTGGGCCCCGCGGTACGGAGCCGAGTGGCGGTCCCCCAGCGCCGCGGTGTTCGGACCCAAGGTCATGATCGTCGACGAAAACGCCGGATCGGGCGGCGACATGCTTCCGTGGATGTTCCGCAAATTCCAGGTCGGGCCGATTGTCGGCAAACGGACTTGGGGCGGACTCGTCGGCATCTCCGGCTACCCGACGCTCATGGACGGCGGCAACGTCACCGCGCCGAGCTTCGCCATCTGGACGCCGGACAAGGGATGGGTGGTCGAGAATGAAGGCGTGCCACCGGACTACCCCGTGGAAATGTGGCCGAAGGACGTGATCGCCGGGAAAGATCCGCAATTGGAAAAGGCGATCCAGCTGGCCCTCGACGCGTTGAAGAAAAATCCTCCGAAGGAGATTCACCGGCCGGCCTATCCGGACCGGGCGAAAAAGTAACGCGTTCGAGATTCGGAAGTTCCTCCCCGGCCGACAAGTGTCGGCCGGGTGTTTTTCCCCGGTCTAACAATGACCCCGTCCCGTTTTCACATCGCCCGCACTGCCTGGCTGACCGTCGCCCTTCTCTGGCCCGTCGTTTTGCTCAATTATCTCGACCGGCAGTTGCTCGCCAACATGAAATTCTCCGTCATGGCGGACGTGCCGGACGTCGGGTCCGATGCGAATTGGGGTTTCATGCTCGGGCAGTTCAAGTGGGTCTACGCGTTCCTGAGCCCGATCGGTGGGTACATCGCGGATCGATTCAGCCGCAAGTACGTGATTTGTACGAGCCTGGTCGTCTGGTCGGCGGTGACGTGGGCCACCGGGCGGGTCACGACTTACGAAGAATTGCTTTGGACCCGCACGGGAATGGGGATCAGCGAAGCATTTTATTTTCCGGCCGCATTGGCGTTGATTGCGGACTACCACCTTGGGACCACGCGGTCGCGGGCGGTCGGCCTGCATCAGACGGGAATGTACTGTGGGGTGATCGTCGGCGGGTTCGGCGGGTACGCGGCCGACGCCCCGGACCTCGGCTGGCGGTTCGCGTTCGACGTCACCGGCCTCGTCGGCATTGTTTATGCCGTACCACTCCTCTTTTTGTTGCGTGACGCCCCGCGGCCATCGGCCGTCGACGGGCCGCGGTCGAACAAGCCGAATCCGGTCCGGGCCGTCCTCGAATTGGTGGCGAACGGTTCGTTCATTCTGCTGGTGCTTTACTTTACGCTGCCGGCCATTGCCGGGTGGGTCGTCCGCGACTGGATGCCCGCGATCCTTAAACAGAAGTTCGGTATCGGCCAGGGCAAAGCGGGCGTCTCGGCCACGCTGTTCTGGACTGTGGCCGCGCTGGTCGGCGCATTTCTGGGCGGGTACCTGGCCGACCGAAAAATGCGACACTCCGATCGCGGACGCATTCACGTCAGTGCGATCGGCATGGCCCTGATCGTTCCCGCCCTCTTCGGCGTCGGCAACGCAGATAGACTCGGCGTTGCGATCGCCTTCCTGGTGCTCTTCGGCTTGGGTTGGGGTTGCTTCGATTGCAACAACATGCCGATCCTCTCGCAGATCGTCCGCCCGGAATTGCGGGCCACCGGCTACGGGATAATGAATTTCGTCAGCATCAGTTGCGGCGGGTTCGCCGACCTCGGGTTTGGCGTGTTGCGGGATTCGAATACGCCCCTCAATGTGATCTTCGGAGCTTTTGCCGGCTTGGCCGTTTTCTCCATTTTTCTGGTCTTGGCGATACGGCCGAAACCGTCGGAACCGGCCGGGTGACGCGTCACTTTTTGGCCGCGGGCAGCGGTACCTGCGATTTCGACTGCAAATAGCCGAATAAGTCGCGGACCTGGTCTTTCGTCATCGGGTCGAGTTGGCCCTCCGGCATGATCGAAAGGGCCGATTCCTTGATATCGTCCACGTCGACCGGCGAAAGCACGACCCGCTCGGTCGCGGTTTGCACGGTCACGCGGGCCGGCGTACGTTCGACGACGATGCCGGTGAGAACGCGGTCATCCTTCAGGCGCACGGTGGACATTCTGTAATCGCGGGCGACCTCGGCACTCGGGTCGATCACGTTCAGGAGCAGGTAGATCAGGTCGTCCCGGTTCGATCCAGTCAGGTCGGGTCCGATCGATGCTCCCTCGCCGAACAGTTTGTGGCACTGCTGACAGGTTTTGGAGAATACGAGCCGGCCTTGGGACCGGTCCGCCGCCGCCAGGACGGCGGGCGATAAGAGGGCCTTGTATTTCGCCATCTGAGCCCGCGATTTCTGGTTGGAATTCCTCACTTCGCCCCAGACCGATCGCAACCGCGTCGTCAGCGTGCCGTCGCGGAGGGAGTACATCTGCCGGGCGGCGAAAGCGGAAATGTCCGTTCGTGGAATGGTCTTCTTTTCGACCGCGTCCAACAAAGCAAAGGCGAATTCTTTCCGGGCGGTGAGAGTGGCAATCGCGGCTGTTTTCTCGTCGTCGGCCAACGTCGGATAGATAGCCAGAACCTTCTTCGGCGTGTCCGGGTGGGGCTCGGTGGCGAGGCCGCGAAGGGCGGTGCGTCGGGTGGCCTTGTCGCCAAGTTCGTCAAACAATAATGGTGCGAGGCCGGGCACTCGCTTTCCGATGAGTGCGTCGAGGGCGGCGGTGCGATCGGCCGGGTTCATTTTGGGGTCTTTGGCTTCGGCTATCAATTCTTTCAGGGCTTCGGGGTCGCCGAACGTCAAGGCCAGCACGGCGGCGAGGCCGCGTATCTCCTTCTCGGAACTTCGGTGTAGCCGGGGATAAAGTGCGGTCCAACCTGCTGGCAGCGGCAGGCTTTTTCGTCCCCGCAGACCCTCACGAATGCCACGGAGCAGGTCGAGCTGTGCCGGTTCGGTCGATCGGGCCAGGGCGGTAACGAGGGGCGAAAGGTCGGCCTTTTCTCCACGAGAGGCGGCGGCGTCCATCGTCCGTCGGGCGATGAACTGGCGGACGAGGGGAATGTTCGTCCGGACGGCCAAGTCGAGCACTTTCGTCGTGTCGGTGGGGACGAGTGGTTCGACGCCGTACCAGAGCATCAATGGCAGATTCGGGTCGGTCCCGTCGGCGTGGGACGCCAGCCCGTCGGCAATGCCCCACCTTCGATCCCACGGCAGCCGTTGCAGGGCGGACGCGAGGAAGACGCGCACGACCGGCGACGGATCGGACTTCGCAAGCTCGGCCAGCCGAGCGACGACCGCAGCCTGTGGTGGCGTTTCACACAAAAGCTGCACCGCCCATGCCCGGACGTGTTCGTGCCGGTCGGCGAGTAAGGTCAGGAGTTGAGCACGTTCGAGGCCGCCGGTGGCTTGAAGGGCCCACATCGCCCGCAGACGTTGTGGTTCCGTGAGGGTTGTCGAGTGTAATTGGTCCCGCAGTGCGGCATGAACCCCCTTTCCGTTCCAGCCTTTAACGTTCGCCCGCTCCTGCAGAATCCGCCGGGCGTGACGAACGAAATAGTCGTTGCGGTGCAGTTGCAATTCGACCAGCTTTTCGTCGGTCATCTTGTATAGGTCAGGCTTCTTTTCACCCGGCGGGCCGTAGCTGATCTTGAAAATCCGGCCGGTGGATTTATCGGGATTCGGGGTGTGACATTCGCCGGTATCGGACCAGTCGGACACGTACACGCTGCCGTCGGGTCCGGTGCGGAGGGTGACGCCCATGAACCACGGGTCCGTGGCCTGCATGAAGTCCGAGCCGTGGCTGGCCACGTAGCCGGAGCCTTTTCGCTTGAGGATGTCGTTGTTGATCCGCCGGCCGTGGACGTTGCACATCATGACGGTGTTGCGGTATTTCTCCGGGAACTGGTCGCCGAGGTAGACGAGGGTGCCGCAGTGGGCGTGCCCGCCGCCGAGGACGGAATTGTCCGGGGTGTCGAGGGTGGCGTGAATATCGCCGCCGGGGTAGTGGAGGTGGTCGGCAATGGTGGGCAATCGCTGGTAGGCGTAGAGGCTGGAGGGGCGGTTCCGCCAGGGTTCGTAGTGCCCGCCCTGAATCATGTGGAAGAGGTGCGGGGTGACGCAGTTGGAGACGAAGGCCTGGCCGAAGTCGTCGAAGTCGACGCCCCAGGGGTTCGTGGTGCCGTCGGCGAAGACTTCGAACGCATGGGTGACGGGGTGGACGCGATAGACGCCGCCGTCGCAGTGGATGCGTTTGCTTGCCGGGGTGCCGGGCAGTCCGACGTCGGACGGGCTGGTCCTGCCGTGGCCGGCATAAAGCCAGCCGTCCGGCCCCCAGGTGAACCCGTTCGCCAGGTTGTGCCGGCTCTCCTTGTAGCCGAAGCCGTCGAGGATGACTTCCGGCGGGCCGTCGGGTTTATCGTTCCCGTCGCGGTCGGGAATGAAATAAAGCGACGGCGGCGACATGACCCAGACGCCGCCGAACCCGACCTCGACGCCGGTGACGTAATTTAGCCCTTCGTAGAAGACGGTCCGTTTAACGCCCCCACCCGGCTGCTCTTCAAGGATTACGATTCGGTCTTTACCGGTGGGTTTCCAGGCACCGTAGTTCAATGCTTCTGCGACCCAAAGCCGGCCGCGGGCGTCGATCGTGAACGAGATCGGCTGCACCACGTCCGGTTCCGCGGCGACGAGTGTGGTGCGGAACCCGTCGGGCACGATCATCGTTTCCGCGGCCTTCTTTGCGGGGAAGGGTGCTGGTGTCGTGTCGGCGGCGGAGGCGAATGAAGGCAGAAACAGGAGGAAAATGGCGAGCCAATGACGCATCGTTTTTTCCCAGGGGTTTTGTTCTCTCCCCACAAGGGGAGGGAATTGGTTACGGCTTCAAAATACGGTCCAGCCACTCGTACGCCTTCTTCCGCTCCGCCTCGGGGAATTCGTGCCCGACGTCCGGATAGACAGCGATGAGCGACCGGTCGGCTTTCTTGAACGCGAAGACTTTTCGAGCACTCGCGATGGCGGCTTTGGAATCGATCAGCGGGAAAGTGTCCTTCGTCGGAGCGATGAGGTATGTCGGCCGCGGGGCGAGGGTTGCGATCAGTTCGTTCATTTTGACCGAAATCTTCCCGTCGGCGGATTTCAGCTCGGTGAGTCCGCAGTTGGAAATAGTGGCTGCGATCCGTTGATCGAACGCGGCCGTGACGAGTGCGGTCGTCCCGACCGGCCCGTGGCTCACGACGCCGATCCGGTTCACGTCAACGTCCGGCATCGCGTCGAGGAGGTCGATCCCACGGACGATTTTCCGACCGAAGTTCGCTGGGGTGTCACTCGAGGTCTGCTTGACCACCAGGCAGATGTACCCGCGGCGGGTCAGTTCGTGAGCAACCGGCGGACCCGAGGTTAGTCCGTCAACCGGACAGATTACCGCCGGTCGCTTCCCGGTTCGACCACGAGGCACGTGCAGAAAAGCCGTCACCCGCTCGTTCGGGCCGATTGAAAACGTGACCGATTCCAGAGTATAGTTTTCTGGCGTGTTCGGACCGAACTTCGCGTCCAACGGGACCCGCGTGGACGGATCGGGCATCGGGTCGCGGATTCGGGCCAACTCGGCCAGAATGTGAGCCCGCCGCTGCCCCCAGTCGAACGGCGTCTTTACCGGCCGCTCTTTGCCGTCCGCATCTCTCACGACCAGCAGATTGGAATGATCGGTGTACGTCGGTACTTTTGCCGGGTCACCAGTTGTCTTTTCCGTCGTCCGCCCCAGATTTTCCAGCCAATACAACCCGCACCGGTCGGCGACGAGCAAACCCAATCGGCCGCTGTCAGTCAGGTCCACTGCCTTCGGATCGAGGCCGAAGGCGACGCGGTCGTTGTAGGTAATGGTGAATCGCTTCCAGGTTTTCGTGACCTTGTTGAATTGATACCGGTAGGCGACGAGCGGGTCGTATTCGCCCGGGTCGCGGCCTTCGTGTGCGAGGTAGCGTTTGCCGACGATGAGTTCGGGGATGCCGTCGCCGTCGAGGTCGGCCCAGAGCGGAGCATGGCCGCCGCACCAACTCGAATCGATCGTGTGCTTCACCCAGGAAATCTTGTTATCCTTACGAACCTGTTCGAGCCAGTAGACGCCGCAGTTGTGGGCACGGGAATAGACGATATCGTTGAGGCCGTCGCCGTTCACATCGACGACGAGAATCGGCACGCTGGCCGCGTCGAGGTCGAAGTCCGCGTGCCAGTTCCAACGGCCATTTCGTCGATCCACCGGGGCCTCGGCCCAGCCGAACCGGCCGACGACGTCGCCGCGGCCGTCGCCGTTAATTTCCCCGAACCCGATTCCGTGCCCGGCCAGTTGCTTCGGCAGTTCGTGCCGCTGCCAGTCGGGGGACCCGTCCGCCTTCTTGTCCAGCGACCACCACGCCGCGAAGTTCGCCCCGTTTGGAAGTATCGCCGGCGTGCCATTCCCTTCCATGTCCACCAGCCGGCCCGTTTCCATCGGCCCCGGCTCCGCGACCAAGTGCGTTTTCCACGGCCCGAACCCCGGGCCCGGGTGCTCGATCCACTTAATGCTCCGGCTCCGCCAGTTCACCGTCACGATGTCGGGCCAGCCGTCGCCGTTGACGTCGAGCGGAAGGTGGGCGAAGCCGTCCGGTCGGCCGTTGATGATCTCGACGTCGCGAATGAAGTGCTTCTTCCACGTCGGGGCTTCGTACCACGCGTCGCCGCAAACGATGTCGAGCTTGCCGTCCTTGTTCACGTCGACCGCCATCGCCGCCGTGAACTGCGTGTCCGGGTTGATGACGTGTTTGCGGAAGGCGGTTTCCTGACCAGAGGCCGTGCCGGTCCACGCGGCGAACGCGAACAGGGCGACTCGATTTCCCATAACCGGCCTCCCGGCGGATGCCCGACTCTATCCTGACCTCGAGCCGAACGCAAACACACCGTAAGCAACAGGATCTCAACCGGTTTTGCGGTCATTCCCTGACGAAGTTATACTGCCATAAATCCTTTCCCGGTATTGCAGGCGTTTAAGAGCGAACGGGTTGCTTTCATTTCTACCCGCAGGAGAGTGGATTCCACCCATTGGCTTTTGCTTGTGGCCCGGCGTCACGACGGTACGATGTCGGTTACTCCTCTTCTCTCGGGAGGCGATCATGGCCCTCTCGCGACGTTCCTTCCTACGCAGTACCGGTGTCCTACCACTCATCGCCCCGGCCCATGCCTTGGGTCTCGGCGGGCGGCCGGGGGCGAATAGCCGCATTCGAATCGGCGTCATCGGCGTCGGCATCCGCGGCAAGTACCAAATTGCCAACATCCCACCCGACGGCCGCGTCGTTGCCGTCTGCGACTGGTACGCGCCACGGATGGATTTCGTATTGAGTTCGGAAAAGACCAGCCGTTACGCCGCGCTCCTCTCCCGATTCCGCGACGAAGACGCCAAAGCGTGTGAAAAATACCAGGACTATCGCAAGCTGATCGCCGAAGCGAAACTCGACGCGGTCTTCATTACCGCGTGCGACCACCACCACGTGCAGGCGGCCGTACTCGCGTGCCAGGCGGGGCTGGACGTCTACGTCGAGAAACCTCTGTCGGTTTACATCCGCGAAGGACGGGTGCTGGTGAACGCGGCGAAGAAATACAAGCGAGTGGTGCAGGTGGGCAGTCAGCAGCGGTCGATGGAAATGAATCAGTACGCCTGCAAGCTGGTTCGGGTCGGCGGCATTGGGAAGGTTTCGCGGATCACCCTGTTCAATTACCCTGGACCGATGCGGATCGAAGACGACAAGGAGGCGCGGACGAAGCAGGATATTCCGGCGGGGGGCGACTGGGATTTGTACTGCGGCCCGACGAAACTGCGGCCGTACAACTTCCGGCTCTGGGCGAAGGAAGAATTCGGCACCGAGCGGTTCGCCTGGCGGGGCTGGGATATGTGGCGAGATTACTCCGGCCACCTGATGACCAACCATGCGGCCCACACCGCGGACATGGTGCAGTGGGCTCTCGGAACCGACGACACCGGTCCCGTGGAAATCTGGCCGGAAATGGAAGGGTATCAGGGCGAGATGCGAACGTGCCCGGTGGTGATGAAATACGCCAGTGGAACCGAACTGGCCTTTACCAACACCGTGCGAACGGAGGTGTACGCGGGAGAGAAGGGGACGCTCAACATGCGACGGAATGGGTTTTCGGTGAATCCGCCCGAACTGGCCAAGAACCCACCGGACAGGAGTGTTTTGGCCAAGTGGTCCGGCGGGGGCGAAAACGTGGCCCGGCCACACATTCAGAACTGGCTCGATTGTGTGAAGACCCGGAAGGATCCGATCGCCCCGGTCGAGGCCGGCCATCGCACCGCGACGATCTGCCACTTGGCCGGCATTGCCCGGGAGTTGAAGCGGAAGTTGAAGTGGGATCCGGCGAAGGAAGAATTCGTCGGGGATGCTGAGGCCAATGCCCTTCGGGATCGTCCGCGGCGAAAGGGGTTCGAACTGCCGGAGATGGGGTGACGGGTCTGGCAGATCGCCCGACCGTCCGTTCAATAGCCTTCCCCCATCCCGGAGTCATCATGGACGCGATTACCGTTTCGGACGCCCGTCGGGTGGAAGCCATCGGCCGCAACGTGGTCGTCCGCGGCTGGGTCCGCTCCCGCCGGGATTCCAAGGGAGGATTCAGCTTTCTCGAGCTCAACGACGGTTCCTGTCAGGGCAACGTGCAGGCGGTCGTTCCGGGGGACCTTGGGAACTACGAGAGCGAAGTGAAGAAGCTGCCGACCGGGGCGAGCGTGGCGGTGGAAGGCGAGGTGAAGGCGTCGCCGGCGAAGGGGCAGCCGACCGAAATTCATGCGTCGAAAGTGGACGTATTCGGCGGGGCCGATCCCGAGACGTATCCCCTGCAAAAGAAAGGGCACTCGTTCGAATTTCTGCGGACCATCGCCCACTTGCGGCCGCGGACCAATACGTTCGGGGCCATCGCCCGGCTACGGAACCAGATCTGCAAATCGATTCACGACTACTTTCAGGAACAGGGTTTCCTTTACATCCACACGCCAGTCATTACCGCAAGCGACTGCGAGGGGGCCGGGGCGCTCTTCCGGGTGACGACCATCGATCCTGAAAAGCCGGCACGGACCGAAACGGGGGGAGTCGATTACGCGAAGGACTTCTTCCACAAGCCGGCGTTTCTCACCGTCAGCGGGCAACTCCAGGTGGAATCGTTCGCCTGTTCGATGGGAAAAGTTTATACGTTCGGGCCGACGTTCCGGGCGGAGAACTCGAACACGCCGCGGCACCTCGCCGAGTTCTGGATGATCGAACCGGAAATGGCGTTTCACGATTTGCAGGACAACATGACGGTGGCCGAGGGACTGCTGAAGCGAGTCTTTTCGGACGCCCGGGACAAGTGTACCGAGGACTTGTCGTTTTTCTGCGAACGCATCGACAAGGAACTGGCCGGCCGGATCGACAACGTTCTCACCCATCCGTTCCTGCGGGTCTCGTACACCGAAGCCGTTTCGATCCTGGAAAAATCGGGCCAGTCCTTCGAGTACCCTGTCGGTTGGGGCAAGGATTTGCAGTCCGAACACGAACGATTCCTGACCGAGAAACACTTCAGGAGTCCGGTGATCCTGTACGACTATCCGCGGACGTTGAAGCCGTTCTACATGCGGGTGAACGACGACGGCAAAACGGTGCGGGCGATGGACGTCCTGTTGCCCGGCGTCGGTGAAATCATCGGCGGCAGCCAGCGCGAGGAGCGACTCGACGTCCTCGAAACGCGAATGAAAGAGCAGGGTCTGCACCCAGCGGACTACTCCTGGTACCTCGACTTGCGGCGCTACGGAACGGTGCCGCATTCCGGATTCGGCCTCGGCCTCGAACGGTGCGTCCTCTTCCTCAGCGGCATGGCCAACATCCGCGACGTGATTCCTTTCCCCCGCACCCCCGGGAATGCCGAGTTTTGACCCGGCATTCCCCCGCAATTATCCTTTGGCAATCCAACCGGCAAAGACCCGGGACAGGAAATAAACCAGACCGGCCGCGACGAGCAGGCCGCCGAGAAGGACGAGCAGGCACGCCAACCCTTTTCGCGCGCCGGTCGCGTCCGCGACCGTCCGTTCGCTCGCAATTTCGTCCGAGTGGGAAGAGCGGTGCGGCATGTCGTTCGTCTCCCGCGAATTCGCAGGTCAGTATACCCAGCCACCGATTGAACCGACTGCGGAATTCCACGCCGTTGGCCGACCTGAGACCTTAAGATTTGGGTCTACCGTGTCGTGCATTCGGCGGGATGGCCGAGGGCGGTGAACAGGCGGAACTGGGCCTTGTCGTATTCGATCAGCGCGGTCAGGTACTGTGTTCGGGCCTGATTCAGGGACTGGATCGCGAGGAGGGGTTCGAGGGCGTCGTACTGGGCCTTCGGGCCGACCATGTTGAACGAAGACTCTTGCAGTTTGCGGTAGAGTTCGGCAGCCTCACCGATGGCCTTGCGGGCGAGGTCGAGTCCGGCGGCTTTGGCTGCGGCAATCCGCGCGGCTTCGGCGACGTCGGCGGCAATCCGGGCCTGGGCGTCCGCCACACGGTAAGTCGCCTGGTCGTACGCCGCCCGTTCGGCCCGGAGGCTCGCCGCGGTTCCAAACCCGAGATTCTCCAACTCCCAGTAGAGCTGAACGGTCAGCGCGTTCCGGGCGGAGAAATTCGAGACGTCCGCGTTTATCCCGCCGCCGAAGCTGCCGACGGCTTCCTGCAGCGCAACCTTTGGCAGAAACATCCCGTTCCGGGCTTTGCGAACGCGTTCCCATGCGGCCAGGGCCAGCGCCCGGTTGGCGGCCAGGTCGGGGTGGTTGGCGATCGAAATGGCGACCAGGTCGTCGAGTGTCTTAGTCGGGTCGATGAGTTCGAGTGCAGTCACCTTGGGGTCCGCCGGCACGAGGACCACAGCCGGATCGAGCAGGAGAAGGCGTCCGAGCCGGGCGGCCGCGGCCCCGGCCCGGCCGTCCAGGTCGAGCCGTTCCTGTTGCCGCAAATAGACCTCGGTCTGGGCGCGATTCACGTCCCCGGCCGTCTTGCTCAACTGGGACGCCTGTGCGTTTTTCGCATACTTCAGCATCTGCTCCGCGCGGGCCAGCGTATCCGCGTTGACGGCGAGGAGGGCGTGGGCCTGCAATAAATCGAAGTAGGCGAGTGCGGCGTCGAGTTGAGCGGTCAGAGTGGTGCCCTGCGCGGCGAACGACTCGGCGCGGGTGAGCTGGCGTGCGACGAGTGGCTGGTAATACGCCTCAGCGGTATCGACAGCCAGAGCCGTACCTCCACCGCCGAACAGATTAGACCGCGACACGCCGAAAACGGATCCGCTTTGGTTCTGCGTTTGGCCGTCGAACCGGTTATAGGCTGCCCCGGTTTGCAAGTTTGGCAGCCAGAGCACTTCGGCCTTGTCCTGCCGGGCCATGGCTTCGCGGACCCGAGCCCGCGCAAACCCGACGGCCGGACTGTTCGCGTTCACCAGCCGGAAGACGGTCGGCAAGTCAATGGGGAGCGTAGCGCTCGCTCCGTAGGCGGGTTTCGCCGTCGGCAACGGGGTCGGGGGCGTCGGATCGACCGTAGCCTGCGCGGGGCGGATCTCGGGATCCACGCGAGTGGGTTCGGCGGGCGTCGCGCCCGAAACGGGTCGCGTTGGAGTCGGGGTCGTGTCTGCAAGCTCGACCGGAGGCGTGGCGCATCCCGCCACGAGAACCGCGATGATAAACCAGGTGTTGTAAAGGTGGCGCAAAGACATTGGGCCTCCTGCCCGGGCCGTTACCACTTCGAGACGACCGGATGGACTTTCGTCCCTTCACCCAGTTCGAGTTGACGGCCGACCACGACGATTTCCCGTCCGGTTAATTCGGTCAGCGAGTCGCGAGTCTTCCCATCAGCGTCCATCTGTCTGGTCACTAGTGCGACTTTGGCCACCCGCCCGTCGTTCACCTGCACCTGCACCGGGTATTGTTTTGTGACACCGTTCTCGACCACGAGGACGTACGGTTTTCCGATCCGGGTGTAGACGGCGCTGCTCGGTAGAACGGCCCCGCCCCGGAACTGCCTCAGCGAGAGGGTCATCGTACCGGTCATGCCAGGGATCAACCGCCGGGGACCGTTTCCGGCCGCAGTGTGGGCGAGAGATATACGGGTTGGCAAGTCGCCATCTCCTTTATGCAGTCCGGCGAGCCTTTCCTTCCCGGCGTAATCGGTGGCGATCATTTCCAGCGGATTCGTTGCGGCTAAGGGTGCCATTGCGGCCCCGAGCAACCGCCCGATGTAACGGTGATAATCGGACTCCGATCCGTTGAAGAAATCGACTTCGACCCTCATCGTCCGGTCGTTATTCTGGATCAACGGCGAGTACCGGGTTATCCGGCCGAGGATCGAAACGCCCGGCATGGAATTCAGTCGGACCTCCACCCCGGTGTCGGTCGTCACGTACGGGGCCGCCGAGTCCGGCACCTTGGCCACGATCGTGACGATGTCGGTCCGCGCCACTGATATCAGTGGTTCGGACGACCCGGTCGTCGCGTTCTGGATGAACGACCCCGGGTCGACAGTCCGTTGAACCACAACCCCATCGAACGGACTGACGATATGGGCAAATCCGGCCACCACCCGGGCTCGGTCCACGTCTCGCCGGGCGACTTCGACGAGTGCGACTTTGAGGTCTATATCGGCTAGGGCGTCTACGATTCTTGAACCGGCCAAAACGTCGTCAGCCCGAGCCCGTTCGACCGCGGCTTCCGCGGCATGCACGGCGGCTTCACTCGAAGCCGTATCTCGTTCCTGCTCGGCAATGGTTCCCGGGGGTATGCTCGACTCAATCTTCCGTATACGCTTTAATAACATTACCTTGTAATCCCGGGTCGCCTCGGCCTCGCCAACCAGCGCTACTTTCTCCTTAATGGTTGCCTTCGCCACTTCCACTCCGGCCTCGGCGTCCTTTTGGTGAGCCCGCGATACTCGCAGCTCCTGCATCCGCTGAGCCACCACCGCCTGCTTCTGAATCACGTCTTCCATCAAATCCGGGACGTCAATTTCGACCAGCAAATCGCCTCGATGAACCCGGTCTCCGATTTCTTTATGGACCGAAGTAACGAGACCCGAAGCTCGGGCTCGAAGGTCGGCCTGGTAATACGGTTCGACCGTGGCGAGTGGTTCCACCGTGACTTGGACGGACGGATCGCGTCGCGGATTTACACACTTCACCGTGGGCAGGGTGGGTGGGGTTGAGAGGTCGCCGTGTCCGCTCGCAGAAGGGTCTCCGGCGACGAGGGGATCCGGGAGGAACCCGGACATGACACCTGCTCCAACGAGCCCGCCGACGATGGCTAGTCCGACCAGGCCACCGACGACCAGTCGGCGGCGCGACCGCCCCGAAACGACGTGCACGACGTGGGCAGTGTGGTCGACTTGGATCGTCGGATGGTGACTTTCGATCGTGGGCATCGTCATAGTGACTCCGGCAACGAACGGTTACGAGGCTGACGTGGCGGCGTGACCGGCAGGGTGGTGCCGGTCCCGTATCAACAACGTAAAGAGGACGGGGACGACGATCAGCGTCAGACCGGTCGAGGTAACGAGTCCGCCCACCACGGTCCGGGCGAGGGGCGTCAAAGCTTCGCTCCCCCGGCCGAGGCCGATGGCCATCGGTATGAGATCCAGGAAGGTGGCCAGAAACGTCATCATAATCGGTTTGAACCGGATGGTGGCGGATTCCACGATCGCCTCGCGGAC
The DNA here is from genome assembly GCA_036493815.1 of Fimbriiglobus sp. Taxonomy (GTDB): domain Bacteria; phylum Planctomycetota; class Planctomycetia; order Gemmatales; family Gemmataceae; genus DASXPC01. The sequence continues at coordinate 9,231 of DASXPC010000153.1, read as the reverse complement.
CGGCCGCCCCTGCTTGCGAAGGTGGTTGGCGAAGTCCATCAGAAGCACGCCCTGACTGACCACAATCCCGACGAGAAAAATCACGCCCATTTCGGACTGCACGTTCAACGACGTGTGAGTCGCCCACAATGTTATCAGCACGCCGATCAGGCCGAGGGGGACGGTCGCCATGATGATCACGGGCATGAGGAACGACCGCATGAGTGGAACCATGAGGAGGTAGACGAGGATGGACGCCAGGGCCAGGCCGACGGCGAGGCTGTCGAACGATTCGTTCATGCGAGCGTATTCGCCGCGGAGTTCGACCTTCATTCCCTTGGGCAATTCCAACCCGTTAAGTTTTCGGCTGACGTCCGCGGCAACGCTGCCGATGTCACGGTTTTCGGTGTTGACCAGCACGTCGACCACCCGCTTCAACCCGACGTGGTTGAATTCGACCGGTTGCGTCGTCTCGCGTATCGTGACCAGGGTATCGAGCCGGACCGGCGTACTTTGGTTCGTTCCGGTGGCGAAGATGTTTTGCAGGGCGTCGATCTTGAAATCCGGGTCGTCAGGATATTGGACGGCGATGAAGTACTGGTTGCCGCTCTTGGGGTCGATCCAGAAGTTGCGGGTGAGGGCGATGCTGGAGTTCATGGCGGTGACGACTTGCATGACCACGTCGCGGGCGGACAGGCCGATGGCGGCCGCTTTCTGCCGGTCGACGTCCAAAGTGAGGTACGGGGCATCGTTCCGTTGCAGCACGCGCACGTCGACCGCCCCGGGGACGTCGGAAACGAGTTTGTGGATTCGACCGGCGACCTCGAACTTCTGATCCGGCGTGCCCCCCGTGATCTGAATGTCGATCGGGGATGCGGCCCCGAAGTTGAGCGCGGCCGACACCATCCCGCCGGTATCGTAGCTGATTTCCAGGTCGGAAAACCTCGGATCGGCGTTCAAACGGTGGCGGAGATCGATCGCGTATTCCTGGGCCGAGTGGGTCCGGGTTGGCGCCAGTTGCAGCCGCACGATCGCATCCTGCTGACCGGCGTTCTGCGAATACGCGGCCGACCAATCGTTATTCAACCCGATTTCCGACACCACCATCTGCAATTCCTTGGCCGGGATGGCATCGGCGATCGCCTTCTCCACGTCGATGACCCGACGTTCGGTGGCGTCCAGCCGCAGGTTCGACGGGGCACGTACTTGGAGCGTGATTTGTCCCGCGTCCACCGCAGGAAAGAATTCCTGCCCGATAAACCGGGCCAGCAGAAGTGACCCGGCGAACAAGGCAACGACTATGACGAGGACTTTGACCCGGTTGCGGAGGGCGATGGCTAGCAGGGCGGCATAGAGTCGAGTCAATCGGCCGAGGGCTGCGTCAAATCGGCCATAGAGGCGGGCGAAGAATCCGCTCGGCGGCGGGTCGGCCGGCCGGGTCGGGCTTTCCAGACGGTGTTCGAATTCGTGCCCGTGCCCGTGTCCGTGCCGGCCGGGACCGCGGAGCAATTTCGAACACAGACTCGGCACGAACGTCCAGGACAAAACGAACGAGGCCACCATGGCGAACGCAACCGCCATTGTCAGCGGCTGGAACAGGAATCCGCCGACGCCGGGAGTCAAGGCGACCGGGCAGAGCACGATGATCAGGGCGAGGGTGGCGACCACTACCGGCAGGGTCAGTTCCCCGGTCGCGTCCAGTGCCGCCTGAAAGGCGGATTTTCCCATGCTCATGTGACGGTGAATGTTTTCCAGCACCACGATCGCGTTGTCGACCAAAGGGCCGATGGCCAAAAACATGCCGCCCAGAGTCATGACGTTGATCGTGTTCCCGGACGCCCGCAATCCGACGATCGAACCCAGAATAGCCAGCGGCAACGACAAAGAGGCGATCACCGTCATCCGCCAATCCCCAAGAAATACCAGAATCATGACGGAGACGAGGATCGCACCGATAACACCCTCGTGGATCAAGCTTTCAATGGACTTCCTAACGTATTCCGACTGGTCGATCACGAATTCCAGCTTGCTCCCCTTGGGCAACTCCGCTTCGATGTCGGGAATGGCGGCCTTGACCCCGTCGGCTACGGTCAGGCTGCTGGACCCGCCCTGGCGGTAGATCGGGACGAACACCTGCTGCCGGCCATTGACCCGCACACGGGATTTCTGGATCACCGCGTCATCGACGGCCTCCCCGATATCCCGCAACAGAATTGTCCGACCCGGGTCGAAAACGATCGGCATGTCGTTCAGCTCTTCGACCTCCCGCACCATCATGTTCGTATCCAGGGCAATCTGGTTGTCACCGAAATAGGCGGTCCCCGGCGACGCCATTGCGTTGCCCTGATCCAGCGCCTTGACCACGTCCACCGGAGACAGGTTTCGGGCTTCCAGTTTCTTCGGATCGAGGTAGATCATTACCCGGCGGTCCTTGCCGCCGACCACCACGGGAGCGACGCATCCGGGAACCGCCCCGAGTCGGTTGCGGACCTCGACCCGCGCCAAGTCCTTGACCTCTTGCTCGGCCATCGACGGGTTGCTGACGGTCAGAATTCCGAGCGGAAGAGTTCCGGTCGGGTCGAACGGGAGTACGACCGGGGGGAGCGTGTTCGTCGGCAGGTACGCCTGCGCACCGGACGCGAGAGAGTTGCAAAGCGTGAGGGCCGAGTTCGGGTTCGTGTCTTCCCGGAAGTAAAGCCGCACGACGCTCACCCCGGACACCGACCGGGACTCGACGTTTGCCACCCCGGGTGCCTGGTTGACCCACCGTTCGATCCGGTCGGTGAGAGTCCGCTCGATCGAGCGGGCGGGCATGCCGTTGAAGTACGTGAGGACTTGAACGGCCGGCACCTTGAACGCCGGCAGGATGTCCACCGGAATCGAAACGAGCGCGACGGAACCGAGTACGGCAATGAACAACGCAAACACCACGACGCCGTATACGTTGCCGAGGGCGAGTTTTACGAGACTCATGTTGGCGAACCGGGGAAGCGCGCAATCGGGCAGAAATGTATTGTCTCAAAAAAGAGCTGCAAAAAACAAGGGAAAGACATGGAATTTGCTGACGATCTTCAAGAGTTCGGCCTCACCGACGTATTCGGACACTGCCCGATCGCATGCGGTGAGGAAGATCGGGGCTACGCGGTCTGAATGCCGACTCGTTGGGGCTCAGCCAATTAAATGCGGGCGGTTTCGGCTCGATCAATGTGCGATTTTTCCGTCCGCGTACAGACAAGGGCACTTTACCAAAAGTGAAGTGAACGAGACTGGCGAGCGGAAAAAGTATACCCACTCCGACGACTTCAAAAGAAGGTCGTTTATTACTGGCGGGCAAAACTGAAACGTCAGGGACGATCAGGGCCTTCAGCGTACGCAAGTCAACGAAGCGGAGAGGGCGGGATTCGAACCCGCGGTACAGTTTTACCCGTACGCCGCTTTAGCAAAGCGGTGCTTTCGACCACTCAGCCACCTCTCCGGGCTTATTTTCTCGTCTTTTCACAATTCCGGCTATAATTACTACACCCGGACTACACCCTTTTACCCTGTCCGGCTTCCACCTACCGCCCCGGACCTCCCACGGTCCCGGGCCGCCCGACGGAGGCTATTATGTTGACCGCGTCTCGCGAAAGCAAGTTCCCGCTCTGGTTGCACAAAGGCACCGGCCAGTGGACCCGCAAGGTTCGTGGCCGACAGTTCTACTTCGGCGCCGACCGCGACGCAGCGCGAAAAGAATGGGACCGGGTCGGCGAAGACCTGCTCGCCGGGAGGTCGCCCCGAGCGAAAACCGAAAACGCCCTCCCGCTCCGCGACGCGGCCAACCAGTTCCTCACCTCGAAACGCTCCGCCGTGGACGCGGGCGAACTCTCCGCCCGCCAGTGGGCCGAATACCACGCGACCTGCCAGACCGTCCTGGACGCGTTCGGCGTCGGCCGGGCCGTGGCGGACCTCCGACCCGAAGACTTCGGCCGGCTCCGCGCGGTCGCCGCGGCGCGGTTGGGGCCGTTCGCTTTGAGCAAGTTTATTCAAATGGTGCGGACGTTTTTCAAGTTCGCCTTTGAGAACGGCCTCATCGACGTCCCCGTGCGGTACGGTCAGTCGCTCGACAAGCCACGCCAACGGACGCTCCGGCTCGCCCGCGAGGCCGCCGGGTCGCGGATGCTCGCGGCGGCTGACGCGCGGAAACTACTCGACGCGGCCGACCCGACCATGCGGGCCGCGATTTTGCTGGCCCTGAACTGTGGCTACGGTCAGTCGGACCTTGCCGGGCTAACCCGTTCGGCCCTGACCCGGGCGCCCGGGTGGGCGGTGTACCCGCGCCCGAAGACCGGTATCGCGAGGCGGTGCCCGCTCTGGCCCGAGACCCGCGAGGCGATCGCCGCCTTGCCCCGCCCCGTTCCGCAGGACCCGGCCGACGCCGAGTGCGTGTTCCTGACGCCGCACGGGCGGCGACTGGTTCGGTTTCGCGGCGAACCGGCGGGCGGAGTGAAAGTGGACTACATCCCGGCCGCGCTCAAAAAGTTGGCGCAGTCGGTCGGCGTTTCGGTCCGGGGATTTTACTCCCTTCGGCACGTGCACCGGACCGTGTCCGACGGCGCGCGGGACCGCGTCGCGAGCGACCTCATCATGGGCCACCGCGACGCGTCGATGGGCGCCCTTTACCGCGAAGGCGTGGACGACGCCCGGCTGATCGTCGTCGTCGGGCACGTCCGCAGTTGGCTGTTCGCGGGAGGTGCCGTCTAATGCCTGACTCTGACGCCGACGACGACGACGACGGCGACGACACGGACGAAGGAACCGGCCCGGGTTGGCTGGCGTTTCTCTCGTCGCTCCCCTCCGACGCCGCATACGCGCTGGGCGGCGACCTGTCCCGCCTCCCGCCCGCCGCGCGAGAAAAAGAGGTACGCCGGCTCGAAACCGCACGACGGGCCGCGGAACGGGCCGCGGAAGAACACCGGATTGCCGAGGCCGAGCGGCAGGCCGAGGCCGAACGCTTAGCAGTGGTCGAGCGGCAAAAGCTGGCCGCCGAAATCGTCCGCTTGTCAGGCGGAGCGACGGCCGCAGCCAAGCGAGGCCGGCCGCGCAAGGGCGCGGCCGACCTCAATGCCCGGATGACCATTGTTCTTGCCGGGCAGGATGATGCGGCTTGGGACTGGTCGTGCCGTTCGTGGTCTATTTTCCTCGGCTGCTCGCCGGCGGCCGTTTTCGCGCAGCCGTCGTGGCGCACCATCATGTCGCGGCGCGCGGGCCGCGCGGCCGACCGGCTTGCGCGGGAGTCCGCCGCCCGGCCGAAGCGGGACGGCCGGCGGCGCGACAAATGAGCGCTCATTTATTTTGACGTGCAAATCTCGACCCATTTTCGGGCCGGAAATCCTAGGGGTTTCCGGCCCTTCGCGTTTCGTTGGCGCCGGAAAAGTAAATGAGCGCCGTAATGGTGGAGGTGCCCTATGGCGCGACTTTCGGAATCGACTCGACCGACGGGAGAGACCGCGAAACTGGCCGCCTATGGTCGGATGGCCGACGCCGTGGACGACGCGATCGACGCCGCCTTGCGCGCCGCGGCGCTGCGCGCAAAGTACGAACAGCTCGTCGGCCGTCGGCGGCAGCGGCAGCGGCGCAAAACCGCCGGGGGTGCGAGATGACCCCCGCCATGCTCCCGGTCCGTGCCGCGGCCGAACGGCTCGGCATCGACGACGATCACGTCCGGCGCTTGATCGTCGCGGGACTGCTCCGCGCGGTGGATGTCTCCGTCCCGTCCGGCGCGACCCGGACCCGCCGTACCTGGCGGATCGACCCGACCGACCTGGAAGACTTCGTCGCGGGCCGGACGACCGTCCCGCCGACGCCGACCGCACGCCGCCGCCGGAAGTACCGGCCGGCCCCAACTGTCACCCAGTATTTTTGACCGACCACCGCCCCGGGGCCGCGGCCGTCCCGGGGCGGAAAATTCCCGGCCGCACACGGAGACCGATGATGATGACGCACGACACCGACACCGACACCGGCGCGACGACCGCGGCCGCCTGCTTCCGCTCGGGCGACGCCTACGTTGCCGCGCGGCGCGGCGAGATGGCCTGCGCGGACCACGCGGACCTGTCCGCCCGGGCCACGGCCGCGTACCGGCGCGGATGGGCACTAGTGGCCGGCGACCTCGCGGCCGGGCGGGACACCGGGCACCGGCCCGGGCACCCGCTCGGGTGGCCGCACGACGCGACGCCCGGGCCGGCCGCGATGCGCGCGTACGCCGCGCGCAATCTCGGCGCGGACGCGGCGGGCTGACCACTTTGGCCCGGGCCGCCGTGGCCCGGGCCGTTTTCCTGACCCGCCCCGGTCACTTCGGCCGGGGCGACTCGCAACCAAAACGGAGACGACGATGCTAATGATCCACGTACCCAACGCGTGGGGACCCGGCCTGTTGCCGCGCGCAAAAAGCGCGCTCCGGGTCGCCGAGCGACTGACGATCCGCGCCCACAACTCACCCGCGGCGATACTCGCGCGGCGGGCCGCGGCGTACTGGTACGCGCGGGCCGCCTATGATTGCTCACCGCGCGCCAGAGACGCCATTGTGGCGGCCGCGCAAAGTTACGTGGCGGCCGGTGGCGACCCGGCCGACATCGACTCCACCTATTACGACGACGGCCGCGACGACGGGGGCGGCGGTGGTGGGGGCGGCCCCGCACCGGCACCCGCGCCGCCGGCGCCGCGGCGGCGGGTGAAGCCGCGGCGACCCGCGCCGGCCGCGCCGGCCGCGCCGGCCGCGACGGTGCCGGCGGCGGTCCGGCGGCGGTGGTCGCCGCCGGTCCCCAGCGCCAACTGATCGCCTTGGCCCGGGCCGCCGTGGCCCGGGCCGTTTCCCCCTCAAAAAACGGAGACCCATATGGCATCGCAACTGGCCGCGTCGCTGGCCGCGGCGAGAAAAAAACGGGCGGCCCCGGCGACGACGACGACGACGAAGGTGGCCGCGCCGAAAGCCGCGCCGATCCGGCCGACCCGGGAGACGATCATCCATACCTGCGGGCACGTCGAAATCGTGGCCGAATCGATGAATACGCCGTGCCCGGGATGCCGGCTCCGGGCGAAGTCGCGGCGGGCATCCCGGTCGGACCGGGATGCGCAGATGGACGCCAAAGGGCGGCTCCCCGACGGGGCGAGTTTCACCGTCGCATACAACTCGCGGTTCGAGATGTGGACGGGCAGGCTGGTTATCGGGGGAAAGGAATACGCGGGAGAGGCGAGCGGAGTGTTCCGGCTGCTCGGCGACCTCGACAAAAAGTTCCGGGCGGAGTCGCCGGCGGCGGAGGGACCGAAGGCGGAGGGACCGACGGCGGCAGCAGAATCCGTCGCGACCTAAAAACAGTGCGGCCCCGGATGTCGCCGGGGCCGCAAACCCATACTGCTGGAGACTGACATCAATCCTATCCCGAACAGACGCCGAGTCAAGCCCCGCCGCCCCGAACCCGAGGCCGAGCCGGACGTCCGGAGCGACGACTATCCCATCGACATACTCGCGCGGGTTTTGGCGCGCCGCCGGCACCGGCTGACCCCGACGGGGCCGGGGCAGTGGTCCGCGCGGTGCATCCACCCCGACCACGCGGACGACCGACCGTCGATGACGGTCCGGGAGACGTCGCCGGGCGAGGTGTACCGTGCGCCGGACGGCCGCACGACCGTGTCGCGGGGCGGCGACCTGCTCCTGCGGTGCCACTCGCGCGGGTGCAACCCCGTCGAAATGTACGAACACATCGGCATCTGTCCGTCGGCGCTATTTTGCTCAGAGCATGCGCGGAGCCACGCGAAGAAACACGGCCGGAAAATCGTCGGTGGCCGCGCGGTCGAACCCGCCGCGGCGGGGAAGCCGGGACGCCTTGACGACGAACATTTCGCGCGCTTCGCCGTCGCGCACGCGGAATGCGTCGCGAGAACGCGCCGGGGCGAACTGTCGGCGTGGGTCGAGCGGATCCCGGGCGTCTCACTCGGCGCGATGATCGCGATGGAAGCCGGCATCGACGCGCGGGGCAAAATCACCTGGCCGCACCGGGACGCGGACGGCCGAGTCATCGGCCTCGCTTTGCGCGACGCGGCGGGCGCGAAAACCAGTCTCACCGGCTCGCGGATCGGGCTGTGTATGCCGGTGCCGTATCAGCCCGTGGGCGACGCGATTCGCGTCGTCGAAAGCCAAACGTCCGTGGCCGCGCTGCTCGCGCGCCGACTCGCGGCCGTCGGCCGCGGCCCGGCCCACGCCCCCCGGTGCGTACCGGGGTGGCTGGCGGAATACCTGCGGCGCGGCAAGTGGCGGACCGTAATCGTCGTCGCGGACCGGGACGCGGCGGGTACGGGAATGGCCGGGGCCAAAGCCCTGGCCGCGCAGCTACCGCCGGAGCCGGGCCGGACGGTCCGGGTCGTGTACCCGCCGGGCGGGCACAAAGACGTGCGCGACGCGATTCTGGCCGGGCTGTACGTGCGGCCCGGCGCCAAACCCCCAAGCAAGGAGAGCTAACCGTGAGCGACGACGAGGCAGACACGGATACGGAAGTGGAAATCGAGTACGACGGGGACCCGGTCGAGCGGCCGGAACTCGCGAACACGTCCAACGACGTACCGCTCACGCCGGCCGACGTGGCGGACGCGATCGAGGCCCGGCTGCCCGGGGCGCTGGCCGCGGTCGGCGGCGTAATCCACCGCATCGACCCGGACCGCGGGGCGGTGCCGTTGGCCCGGCCGGCCGAACTCTTCGGGTGGTTGGCCGGGGAGTTCAAAGTGCGATGGTCGCGCAAAGGGATGAGCCGCGAAGAATTCCACGCGGCCCTCCGGGACGTCGTGCCGCGGTACGCATGGACGTGGGACCGGCCGCACTATCCGCCGGTGCCCGGGTGCCTGTACACCGGGCCGGCCGTCGCACCGCGGGAGACGGGCGCGATCGCCCGGATCGTGGCCCAGTTCGCGCCGGCCGGGCGGACGGACGCCCGGCTAATCGAGGCCATGATAATGACCCTGGCATGGGGCGGGTCGCCGGGTTCCCGGCCGGCGTTTTTGGTCACGACCGCACCCGGGGCGGCGGCGGACCGCGGGGGCACGGGCGTCGGGAAGACGACGTTGGCGGAAATGGTGGCCCGGGCGTTCGGCGGGTACATCCCACTCCGGCCGGGCCGGGCCGACCGGGTGACGACGTGTCTGCTCTCGCCAGAGGCCGCCCAGAAGCGGTGCGTCGTGTGGGACAACGCCCGGGGCGCGCACCTGGCGGACGAGGTCATGGAG
>DASXPC010000152.1:0-25409 GCA_036493815.1 Fimbriiglobus sp. | reverse complement strand
CGTCCGGCTCGAGTGGCATCGGTTCCGCACCGGGGTGAGCTGGTTCGAGGCCAAGTGGGCCGTCATCCGCGACGCCGTCCGGTCGTATCTGTCAAACCCGAGTTATCGGTTGCCGACGGAGGCAACCGCGTAACTCCTAATTATTTCTCGGGCGATCCCGAACCGAAAAGTTCCTTGAAATCCCCCGGGAACACGCCCGCCGATTGGTCGGAAAGGGCGACATAACCCTTGGGTAATAGACCGCCGTTCAACGCGTCGCCGATGGCCGAAATCCACCGCTCGTGGAAATGGTGGAATAACCCCGCGTCGACTCGCGTCCAATCGTGGATCGGCATCGGGATCCTCCGGCATTTTCGCTTAGTTATACCGCGCCTTCACTCCTGCCGCGCACCGTCCACAAACGTCCTGCACTCCGGCAACGCCTCGCGGAACGCCCGGCCGTAGGGCTTGGTCAAGATCCGGGGATCGAAGAGGTAGACCACGCCGCGGTCTTCGGTGGTCCGGATCAGCCGGCCGAAGCCCTGCTTTAGTTTGATGGCGGCTTGGGGTACCTGGTATTCGATGAACGGATTGCCGCCGTCGTTGCGGATGGCGTCGAGCCGGGCTTCGGTGAGCGGCCGGTCCGGGACGGCGAACGGCAGCTTCGTGATGATGACGTTGGACAAGGCCTCGCCGCGTACGTCGACGCCCTGCCAGAAGCTATCGACGCCGAAAAGCACGGCCTTCGCGGCGGTGCGGAACCGTTCGAGCATCTTGTTCGCCGGCAGGCCTTCGCCCTGAACGAACAGGGTGTACCCGTCCCGACCGAGCGACGGCCGCAGGCGGTCCGCCGCCCGGTTCAGAAACTGGTAGCTGGTGAACAGCACGAACGCCCGGCCTTCCATCCTCGCAATGGCCGCGGGGAGCTTTTCCAGCACCGCTGCTTCGAACTCCCGGGCCTGCTGCGACGGGTCGGGCATACTGCGGAAGAGGTGCAATTCGACCTGACTTTTGAAATCGAACGGGCTGCCCAACTGTTTGGATTTCGCCCCGTCGAGTCCGAGACGGGTGCGGACGTGGTCGAACCCGGCTTCGCCGCCGGTGCTTAACGTCGCACTGGTGAGCACGACCGTCGGAATCTTGTCGTAGAGTTGTTCCTTCAACGCTGGGCCGACGTCGATCGGGGCACTGGCCAGGGTGACCCGCGGGAATCGGCCTTGGCGGACGTCCACCCAATAGACTTGCCCGGCGAGTTCCTGGCCGAGCCACTGCTTCGTGGCCAAAGCGAGTGCCGTCAGTCGATCCGCCCGGCTGGTCAGCTCGATTTTCTCCTCGTCGGCATTCAGCCCCGCCGCGATCGATTGCAGGTGTGCGGCCAGTCGGACGAGTTCCTCACTCAGGCAATCGGGCACAGGGTTCGGCTGCCGCACCCGGCCGGTGCCCTTCCCCTCCCCGGCAATCCAGACGTGCACCGACTGGAAGAATCGATCCGCCGCCATGCGGGTCGTTTCGAGCAGGGCGTGGCTCGTGCCGTCGCCGTGGACGACGAGAACGCCCTTATTCGACTTCGGGCTCAGGAGTTGGTTCAGCAGGTAATCGACCGTCCCCTGCCCCACCGAGAGGCCGAGGAAATCCGCGGCGACGTCTTCGAGGGTGTGGGCCTCGTCGAAGATCACGGCCTGATAGTCGGGCAGCAGCCCCGCCCCGGCCCGCCTCAATGCGAGGTCGCTGAAGAAAAGGGCGTGGTTGACGACGAGCAGGTTCGCCGCCTGGGCCGCCTTGCGGGCCTTATAGTAAAAGCAATCGCCGTAGCTCGGGCATTTTCGGCCGAGGCAATTGCCGCTGTCGGATTCAGCCAAATCCCAGACGCTCGGCATCGGTTGCATCGGCAGGTCGGCCTTCGTACCGTCGAGCGTCCGCCGCGACCATTTCCCGATCTGCACCAGTTGATCGAGTGCGGCCGGGTCGGCCAGCAGCGCCCCCATCCGTTGCTGTGCAACGCGCAGGCGGCGAAGGCTGACGTAGTTCCCGCGGCCCTTGACGAGCGCGGGGCGAAAGGAAACCGGCATCGCGTTCTGCAGGAACGGAATGTCCTTTTCGATGAGCTGCTCTTGCAAGCTGATGGTGTGCGTCGAGACGACGACGCGCAGGTCTTTGTTCGCGGCCACGGCCAGCGCGGCGGGGACGAGATAGGCGAAACTCTTGCCGACCCCCGTACCGGCTTCGACGAGAAGTTTCTTCCCTTTCGCCACCGCATCTTCGACCGCCTCGGCCATGGCGAGTTGCTGCGGCCGGGGCTCGAACCCCGGTAATCGGGCGGCCACCGATCCGCCGGGGCCGAGAACGTCGCGCGAAGTCATTCGCCCATTGTCGGGAATCCGCCCGGAAACGGAACCACCCCCGGGGAGGCCGGGGGTGGTCGCGAAATTCAAGGGTGGATCACCAGAACCGCACCCGCCAGTAGTCGTGCGGGGCGGACTGCTTGCCGTACCACCAGAACCCGTCTTCCCATTTGAGCTGCACGGTCCGCCAGCCCATCGGAACTTTCGGGAACGGGTAATACGGCCCGATGAACGGGAAGGCGTTGTACGGGTACGCGGTCGGGTAGCCGACGCGGGAGATATTGCCGTACGGGGCGTAGGTCGGCCAGGCGTACGGGGGCAGCGGCGGGGCGTTGGGGTTCATCGCCCCCATCCCGGCGGCCCCGAGCGGCGTCGGCTCGACCATCCCCGCACCCGGGGCGGGCGGCTGGCCGAACATCGCCGGACCGGCGACCGGGCCGATCGGCGGAACGCTGGTCGCCTGGACCTGCTGAATCGACCCCATCACGATCCCGTCCTTCACCAGCTTGACCCCGGCCGTCGTCCGCACGTCCTGGAGGACGGCGGCCTTCTGGGCAGCGTCTTTGCAGGTGCCGGTGACCGTTACCACCCCGTTCTGGGCGACGATCGAAACGTCGGCCCCCTGGGCGGTGGCGCTGGACATGATCTTCTGGGCGACGGTGTCGGCCAGGGCCTGGTTGCCGGCCATTTTGACCGCATCCGCGGCAGAAACGGCGACGGGCAGCCCCATGCCAAGGGCGACCGCCACCGGAGCGAGCATGAGACGAACCTTCACGACCGTTCCTCCTTGAACGCGAGGGCGAAATGTCTCGGGCCTCGCAAGCAGGATCGACCCGACCAACCGGTTTTCGTGACGGGGGAACGTGTACCGGCGGCGAGAGATTCTACCGCGCCCCGGCACGACCCCACCCGCCGTCCCAACGCGAATCCCGGGCGGAACCGGACGAACCCGTACGGCTTACCCCACGCCCCCATCTTCCGATCGGCCGGACCGAAGTTGACGCGAACCCGCCCCAAGCCTAAATTCTCCCTTACCGCAGGCACCCATAGCTCAACTGGATAGAGCGTCGGTCTACGGAACCGAAGGTTGGGGGTTCGAATCCCTCTGGGTGTACTGAATCACTTCCCCTCGTTTTTTCTTGTAAACGACGCCGGTCCGGCCCGCCGTCTCCTTACGTGTCGTCGCCGATCGCGAACTGCACGACGCAACTCATCGGAACGAATTGCTGTCGCTCTTCCGTTCGGGCATCTTGTTGCCCGGTCCCAAAGCGGGTATCATCCCGATTACAAACTTCATCAAAACCGCAGGATTTCATGGTCGGAATCATCAAAGACCGGCCGTGCCCTTCCTGCGGTCAAAAGCACACTGTCTGCATGCCGACGGAAGACATGTTCGCGGCCGGGAAGTACGCGTACGACTGCCCGGTAACGAATGAAGAGGTTGTTTTCAGCGCAGGCCGGTCCGATTGGGACCTCGTGGACCTCGCCTGCCCACCGAAGCACGTCCTGGCGGTTCGGGTGTCCGTGTAGAGCCGGTACTTTTTGTGTTTCCGCCGTGTGCCAGCTAAAGAAAAGCACGAAAGCACCCGGAAACAGCGCCCCGTTAGACCGTGAGGAGCCGAATGATGCGTTCCCCATTGAGGCCGATTGACATTCGCGGGTTCGTGCCGATCGCGGTGGTAGCAATGGTTGTCGTCGGGCTTTTCCGACCGGTGGTGCCGGTCAAAGGGGCGCCGCCGAAACCGGTGCCGCGAGTCGGGATCAACCTGGCAGGGCCGAGCGATTTCAGTTCCGAGTTGCCGTTCGTGGACGTGTTTCGTCAGGCCCGCCCGTGGATCAGTCAACAGAAGGGAAAACCGTGGGGCCAAGGGCCGAAACTGGATCTGGATGCCAACGGGTGGGTCAAGAAACTCGAGCCGGGGTGCTGGGCCGAATCCCCGTTGTGTACTCTGGACGGGGGCACATATCCCAGCGGCAAGTACACGGTCTTGTACGAAGGCAGCGGAAAAATCGAATTCTTCAATGCGGCGACCATCCTCTCGGCCGAGCCGGGCCGGATCACCATTAACGTCGATTCCAAGAAGGGGGGCTTCTTCCTCAAGCTGATGGCGAGTGATCCGAAGAACTATATCCGCAACATCCGCGTCATAATGCCCGGGTATGAGAAAACGTATCGCGAGGAGCCTTGGAACCCGGCGTTCCTCAAGCTCTGGCGCGGCATGGCCTGCATTCGGTTCATGGATTACATGGACACCAACAACTCGGCCGTCTCGCGTTGGTCCGAGCGGCCGACGGTGGCGGATGCGACGTTTTCCTTCCGCGGTGTACCGCTCGAATTAATGATCGACCTCGCCAACCGGCTGAAAACCGACGTCTGGTTCTGCATGCCCCACCGGGCCGACGACGACTACGTCCGGCGGTTCGCGGCCTTGACCAGGGAAAAGCTCGACCCGAAACTGCGGGTCTACGTTGAATACTCCAACGAAATGTGGAATGCAATCTTTGGGCAGAACAAATACGCCGCAGAGCAAGGGCGGAAACTGGGTTTCTCGGATAAGCCGTGGGAAGCGGGGTGGCGGTACACCGCGCACCGGTCGCTGGAAATATTTTCGATCTGGGAGAAAGAGTTCGGTCGCCAGCGGCTCGTGCGGGTGTTGCCTACTCAGGCGGCCAACCCGGCCGTCACGGAGGAAATCACTCGATTCGAGGACGCGGGAAAGCATGCCGATGCCCTGGCGATTGCCCCTTATCTTTCGCTCAATATCGGTCCCCAGACGAAACCGAATTCGACCGAGGTCGCCTCGTGGACGGTCGACCGCGTTCTCGACTACGCCGAGCAGCATTCGCTCCCCGAAAGCGTCGGTTGGATCAAACAGAGCAAGAAACTGGCGGACCAGTTCGGCCTCAAACTCATCGCCTACGAAGGCGGGCAACACTTCGTCGGCATTCAGGGGGGCGAAAACAATGAGGCACTGACCAAACTCCTGCACGAGGCCAACGCCAACCCCCGCCTTGCCAAAATATACAAAGCCTATTTCGACGCCTGGGAACGCGAGGGCGGCGACCTGTTCGTCTATTTCTCGTCGGTCAGCTACTGGTCCAAGTGGGGCAGTTGGGGCCTCCTCCAGTACATGAACGACGATCCGTCCAAGGCCCCGAAGTTTCAGGCCGTCATGAACTGGGCAAAGTCGCTCGGCCAACCCGTTACGGTTCCTAAGTAGTCGGATCGTGAGAGTCAATTCCGGACCGAGCGGCCACAGCCTCCTGGCTGAGCACGATCCCGTTTGCCGTCACCGTCAACAGGTGCAACCCAGACTGGCAGTAAAAGAGTGCTGGCATCCTGTCTAGGCCACAGGTGAAAGCCAACCGTCGCCGTGAAAACCCATCGGTTCAAAGTTCGGGCGACACCGAAACGGACAAAGTCCGTACATTGGTGCAGGCCTATCCCTTACGTTCTTGGGACGCAGACCGGAACAGGGGCAGTCATGCCGAGCATAACGGGCATCGCGAAGCTGTTTCGGGAAGCGGCGAGCAAATGGGTGAACGACAACGCCACGCGGCTCGCCGCTGCCGTTGCATTCTACTCCATCCTGTCGCTCGCCCCGCTTTTGGTCCTCGCCGTGGCGATCGCCGGGTTGGCGTTCGGCAACGAAGCGGCCCAAAGCGGGATCGTATCGCAAGCGCGCGGCCTCGTCGGCGACTCCGGTGCCGAGGTCGTCAGGACGACGCTCGCGAATGCGAAGAAGTCCGAGAACGGAACCCTCGCGACGGTAATCGGAATCGGTACGCTTCTCCTCGGGGCGTCGGGGGTCTTTGTCGAGCTTCACGACGCTTTGAACACCGTGTGGAATGTCCGCTCGAAGCGGGGGCGAGGGTTTTGGAACCTGCTGCGTACGAAGCTCTTGGGCTTCGGCATGGTCCTCTCGATCGGCTTTCTGCTCCTCGTGCTGCTCGTGATCAACACGGTTCTGGCCGCGTTCGGAACGCTTCTCGGGGAGGCTGTTCCCAGGCCGTCGGTGCTCACGGGTGTCGTGAACTTCCTTTTAGGCCTGGTCGTCGAGGTCGGCCTGTTCGCACTCATTTTTCGCTACCTTCCGGACGTGCGAATGCCGTGGAAGGCCGTGTGGTTCGGAGCGGCGGTGACGGCCGTGCTATTCACGCTGGGGAAGTACGCAATCGGGGCGTACCTCGCGAAGGCCGCGGTCGGCTCCCCGTTCGGTGCCGCCGGGTCGCTCGTCGCGTTGGTGGTGTGGATTTACTACTCGGCCCTCATCGTTTTCCTCGGGGCGGAGGTCACCGAAGTCCACGCCCGGCATTCAGGAAGTCGAATCGTGCCCACTGCCGGGGCGGAGTGGATTTCAAAACCTTGAGACGTTTATACCGTGAACGGTTCATTCTGATGGCATGCCCTGAGGCTTTGCGAAGGCCATGCCACCCGAATGGCTCATTCCATCCAAAAATGCTTCCAGCGACGGGAAGGCATTCGTGGTCCGTAAGCCATCAACTGGCAATTTACCGTAATGTATTCAATGCGTTCCACTTGCAACTTGGTTCCAGAGTCGGGAAATGGTTCCAGCCACCACTCCCCCGGGTGCTGGAAGAATAATCTTCTCAAAAGTGGGACGGCCGGCTTTCTACGAGAGGTTGCCGTTCCTATTGCCGCTCCCAGCGGGAAAATGAATTCGTAAGATGCTGCTCGGTGTCGGTGTTGCGAACGTCGCGAGTTGATTTACGATACCTTGGACTTGGGTTTGAATCCCTCCGGCTGAAACCTATTCGGCTCGCCGCGATCGACTCCCCCAGCGCGAGGCCAGGCCATGACTGGGCTGTTTGTCCTTTTCGCCATTTGTGCGTTCCTCCCGCTCGACCCGCCCAAACTGGGACTGAAAGACGGCGACCGCATCGTTTGGCTCGGTGGCACCCTCGTCGAGCGGGAGCAGCAGTACGGCTACTGGGAGACCGCCCTCCACGCGGCGTTCCCGAAAATCAACTTCACCCTCCGCAACCTCGGCTGGAGCGGCGACACGGTCTGGGGCGAATCCCGCGGCCGCTTCGATTACGCGAATCCGAACTTCTGTTTTCGGCAACTCGTCGATCAAACCCTGTCCCTGAAACCGACGGTGATTTTCATCTGCTACGGAGCGAACGAGTCGTTCGCCGGCGAGGCGGGGCTGCCGAAGTTCGAGAAGGGGCTGGAAGCGTTACTAGATGCATTGAAGCCGGCGAAGGCGAAAATCGTCTTGTTTTCGCCCATCCCCGCCGAACCTCCGACCCCTATGATTGAATGGAGAAACAAGGAGATTTCACGGTATTCTTCGATTATTCAAACGACTGCCCAGAAGAGAGGTATCCAATTTGCCGACCTTTACGACCGAGGGATTTTTCTCATCCGAGCTCGTGATAGTTTTCCCTTATCCGCAAACGGGATTCATCTCAGTGAGAACGGCTATCGTAATACGACCCGCGCATTTCTCGGCGCCCTTGGGCTGAATGCGAAAAAGACCGACTCGATGGATCTCGAACCCCTTCGGACTCCCATCGTCGCCAAGAACCAACTCTTCTTCTACCGCTGGCGGCCGCAGAATGAAACGTATTTGACCGGGTTCCGCAAGCACGAGCAGGGGAAGAACGCGAAGGAAGTGGCCGAGTTCGACCCGCTCGTCGACAAGGCGGAGAAGGAGATCGAGCGGCAAAGGAAAGAACTGTTCCGCTGAAAAACGTGGGGCACGATTCCATCGTGCCGGCTTTCGGACACGTTGAAAACGTGTCCCACAAATGAGTGCCGAGGACCGTAACGCCATGTTCCGCGCCATCTTTGTCCTCTTCCTTTCCGCCATTCCCGCATTCGCCCAGCGCGACGCTAAGATTCCCGACCCCGATCCGGAACTTGAGCGCCAGTCGTTCATTGTCGCCCCGGGGTTTGAGGTCACGCTCTGGGCCGCGGACCCGCTCCTGGACAAGCCGATCCAGATGAACTGGGACTCGGCAGGCCGGCTCTGGGTGGCGACGAGCGAGGTCTATCCGCAGATCGAGCCGGGGCAGAAGGCGAACGACAAAGTCCTCATTCTCGAAGACACGAAGGGAACGGGGAAAGCGGACAAGGTCACGGTGTTCGCCGACGGCTTGCTCATCCCCACGGCCGTCCTGCCCGGCGACGGCGGGGCGTACGTCGCCAACAGCACCGAGATCGTTCACCTCTCGGCGTCGAAGCGGGGCGGAAAAGCGGACCAGCGCCGCATCGTGCTCTCGGGGTTCGGCACCGAAGACACGCACCACATCATCCACACCTTCCGCTGGGGGCCGGACGGCTGTCTTTATTTCAACCAGTCGATCTACATCCACAGCCACGTCGAAACGCCGACCGGGGTGCAGCGGCTGAACGCCGGCGGCATCTGGCGGTTCCGCCCCGAAACGAACGAGCTTTCCGTCTTCGCCCGCGGCTGGATCAACCCGTGGGGCCACGCGTTCGACAAGTACGGCCAGTCGTTCGTCACCGACGGGGCCGGCGGCGAAGGGATTAACCACGCGATTCCCGGGGCGTATTTCATGGAGTCGAAAGGGCCGCACGCGGGGCGAATCCTGCACGGCTTGAATCCGGGCAGCCCGAAGTACTGCGGCCTGGAAATCCTTTCCGGTCGGCACCTGCCCGATGATTGGCAGGGGGACCTCATCACCAACGACTTCCGCGGCCACCGCGTCTGCCGGTTCAAACTCCAGGACGACGGATCCACGTTTTCCAGCCGGGAACTGCCCGAGCTCATCAAGACCAATCACCCCGCCTTCCGCCCGATCGACGTGAAGATGGGCCCCGACGGCGCGATCTACATCGCCGACTGGTACAACCCGATCATCCAGCACGGCGAGGTCGATTTCCGCGACCCGCGGCGGGACCACACCCACGGCCGCATCTGGCGGGTGACGGCCAAAGGCCGGCCGCTTGTGAAGAAACCGGACTTGGTGACCTCAACCGTGCCGCAACTGCTCGAACATTTGAAAGACCCGGAAGGCTGGACGCGGGAGCAGGTGCGGCGGGTGCTGAAGGAGCGGGGAAAAGAGAAGGTTTTGCCTGACCTGGCAGCGTGGGTGACTAAACTCGATCCAAAAAATCCGGCGATCGATTCGAATCGGCTCGAAGCCCTTTGGCTTTATCAGG
Source organism: Fimbriiglobus sp. (assembly GCA_036493815.1). Taxonomy (GTDB): domain Bacteria; phylum Planctomycetota; class Planctomycetia; order Gemmatales; family Gemmataceae; genus DASXPC01. The sequence continues at coordinate 15,935 of DASXPC010000152.1, read as the reverse complement.
CTTTGGACGTGCCGGAGCCGAGCTTATTGAGCCTAGCCCTGACATCCAAGGATTCCAACGTCCGGGCGGCGGCGTGCCGAGTGGTCGGAGGCTGGGCCGGCAAAGCCCCTGTTTCCGTCGTACAAATGTCGATCGATTCTTTCCTCCTCGTCGCGCGGAGTTTGAAACTGGCGGACGTGATGCGGGCGGCCCGTTCCGCCGGCCTGGTGAACGTGCGGGAATTAGTCGTTCCGAAGGGGAAACAGACTTTCATCGCCGACCAAGGGTCCGTCAAGGATGTGCAGGCTTTTGGGGCGTCCGTGGTCAAGGGCGGCATTCACCCCGTCACCCTGGCGGACCTCACGCGGATCGAGATTGGGAAACTGTCTGCAACCGGCGGCGATCCGCTCGTTCAACTCGAGGCCCGGGTTAGGGACGACCACGCCCGCGTCCGCCTCGAAGCGATCCGTGCCTTGTCGGCAGTCAATTCGGCAAAAGCCGCCGGAGTAGCGGTCGCCGCTCTGTACTACCCCCTTGACCGCACGCTCGATTACGGACTCTGGCTGACGGCCCGTGAATTGGCCCCTCAATGGCTGCCGGAATATCTCGCCGGAAAGGGACTGGGCTATGTCGGCGAACTAGATCACCTAGCTTTCTTAATTGACGCAGTGGGCGCGAAGGAGGCGATTTCCCCTCTTCGGAAATCGCTCGAATCCAGCCACTCGTTGAACACGAGGGCGTGGGAAGTAGTGGCCCGGTTGGGCGATGGGGAGGATGTCGGAGCTGCCCTACGAAGGGCTTACCGGCACGTGAATGCCGATTTTCGTCGATCCGTGCTGGCCGCCGTGGAAGAGGTTGCGCGAGATCGTCGGGTCAAACCCCCGGACGACGTGATCGCCCTCGTCTTAGGCTGGTCCGAGGCGGACAAGATGGACCGCGAAACACGATGCCGCCTCGTCGGCATTTGGAAGGTCGAATCCGAACGGTCGGTTCTGGAGTCTGTAGCCGTCAACCCGGGCGATATTCGAAATGCAGAACGAAGGGCCGCCATCGATGCGCTGCTCGAACTCGGCGGGGGAAAGACGCGGGACTTCCTGATTCGGTCACTGACCGAAAGTCGGGTCGAACCCCTGTCGCGCGTCCTGGTGCTATCCGCCCTCGTCCGAGTGGACCCGAATCTAGCCGCAAAACGATCGGTCGAGTTTCTCGTGAACCCAACCGTTCCTGCCGAGAACTTCTACGAATTGTTTTCTGCCTTCCTTCGGAAGAAAGGAAGCCCCCAACTTCTAATCCGCGCCCTCGCCGGCAAAACCCTTCCACACGACGTCGCCAAGGTCGGCATCCGGGCGTTGCGGGCTTCGGCGCAGAATTCCCCCGAGTTGATCGCCGCATTGACGAAAGCCGGGAACCTTAAGGCTGCGAGGCCTTACCCGACCGAGGCCGAGGTGAAGCAACTCACCGGGGAAGTCTCCAAACTCGGCGACCCGATTCGTGGCGAGCTCGTCTTCCGCAAGAAAGAGAATCAGTGCCTGAACTGCCACGCAATCGGTGGGGCCGGCGGGCGGGTCGGCCCGGACCTGACCGGCGTCGGTGCAAGTGCCCAGATCGATTACCTCGTCGAATCGCTCCTCAACCCGAATAAGGCCGTGAAGGAGGGCTACCACGCGGTGAAGGTGACGACGCTCGGAGGCAAGGTTGTTCAAGGCGTACCGGTAAAAGAGGCGAACGGGGAATTGACCCTCCGCGACTCGGAAGACAAGGAAGTCGTTATTCCCGTCAATCAAATTGACGAAAAAGTCCCCACCCGCTCGCTCATGGCAGACGGTCTCGCCGATCCACTTACGAAACAGGAACTGCTCGACCTCGTCCGATTCCTTTCGGAACTCGGCAAGGTCGGGCCCTACGGCCCGAGCACCTCTCGGCTCGTCCGCCGGTGGCAGACCGTGGACGGCGGCAACGCCAACACCAACAAGATGCGGCAAGCCCGTATCGCGGCCGTCGCCGACCCGGGGCAATCGTTCCTCTGGCTTCCGGCCTATTCCACCGCGGGCGGCAACCTCCCCCTCGCCGACTTGCCGAAGTTCACCGTTTGGAACAACACCGCCGCCCAGTCCGTCGTCCGGTGCCAGCTCGACGTCACCACCGCGGGGAAAGTCCGGCTGAAGTTCAACGACGCAACCGGCCTCGCCGTCTACCTCGGCTCCGCACCTGTTGAAGCCAAATCCGAGATTGACCTCAACGTGCCTACCGGCATGCAGACGGTCACTCTAATCGTCGACCGCTCGCTAAGGAAGCAAGACCTCCGCATCGAACTCGACGACGTGGCGGGCTCCCCCGCTCGGGCGACAATCGTGGGGGGGAAATAACGGCAGGGTGGCACGCTGCTACAAACTGCTGACTCCACACTCAACCCGTCGCACCTCAATCTTGCGGCGAACGACACTGCACCTTCCAAAACTTGACCCACTCGTCCCAGGTGAATGCAGGGCCAATGTCGGGATCGGGTACAGCCGCACCGAGAGTAATGAATCCGCGGACTGCGGCAGTCAACGTTTCCACCCGTTCCGGCTCCACCGAAGACAGGACTTTCGGATCGACGTGGCCCACGATCGCCCCGTCCCGGAGGTGGAACGTGACGTGGATAGGCTCTTCAGGTCCGGACAGCAATTCGACTTCGGCCGACGTGTTGGTGAAATGAACGGGGCCGGGAGTCGTCTCTACGCCCCGCCACGCTTTGGCCGAGCGAAGGAGCGGTAAGAATTCCCGATCCACGAACCGCCTGATCGCCTGTTCGAGGTGGTGCAGTTCGTGCTCTGCTTTGGAAATCGCATACCCGTTGCGGTCCCCAGGCATGCGCCGGAGTTGTTTGCGTATGGTCTTGAACTGCTTGGGGACGGTGCCGGAGTGAAACCCGGGCCGCAACAGGCCGCGCATCGTTTCGCCGTGATGGCCGAGCCGGATCGGCCGGAGCACGGCCGGGCGATTGGCCGCATACAACCGCCAGTTCTCGCGGAGTTCCCAGGCCAGGAAACCGAATATGCCGGGTACTCCCGTGAAGAGGATGCCGAGCGTCGCCTCCGGAATTCCCGTCGCGTCCGAAACGGGGATGAGCGACGTAAACAACACCTTGTGCGAGACCGTCACCACCGGAAAATGCTTCACCGGGTTCACTTGTGGTTCCAGAAGCAAGTTAAAGGCGAACCGCACGACGTATGCAACGGGAAACCAGACGCAACCCAGCACGACTTTGAGCCGGTATGACGGCTTCGATTGCCCCTCGCGAAAACGAAACCATTCGTCCCCTGCGTACAGGGCCCGTTCGACGCGGGCGGCGAATTCACGAAAGACCCAGACGATCCATTCGAGCGTGCCGAGGAGGAAGTTGACGCGCACCATTTTCCAGGCGTCGGACAGTGTCGTGGCGATACGGTCTTCGAGTTGGCGGCCGATGGGTAGTAATTTGGCGAAGGAGACGAGCGCGAACCACAGGGCGGCCCCGCGGGCGATCCGGCCCGGGGACGCGCCGAAGAACCCGAGCACGATGGCGACGAGGACGGCGACGAGGAATCCGGTGCCGAGCCGGCGGTTCACCCAGCGGGTGATCGGGTGCCGGCGGATGGTCCGGACAGGTTTGCACTGCCAAACGGCCAGGGGCAGATCGTAAAAGAGAGCTCGGAGGCCCAACCCAACAGCCGCCAACCCGCGTCCGATCAGTTGGCGAAAGGCAGACCAATAGAGTAGAGCCAGGAAGACGACTCCGAGGCCGACCAGAATCGGCCAGGTGACGAGGTGCGGCCCTTCGGGCGTGCTGGTGAAGACGACTTTCGCCACCTGCACCGCCTCGGTCCGATCGACCTGAACGAAATCGTCTACGGTCCAGTTCCCTTCCGACTCCTCCGCATCGGTCACGTCCGGAACGGGAGACGGCTGGACCATAACCGGAACTGGCTTCGGGGCCAGGATCTTCGACGTGAACTTGTAGAGGTTATGCCCTGCATGCACCATGTGCTGGGCAAATTCGAGGGTGAGAAAGGCGCCACCGAACGGCAGGGCGACGTACTTAGAGAGAAGCCGGCCGGGGACCGTTCCGAAGGCTAATGAACTGGCCCGCTGAATGCCGCGGAGGTAGATTTCCCCGCTATGGTAAACGCCCGCCAGACTGTCGGCAAGGAGTTTATCCGCCTTCAACAACTGGTCGCCCGCTATAAACTCGATCGGCCCACGAAGGTCGGGCATTTTGAGGTTGTTTCGTGCGATGGCGTCTCGGAGGTCGCCGAACCGCAGGTACCCGCGGTCACAGGCGCGTTCGGCAAGTTCGGCGGCGAGTTTATCGCGGGCGATCCGTTCGACGATGTCGGTCGGGACGAATTGAACCGCATCGAGTGCCGTAACCACCCGGGGGCAGAAATCCGAGCGGGCGTCCGTTTCGGCGATGTGCCGGGCCGCATCGATCAGCCTGACCAACGGTTCGGCGGCCTCGGCAGAAAGGGCCGCTTTGCCCACATGCCGACGGACGTTCGTGAGTGCCCGGTGGCGCAATACCGGCAGCGCCCGGACGAGTGGCTGTTTCATCGATTGTCGGCCGAACGATTTCGCCCACCGCAACGGGTCGACCGCGAACAATTCGCCACTCAGTTGCAAGCCGAGTTTTTGCAGGTCGTACAGCGCCTTCGCCGCGTGGGGCCAAGGCCCCTGCCCCGCCGGGCCGAGCAACGGCAGACACGCCTCTGCCCACGCCCGGCTTGCCGACGCGTCGAGTTTCAGTGCCGGGGCGAGTATGCCCATTAGTCCATCACGAACTACTGCGGAAGCCCGGCCCTTATTCCCTACCGCATACCAGCAAATCGCCGCCCGGACGTAATTGCCTGTCTGCTCCGCCCTTTCGGCCCGCTCCGCCAAACCGGGCCGGTTCGAGGCATTCGTTGAGGTGGGTAAAACCTCGCGTTCCGGCCGCGTCATCTCAACGGTGGGTAGGGATGCCGTGTCAAAAAGTTTCGCAAGTGCGGCCCGGGCTACCTCGGGATCGGGAGCCGAAGGGAAAACGCGGGATAGTTCCTGTGGCTCCGTTTCAATCCAAACCCACACGGTCGCCACGAACCGGGGGAAGAAATTGGACCAATCGGTCTCGACAGGTATGAAGTGATCCGCCGTCAAAACGTGGCGGGCGTCCGATTCGTAATCCCATGCGGCTTCCCGAAAAGCTGCCTCGACCGACTGCGGTGTGATAACTCCGGCCTCAATCGACTCCGCAACCCGGCGATATACGACGGCGTGAAGCAGGAGACGGGGGTATATTGACCGATCGTCTCGTTCGACGAGCAGGAGAATAGGGTCATCGGCACCGGCAAGAATTTGCGGGTCCAAGTCCTCCACCACGCCCAATTCGCCCCGGCGCACCCACCAAGGTAAATGCGTATTGACCAGTACGGGCCGGTCGTTATCGATCAGTTCGTGCAGGATACGCCGAAGCATCCGGTCCGTAACCAGCCGGCAGGCGGGAACGACCTGGCGAAGTTCGGGTTCGGTCCCGGCGGCGGTCATGGGCGGTCCGAGAATGTCCGTGAAAGGCCAATGAAAAGAGCGTAGTAACCGCGGCCCGGACGGTCAGGTGTGAAACCGGCCGGTTCGTCTCGTAGTATGGTTAGGAAGACGCCGTTCGCCTTTTCGGAGTCGAGGAATGCCATTCGCTAAGTATTTCGCCGTTGTCGCCTTGGGATTGTGCCTGACTCAACTGCTCCGGGCCGACGACGGCCCGCGGACCGACAAACTCAATGACTCGTTCGCCTCACTCGCCCTGACCGACCCGGACGGAAAGACGCTAACGATCTCGGACCTGAAAAATCCGAAAGCGGTCGTAATCGTCTTCCTTTCGTTCGATTGCCCGGTGTCGAACAGCTACATGTCCTACCTCAGCGACCTCGCCCGGACGCACGCCAAAGACGGGGTCACTGTGCTTGGAGTCGTTCCTACGGACGATCCGGCCCAGCAGATTAAAAAGTCCGCGACGGAGTTCGAATTGGCGTTCCGTGTATTCCCGGACCCGAACCTGGCCGCGGCCGACGCGTTCAAGGCCCAGGCGACGCCGGAAGTTTTCGTGCTCGACCACAATCTCGTGCTGCGATATCGCGGCCGGATTGACGACTGGAATAAGTCGCGGACGCAGAAGAATCCGACGTCGAAGACTCACGAACTGGACGACGCCCTTGCCACCCTGCTCGCCGGCAAGGACGTGGCCGTACCCGCGACGAGGCCGATCGGCTGCGCCATCCTTCCGAAAGAACGGAAGGTAAACCCCAACGCGGGAGTCACCTACTACAAGGACGTGGCCCCGATCCTGCAGTCCCGCTGCCAGGAATGCCACCGCCCCGGGCAGGTCGGCCCGTTCTCGCTCGTGACCTATAAACAGGCGGCGAACTGGGCGGACGACATCAAGGACTATACGCACGAAAAGAGAATGCCGCCTTGGAAACCGGTGGCCGGTGTGGCGTTTAAGAACACCCGAAACATGCCCGAAGCGGAAGTGGCGATGCTGGCCCGATGGGTCGACGCCGGCTGTCCGGAAGGAAACCCGCACGACGCCCCACCTGCCGTGACGTATCCCGAGGAATGGAACCTCGGCAAGCCGGACCTGATCCTCGAAGTGCCCGAGGAATTCCACGTCGGCCCGGCCGGCAAGGACATCTACCGCTGTTACGTCCTCCCGACCGACCTGGGCGAAGACAAATACATTGTCGGATACGAAGTTCGGCCGGGGAACCCGCGGGTGGTCCATCACACGTTGAACTTCTTCAACACGACCGGCCAAGGTCGGGAACTGGAACGCAAAGCCCATGCGAAAAAATTGCCTCCCGACGCGCAGGACTTCGGCCCCGGGTACTCCTCCCAAATGAGCGTCGGGTTCATTCCGGACCCGTCAAAGGCCAAACCGGGCGTTCCCCCGGCCGGTAACTTCGGCGGCTGGGCGCCGGGCCAACGTGGCACCCGGACGCCGGAGGGTACCGGGTTCTTCCTCCCACGCGGGGCCGACGTCATTCTGCAGGTCCATTACCACCGCACCGGGAAGTCCGAAACCGACCGAACCAAACTCGGCCTCTACTTCGCCAAAAAACCGGTGGACCGACCGTACCACTCCGTTGCCGTCGGCGGCATGGCCCCCTGGACAGTCATCCCCGCCGGCCGGGCCGATTACCAGGCCCACGGCACCGTCTGGCTCCGCGACGACTGCACTCTTCACTCCGTCCTGCCCCACATGCACCTGATCGGCCGGTCGATCAACGTCACGGTCACGCCGCCCGACGGTCCGACCACCACGCTCGTTGCCATCCGCGACTGGGATTACAACTGGCAGGAAACCTACTGGTTCCAGAACCCGATCTCGGTCAAGGCCGGGACCCGGCTCGACGTCTCGGCCGTCTACGACAACAGCCCCAGCAACCCGAATAACCCCTTTTCCCCCCCGCAGCCGATCTATTTCGGCGAACAGACGACGAACGAAATGCTCTACGCATTCGTCGGCGTTTCATCGGCGGAGCCGGGCCGGCGGGTGCGGATTTCCCGCACGCCACTCGATCGCAACGGCAGACCGACCCCGGGGCAGAGCCTTCTCCAAAAACTGATCTCGCACCCCGCCAAAGCGGAACAGAAAAAGGCCGAGGAAGAGAAGAAAGGGGACGGGAAACCGGTCGAAGTGCCGTACCAGCTTACCGACACCAAGCACGTGCGGGTCCGGGTGAAGCTGAACGGCAAGGGGCCGTTTAATTTCATTCTCGACACGGGTGCCCCGGCCGCGTTCGTGACCAAGGCGGTGGCGAAAGAAGCGGGACTGACACCAGACGCCAAGGGCTGGGCCCCCGTGAAATCTTTCGCCCTTGAAGGCGGCCTCACCGTCGAAAAGGCCCGCGTCCGCGTCGAGGACTTGTTCCAACTCGAAGGGATGAACGGCCTCGGCCTTGCCGGGGTCGAACTCCACGGTGTTATCGGCTACGACATCCTGGCCAGGTATCGCATCACCTACGACTTCACCGCGGATAAGCTCACTTTCGTGCCGCTCGATTTCACGCCGCCGGCCTTGCAACGGATCGGCGGCAAAGGCCAGGGCGGCCTCGAAGTCCTCGGCCCGCTCATGAAAACACTGGCCGCCTTTATGGGCATCAAACCGAACTTCGAGACCACGGCCCGCGGTCAGATCGGCATCGAAGTCGTGGAACGCCGGACCGGTGTGTTTGTCAAAACGGTATTGAAGGGTAGCCCCGCCGAAACCGCGGGCTTGAAGGCCGGCGATAAACTGCTCACCGTGAAGGGCCGCTCCATCGACGCCCCCAAGGATCTCGGTCGGGCACTCGATACGCTCGCCCCCGGTACCAAAGTCAAAATCAAAATCCAGCGGGGGGAGGAAACCTCCACCCTGACCGTCGAACTCGGAAAGGGGATCTAACTTGCTCCGCATCCTGCCGATCCTGCTCGCGACACTCCTGGCCGCCCCCGCCAGAGCCCAATCTCCGTCCGACCCGATCAAGGTTCCGTTCGAACTGCTCCCCTCCGGCCACTTCCTTGTGGACGTGACGCTCAACGGAAAAGGGCCGTTCAAGCTCGTATTCGACACCGGCGCCCCACTGCTCATGCTCAACAGCCATATCGCCAAAGTGGGTGGCGTTTCCAAGAAGGGCGGCGGGTTCAGCTTCTTCACCGGCCCGCAGCAGGTGGACATCAAGGAACTCGGCGTCGGCAAGGCAAAGGCCGAAAACGTACCGAGCGTGATTATGGACCACCCGACCGTCGAAGCCATCTCCGACGCATTCGAGAAGAAATTCGGAAAGATCGAGGGTATCGTCGGGTTTCCCTTCTTCTCGCGGTACGCGACGACGATCGACTACCAAAAGCGGGAACTGACGCTCGTGCCAAACGGGTATGTTCCGGGGGATTTCCTGCAGGACATGATGACGTCGATCCTGAAAGCGACGAGCCAGGCGTCGAATCCGGAGCCGAAAATTGTGGCTCCGGCCGGGTTGTGGGGTTTCCGGGCGACGAAAGCGAAGTCGGACAAGGACGCGGGCATTGTTGTGAAATCAGTCGCGGACAACGGCCCCGCCGCAGCCGGGGGGCTCAAGGCAGGCGACCGGTTGCTCACCCTCGACGGCCGCTGGACCGATTCGGAAACCGACCTGGCCAACGCGGCCAAGTTCGTGAAACCGGGGCGGAAGGCGAAGGTGGTCGTAATGCGGGACGGGAAGGAAGTTGAACTGACGGTGACGCCACAAAATGGGTATTGAGGTTTAGCTGCAAGGATCTAAATTGTCGTTTTCTGCAGCCACTTCTGCATACGTGGCAACGTCTTCGCCCATTCGGGCGAAAAGCGTTGCCGGCCGAACGCCTCGTAAAGCAAGTCAAGCGTTTCGATCATCGCACGTAACTGCGTCGCCCGCTCGTCGAGTTTTGCCCGGGCATCGGTCACGTCGTCCGGCAGAGGCGGGAACTTCGCTCCGCCGATGCCCAGCGTCTCGGCGTGCAGCGTCAGTTCGTACTGCTGGCCGTGCCGCACGAGCGTGAGCCCCGCCTTCCGCGGCAACTTCCCCGCCTGCGCCGCCCGTCGGACCTCGGGCAGCCGCGTCGGCCCCTCGTGAGAAATCGTCTCGTGCCCCGTCTGCCCCCGCGGGCATTCGAGCGTCAGCGTCCGGGCCAGCATCACCGTCACATCCGACTTGTCCGCCAGGTCTATCGTGTCCCCTTCGACGTCGATGAGGAACCAGAGCCACATCAAAAACTCGTTCCCGAGGAAATCCTTGCTCGAATCGTCCGCAATCCAGGCCACCTCGCCCGGCGTCTCGCCCGGTACGAAGATCGACGTGCTCGCATCGTCAACCGCCCGGGTGCGGTTGTGCAACTCGGCCAAATCGTATGCACGCTTCCCGGCGGTAATTGCTTCCACTTTGTGTCCGAACGACGTGCGGAACAGTTGGGCGAACCGGTCCACCTGAGAGAGCGACGTTGCCCCGAACAGCACCTCGTTCGACGGGGCGTCCCAGAGGATCGGAACGCATTTCCGCTTGCGGAACCGTCCGTCTTTCGCTTCTTTCTCCAGCCGTTCCCTGGCGATTTCCTTCGCCTCCCGTTTCTGCCGGGCGGACGGAATGCCGCTGGGGTGGTCGGCCGCCAGGGCTTTCAGTTCCACGGCCGTGTACGCCCGCATGAGGTCGGTCGGCAGTTTGTCCACGTCGATCCGCAGGTCGAACGACAGCGTGTCGTTGATCACGTTCTTCGCAAGTTGGAAGTCGGTGTCGAGGACGTGTTCGCCGGCGGCCCAGCCGGCCTCGACGCCGTCGGCCGTGGCGATTTTCTGCCGCCCGGCCTGGTGGGCGATCAGTCGATCCAGATGATCCTCGCCGAAACGTTTCGGATTCGACCCGTGAACCTTGAAGCGAAGGAACGTCGCCCGGCCGGTGAAAAAGCCCATGCTGCGAAACCTGGTGGGGGAAAACGCCGCGGGCGTGACCGGCCTAGCTCGGCCGGACACGCCCGCGGGGGACTGTTGTATCGGGGGCGGAGGCGGCGCGGCTACCCGGCCAGCGCGGCCTCCTGTCGCTCACCATCCTTGCGGTGCATCTCCTCCAGAATCACCGGGTGCCAGCCGGCGTCTCGCTTGCCCTCGGGAACGTAGTTTTCCCGAGCCCAGCGCCGCATCCTGAGCTCCTCGACGAAGTCGAGGTCCTCAATGCCGAATCCGTACATGGCAGAACCCTACCGCGAACATAGGAGAGAGGTCTGCCGTCGCTCGACGGCAGAACCGGTGACGAATATAGGAGGTTCACCCCATATCGACAAGCGTTCGGACGGGAATTAGAGGAGTTTGCGGGCTGCGGGCGTCCCGCCCGCTCTTCTCGTATCCGCTTGATTAAGGAAAATGCGGAAACTGAGCGTCACGACTACGCTCGTACACCACTTTCCAAAAAACTGCGGGCGGGCCGCCCGCGGTCCAAAATCAATACCACAGCCATCAAATCCCCCGCACGGTCACCTCGACCTCGGATTGTTCGCCGTCCCGGTCAATGGTGAACTTCAGTTTATCTCCCGGCTTGGAATTGAGGATCGTGCGGGTGAAGTCGAGGTTCGCGTTCACGGCCGTGCCGTTGATTTTCAGGACGATGTCACCCGGAACGGTGTCGCCGGTCCGGAGGCTTTTGCGGAGCCCGACAAGTCCGGCTTTGTCGGCCGGGCTGCCAGCGGTCACGTCGGCGATCATGACGCCGTTGGGAAACCCGGCCCGTCGGACGCGCCACTGGTCCACGAGTTTGATGCCGACGTCCGGCCGCAACAACCGACCCCGCTTGATCAGTTCGGTCGCCACCGCGTTGACCGTGTCCACCGGAATGGCGAATCCGATGCCGACGTTCCCGCCCGACGGAGTCGCGATCGCCGTGTTCACGCCGATCAACCGACCGTCCTTGTCCAGGAGCGGACCGCCCGAATTCCCGGGGTTGATAGGGGCGTCGGTCTGGATCGCCCCGGGAATACTGGCACCGCTCGGAGAGTCGATCTCGCGATCGAGCGCACTGATAATTCCCTTGGTCAGGGTCAGGCTGAGGCCGAATGGGTTGCCGATGGCGAACACCTTCTGCCCGACTTCGAGGTCCTTGGACGTGCCGACGCGGATCTTTTTGAATTTCTCCTTCGGCGCGTCGAGAATTTGAATGACGGCCAGGTCGTAGTCCGGCGTGGCCCCGACGATGCGCGCGGCATAAGTCGAGTGGTCGGAAAGGACGACTCGGAGGGTGGGTCCATTCCCGTCGAGAGCGTCTCGGACGACGTGGAAGTTCGTCACCACCCGACCGTCATCGTCCCAAATGAACCCGGACCCGCCACTGGCTTGCTGTTCCCGAACTCCGGCGTCGAACGAGCGGACCCGGACGACCACGTCCACGTTGACCACGCTATCCTTGGTGTGCTTGAACAGGTCGATGGCTTCCCGCTCCTCCACGTCGCGGCCGGTGCGGGGGTCGGGCGCCCGTTCGCCCGCGGTCGGGTCGTTCGCCGGCGGGGCACCTCGGAAGAAGTTGGGCTCGAACACCCACAACAACCCCAATCCGATCCCCAGTCCGATGATCACGGCCATGCCGAGCAGCATGAGGTCGCCACCAACGGACCGCTTCGGCCGGGTCAGTGAATGCATAACGGGTTGCATGCGAATTGCCTCCGAACGTTCACGCCATTCTATGCCGCATCACCTTTGTTTTATTACGAGCAGGACGAGAAGGACGATCAAACCGCCGAGAAGAAGCACCAAAAGGACGATCAGCGTTCGCACGGCCCCGAAGGGTCGGGGCAATTCCACGGGCCATTCCTCGACCTCCCCTTCGTCCGACGGATCGAGTTTCGAATCCCAGGCCTCGATCGCGTGCCCGATCGGGTCCGGCCATTCCTCGGCGGGGGCGAACGAAAGTAATTCGTGCGCGACCGCAATTGCCGAATCCGGGCGGTCCGCCGGGGATTTCGCCATGAGCCGTTCGACGAGGTAGGATAATTCGGCCGGGACGAGCGGGTTGATCGCGTTTACCGGTGGTGCCTCGGCCCGTTTGTGCCAGCGGATCTTCTGCCGGGAATCCCCCCCCGGATAAGGCGGCGTGCCGGTGAGGGCGAAATAGAGCGAACACCCCAAAGCGTAAAGGTCCGAGGCGAACGTGGCCGCGGCGGCGTCGCGGACCTGTTCCGGGGCGATGTAGTCCATCGTGCCCATTGTGTACCCCTTTCCGCCAGCGACCGTCGGGTCGGCGGGGAGCGGCTCGCCGGCCACGATGGCAACGCCGAAATCGAGGAGCTTGACGTCGCCGGCCGGCGTGAGGATGAGATTGCCCGGAGAAACGTCGCGGTGGACGACACCGGCGGAATGCACGGCCGCTAGACCCGTCGCGGCCCGTGTGAAAAGGTGGGCGACCGTCTCGACGGGCATCGCACCCAATTTTGCGACCCGCTGTTTGAGTGTCGGGCCCGGAACGTATTCCATCGCCAGGAAATAGACGCCGTCAATCACGCCGGAATCGACCGTGGCGACGACGTTCGGGTGTGGTGGCACGATCCGGCCGATCCGCATTTCCCGCTTAAACCGGGACAGCGTCTGCGGTCGTTCCTCCGCCCGCTTCGGCGGCAGAATTTTCAAAGCGACGGGTTCGGCCGCACCCTCCTTGGCCGCCCGGTAGACAAGGCCCATCCCGCCCCGGCCGGCGGGGTGGAGGATGCGGTACGGACCGAGGACGAGACCCTGCCAGCGTCCGGTCAGAAGCTTGTCGGCCTGATAACGCGTGAGGGTGCCGGTCGTCACCAGATGGTTTGCGGCATCGGCGGCCGAGACCTGCCCCGTAAAAAGGCGGGCAACGTCATCGGTCCGCACGAGCCGGCTCTGTTCCAAGCTTCGAGCGAAATTCGCCAGGTCGGTATCGGCATCGGCGGGAAGGGACGTCATACAGGTAAAATTACTTGATTTTGTCTACCGCGGCGCGGGTGGCGGCGACCTGATCGCGGCTTACTCGACGGCGGAGAGGGCTGCCCAAGCGGTTAATCTCGCGGGATTCGGGGATATCTTCCGCAAACGACGCGTGCAACTGCCGGCAGCCGGTGGCTGCAACGATTGCGGCCGCGGAACCCGCGCGGATGCCGCCCCCGGGAAGAATTTCGATTCGGCCCGCGGCAAGGTCGTTCAGTTCCCGCAAAATGGATACCCCGTCGGACGCCTTCTCCGCCCCGCCGCTGGTCAAAACCCGCCGAAAACCGATTCGGATGAGGGATTCCAACCCGGAACTCCGATCCCGGCACAAATCGAACGCCCGGTGGAATACGCACGGGACCCCGCGGGCGAGTTGGATCAAGTCGCTGCACCGGGCTTCGTCGATCATGCCGTCTCGGGTGAGAATCCCGAAAATCACCGCGTTAGGTTCGAGGGATCGAAACTGGTCCAAGTCGTTTCGAAGGGCACGCAGGTCGGCGTCGGAATAGACGAAGTCCCCGGACCGGGGCCGAAGCATGACGACGATCGGCAGCGGGGTTGCGGATCGGACTTCCCGATACAAGCCGACGCTCGGCGTAAGACCGTCGAGGTCGAGGGCGGAGCACAGTTCGATCCGGTCGGCTCCGCCGGCCGTCGCAGCCAAGGCGTCGTCCACCGTCTCGCACGCGGCTTCGAGCAGTATTCGCGGCATCGTCGTTCCGTGGACCGCGGCCGGCCCGGCCGCGATCGTCAAGCCTGCGGGATAGCCGAATCGACCCCGTTACATACCTGTCGGTGGAGAGCGACGTATAGACAGACGGCGATCTGAAAAACAGACACTGGAATACGTAACACCGGCCAAAGAAGTTGAACCAGGATCGATCCGACCGCAAATCCGACGACGTACCGTTTCGACCGGTTTGACGCGTAAGAGGAAAACGAATGCCGGGCGGCCAACCAGACAACTAAACCCAAAGGGATGAGCCAGCAAGGAAGCGTCATCGTGGTTTGACGGGATGCCGCAATCGTGGCGTGGGCAGCCGGGTTTGGGTCGTAAGATAAGAATAGCGGGCGGGACGCCCGCGATCCACAGTACTATTTCTTTCGCATCTCTTCGCTCACTTGTTCCGCCGCCTTGAACACCCGCATCAGGTTGCCGCCGAGAATTTTCCGGATGTCCGGCTCCGAATATCCGCGGTTCAGCAATTCCTGCGTGATGAAAGGATACTTGGACACGTCTTCGAGTTGGAACGGCAGCTTATTCACCCCGTCGAAGTCCGACCCGATGCCGACGTGGTCGATCCCGGCGACCTTGACGATGTGGTCGATGTGATCGACAACCGTCTGGACCGTTCCGGCCGGGTAGTCGTTCTCTTTCGACCACTGGGCCATCGCCGCCGTGAGTTGCTTCTCGTCCTTGTATTTTGTCTGCAATTCCCGGTAGACGTCGAACATTTTCCGCATCGCCCGGGCTCCCTCGGGTACGACGAATCCGGAATAAAAGTTGACCATGACGACGCCGCCGTTGGCCTTCACCATGGCCAGGACGTCGTCCGGCACGTTCCGCACGTGGTCGGCGACCGCCCGAGCTGACGAGTGCGAAAAGATCACTGGGGACTTCGACACCTTCAGTGCGGCCTTCATCGTTTCTGTCGATACGTGGGACAGGTCGACGAGCATGCCGATGCGGTTCATTTCCAGCACGACGTCTTCGCCGAATTTGGTCAGGCCGTGCGCCCGGGGCTTGTCGCTGCACGAGTCGGCCCAGGCGAGCGATTCGGAATGCGTCAGCGTCATGTACCGAACGCCGAGCCGGTACATGGACCGCAACACGGCCAGCGAGTTGTCGATACTGTGGCCGCCTTCCATGCCGATGAGCGAGGCGATCTTGCCGGTCTTACGGATCCGCTCGATGTCGGCGGTGCCGAGGGCGAGTTCCAGATCGTTCGGATACCGCTGAATCATGCGGTGGACGACGTCGATCTGTTCGAGCGTGGTCCTGACCGCCGTCCCTTTCTCCGCGGTGTCGGCGGGAACGTAAACGGACCAGAACTGGGCGCCGACTCCGCCCTTCCGCAACCGCGGGATGTCGGTGTGCAGTTGCGGCTGCAGCCGGGCAATGTCGATGGAGCGGAACGACGCCATGTTGTCTTTGCGGCGAAGTTCCCAGGGCAAATCGTTATGGCCGTCGATCACCGGGTTGTCCCGGTGAATCCGCAGGGCCTGCTCCGATAGCACCACGGGGGCTCGAGAGGATTTCCTGGGCGGGTCGTCGGCGCGGGTAAAAGTAGGCAGGACGAGAAGGAAGACGAAACTCGTGCGGAACATCCGGGTGACTCCGGGAGCGTGAATTGGAACGACGGAGAGAAGGGAATTGTCGGCGGGACGAGCCAGACGTTCAAGAAGGCCAGCCACGACGCGGAGACACTTTGAAGCAGATCGCTGGCTGGCCCGCGCACCACTCCGAAGACTCCGCGTCGCGGCG
>DASXPC010000151.1:0-5138 GCA_036493815.1 Fimbriiglobus sp. | reverse complement strand
CCAAATTACTTCCTCGACGCCTGCCGAGGCGGAATCAACTTGATCGGGTGGCTTGGTAAGCGACCAGTGCCAGTCGGCCGGCGAGAGATAAATTCCGCGATGGTCTTTGTCGGAGGTGTTGGTTGCCAGACCGAACGCCCGCGATCCCAGCGTGACTTTCAGGATGATGTACTTGGTCACATCCGGTCCAAACGTCTCGGCATATTCCACACCATGATCGACCCGCCGCACCAACACTTCCCCGACCTTGACGCGAAGCTCGATCCCGTCAAAGAACCGAATGCGATACGTTCGATAGTTCGTGGCCGGAGATTCGATGACCTCCGCAACACTACCTGCAGGAATTTCGTTCGCCGTTCCCGGAACACGTTTGTTTTGCCGGAGAACGACCTGAGTTCCCGGTGGAATAATGAATTTGGGCGCCATCTGAAATTGTTTTTTCCTGGTGCACCGGTCTTGCATGGATTTTCAGGGGATGAGTCGCGGTGGTCCAGTGCCGGAGCATTCTTTCAGCAGGACTCCACTCGTCCCCGCCTCAATCATTCGGGCTGCATACAATGCGATTCGCTCGGCGGCTTCCGGAATGCTTATTCCCCCGGCATGGATATTGGAAATCAGGTTTCGATCCCCGTCGGTGTGGCCCGAATGGGGGCGGTACGCCAGGTACGCGGAAAGGCTCTCGGCAGTCGCCAGTCCGGGTCTTTCGCCGATGAGCAGGACGACAACCTTGGGTGACAGAAGATCGCCCACGTCGTTGATGACGCCGACGCGGCAGGAATTAACGAGGAATGGTCGGCCAAAACTCCAACCACGCATTTCCGCTTGAGTCCGAAGTGAATCGAGCAGGAACGGAGCCTGCGTTGCGACGGCCGTGGCCGAAAGACCGTCGCCGATCACAATTTGCAGGTCGCGACCTTTCGGGCAGTCGGTGCGGAGTCGTTCCCGTGATTCCTCGTCTAATCGTCGACCGAGATCGGGCCGCATCAGGTAGTCGGCCCGCGACCGTGCCAGAGTGCATGTATTAAAGAGTTGAAAATCTTCGATCCGTTTCGTTCCGAAGTCCCTCATGAGGTCTAATTCCGCATGCACCGCATCGCGTGCTGCCGCGTGGTCTTCGCGGAGTTTGAGCCAGGTGCCGGTCCGGTAAGCCGGCCCGGCCCGGCCGGTCGCCAACCGGGCCGGCGTATGAGCGAGAGCCCGGCGAAGCGGGTCGTCCTCGGAAATCGGTGTCAGGCTGGTGTCATTCATACCGTCTGAGTTTTTGGTGGACCTGGGAAGCGTTTGCGGGCAAGGGTGAACCAGAGAACCACGAGGCCGATGGCCGTGCCGGATACTGCCGGAAGTGCCTTCTCGTTCGGCGGCTGCATGCCGATCACCATTAATCCGATACAGGTGGTGAGACTCACGAAGGCGAGCGGTCGGAACCACCTTCCCAGATGCCAGGGGCCGAACGTCTTCCAGGTTCGCCCGTACGACAGCAGTCCGGCGGCCGTTGGCAGCACGTACGACACGTACAGCAAAATTACACACACCGCTGTGATTGTTGAATACACGGATGAGTAAACCGTGAACAACACCGCGGCAACGGACACGGCCCAGATCGCTACCGGTGGCGACTTGTATCTCGGCGAGACCCACCTCACCCACTCCGACCCGGGTAAGCCGCCGTCCCTAGCGAAGGCGAAAGCCATTCGCGACGCGGAGGTGATTGTTGCCAATCCGCACAGATACTGAGCCAATACACATCCCGCAAGTAAGGTGTAAGCCAGGACCTTGGGAACCACGGCGAAAAGCGTATTCGTGAAGGCTTTCTCTCCCGCGTTCGCCGCCGCGGCGGGGTCCGGCATCGCCAGCACGATGGCCGCGAGCATGGCTAAGCCGAAAAGCCCCGAGACCCCCACCGATCGAACGATGCCCCTCGGTACGGCCGCGGAGGCGTGCACGGTTTCCTCAGCCACGTGGGCCGACGCGTCGAACCCGGTGATTGTGTACGCGGGGAGGAGCAGGCCGAGGGCGAACACCCAGGCGATCGATTCGGCACGCGGCCAGACGGAGGAATCCCCTTCGGGTAATCCGCTGAAGTTCGTGAACGTGATCAGCCGGGACCAGTCCCACGTTGGGGCATAGGCGAGGAGGACGAGGGTCAGGACCGCGGCCACGCCGAGGATCCACCATCCGCTGAAATCGGTAAGCACTTTCGTGATGCGAACGCCGCGATGGTTCAGAGCCGCCTGCGTCGAAGTGATGACGGTCATTGCGAGCAACTGTACCGTTGGCGTGAGGTTTGCGTTCGGGAAGAACCCCGACGTCGCAAACTGAATGGTGCCGACATTGATCGCCGCGAGCACGGTGATGAGGCCGAGGAGGTTGAACCAGGCGGTGACCCAACCCCATCCCCGGCCGCCGAGGATGGCGGCCCAGTGGTACAGACCGCCTGCGGTCGGGAATGCCGAGGCAATCTGCCCCATCGTCGCCGCCACGGCCAGGGCAAGGATACTCATGACGATCCAGCCGATCGCCACGCCGCCGCCACCCGCGGCACAATAGCCCACATGGAAGGACGTCAACCCGCCGGCCAGGATGCAAATAATCGAGAGCGACACGGCGAAATTGGAAAACCCGCCGAGAACGCGAGAGAGTTCCTGCGAGTATCCGAGTTTCTGTAGGGTGCGGACGTCGTCCGCGATCGTATCGGGTTCGGCGGAGTTGGGCGGGGTCATTCGGGTTATTTCAGGACGTTGGGAAATTGGGCCAGAAGGGCAGGGGGGTCGTTGGCCGGGAGTCTGCCGCCGCGGAATATGCCGCGGGTTTCGAGCCAGATCGCAAATTCCGGGGCGGGCCGCAGGTTGAACAATTCTCGCACGCTTGCCGCGTCGTGATAACTCGTCGATTGATAATTCAGCATTACGTCGTCACCGCACGGCACGCCCATTACGTAGTTCACTCCGGCTGCGGCCAGGAGCAATAACAGATTATCCGCCGAGTTCTGATCCGCATCCGCGTGGTTGGTGTAGCAGACGTCGCAACCCATCGGTAGCCCCATCAGCTTGCCCATGAAGTGATCTTCCAACCCCGCCCTTACAATCTGTCGTTCGTCCGCCAAATACTCCGGGCCGATAAACCCGACAACCGAGTTCACCAAAAACGGGTCGAACGTCCGGGCGACGGCGTATGCCCGGGCTTCGAGTGTCACCTGATCGACACCGTGATGGGCGTCGGCGGAAAGCGCGCTTCCCTGCCCAGTCTCGAAGTATGTCACCTGATTCCCGACCCATGCGATGTTCCGCAAGTTGTGCGATTCGAGAACGCGTTCTCGACCTTCATTTAATAGAGAAAGCGAAACGCCAAAGCTTTTGTTCGCGGCCTGAGTTCCGGCCACAGATTGGAACAGGAGATCGACCGGTGCCCCGGCCGCGAGTGCCGCGAGTTGCGTGGTGGCATGGGCTAGAACGCAGTGCTGGGTGGGGACCTCGAGCGTGGTGATTAACCGATCCAAACCGTGGAGGAGTTGGCTGACGGTATCGACGGAATCGGCAGCCGGATTCACTCCGATCACCGCGTCGCCGCAGCCGAACGCCAGTCCTTCCAATGCGGCAACGAGAATTCCGGTTAGGTCGTCGGTCGGATGGTTTGGTTGCACGCGAACCGCGAAAACGCCTCGTTCACCTAGCGTATTCCGGCATCGGGTCGTGGACCGCATTTTCGCAGCGGCGTAAACGAGGTCCTTATTCCCCATAATTTTCGCCACCGCCGCCGCGACCTCCGGCGTCACTGCTCGCCGTAGCTTAAACAAGGGCGATGCGCTATCGGCGGAGCCGAGTAAAAATTCCCGGAACTCGCCGACCGTCATCGAGCCAATCGACGCGAACGCTTCCTCGTCATGCGAATCGAGAATCAACCGCGACACCTCGTCCAAGTCTGGGTCGATCACGGGATTGGCGACGATTTCTGCGAGAGGTACGTCGGCCAGCGCGCACTTTGCAGCTACCCGCTCCCGCTCCGACCGAGCCGCGACGCCAGCCAGTTCGTCGCCCGACTTCGGTTCGTTCGCCTTGGCCAAGAGTTCGCGAAAGTCGGCAAACTCGAACCGTTCACCTCGGATGACGTGGGAATAGGGCATGATGGGATCGTATGAAAGAAAACGACTTCCTTACGATTGTAGAGAGTAAGATGGCAACAATTTCGTTCCTCAAGCGGGAACAAGACTCTTCTCGCTAAGTAGTCACTTATCAGAATCGGATCGACGACGGGGTTGAAGTGATTATTGGCTTGCCTTGGAGTTTGGGGTCGCCACGAACACTCAACTCATGGGGTCAAGATGCGGACGGTGGTAACGGGCGGTCGAAGGTGGACCACAAGGTACTTTTAATCCCGTAATGTACTCGACGATTTGCCGACCGGGACGAAGTGCCAACAGACATGACGGCCGGAGATGGGACTCCGGCAGTTTATTTTGGAGGTAATTCCTTCAGTCGCTGAAGGGTCCGCTCTTCGACATCGGAAACGCATGCCGTTTTTTCTGCTCGGCACAATGCTTCCAAGGCTGGAGAGGCGGACAGTCGGGCCAACCGTTCCTGGCACGAGACACATTCTTCCACGTGGCGGACGAGGACGTCCCGGTCCGTTAGTTTCAACGACTCTGCCATGAGAGCAGTCAAGAGTTTGTGGGTGGGACAGGATGTCATACACCTGCTCGAAAAGGTCCTGTTTGCGAAAAAATGCAACCGGGCCAACAGTTACATTTTGATCTCGAGTTTCTCAATTTCCTGCCGCAGCATTTTCAATACTTTGCTCTTGGCTACGTATACCATTGCGATTTGCATATGCGTTCTGGAGGCCACCTCGACAACCGGTCGACAATCCAGGGCCACCAGACGAAACACCTCCCAGGTGTGCGGGGCGACCCGTTGTCGAACCCGCTCTTTGGCCAATTCAAATTGTTCGAGGTCGTAGGCTTCTTCTAACAGCCTGTTGATCAACCCCTATTATTCGCTCCGTCACGCGGCGGCGGGACACCCCGTCGGCCGTCCGTAATCCGGCGCGTGTGAGACGCACTTGGCGCGGAGCCGGCGGATCAGGCGTCGGAGGAAGGTGTCGGGGGTTTGCGGACCGTCTCCCGGCCCCTGTTTCCCGCCTC
Source organism: Fimbriiglobus sp. (assembly GCA_036493815.1). Lineage (GTDB taxonomy): Bacteria > Planctomycetota > Planctomycetia > Gemmatales > Gemmataceae > DASXPC01. The sequence continues at coordinate 1 of DASXPC010000151.1, read as the reverse complement.
C